>CAYPVD010000117.1:0-9361 GCA_964414055.1 uncultured Fibrobacteraceae bacterium
GTGGGCGGCATCAATCTTGAAGACATCAAGGCTCCCGAGTGCTTCATCATCGAGGAACGCCTGCGCGAGACCATGAACATCCCCGTCTTCCACGACGACCAGCACGGTACGGCCATCATCTCCGCCGCCGCGCTGATCAACGCCGCCAAGCTGCAGGAAAAGGAATTCAAGGACCTGAAGATCGTGGTCTCCGGCGCCGGGGCGGCCGCCATCGCCTGCGCCAAGCTCATCGAGTCCATAGGCGTTCCCCGCGGCAACTTCACCCTCGTGGACAGCAAGGGCGTCTGCTACAAGGGCCGCAAGAAGGGGATGAACAAGTACAAGGAGCACTTCGCCGTCGAAACCGACAAGCGGACCCTGGCCGACGCCATGGAGGGAGCGGACGTCTTCCTGGGCTACTCCATCAAGGGGCTGGTCAGCAAGGACATGGTGCGGTCCATGGCCGACAGGCCCATCGTCATGGCCATGGCCAATCCCGATCCGGAGATCACCTACGAGGACGCCAAGGATGCCCGGCCGGACGTGATCATGGCCACCGGCCGCTCCGACTATCCCAACCAGGTCAACAACGTGCTGGGCTTCCCCTTCATCTTCCGCGGCGCCCTGGACGTCAGGGCCACGAGCATCAACGAGGAGATGAAGATCGCGGCCGCCCACGCCCTGGCCGACCTGGCCCGGCAACCGGTACCGGCCGAGGTGGCCGCCGCCTACGGCGGGGAGCACTTCGAGTTCGGGCCGGAATACATCATCCCCAAGCCCTTCGACTCGCGGGTGCTGGCCGCCGAGGCCATGGCCGTGGCCAAGGCCGCCTGCGACACCGGCATCGCCCAGCAGCCCATCACGGACTGGGACGAGTACCGCGACAGGCTCGAGGGCATGGCCAACCGCAGCGTCATGGTCATGCATTCGATCCGCTCCCGGGCCCGCGCCCTCCACAAGCGCATCGTCTTTCCCGAGGGAGAGGACCAGCGCATCCTCGAGGCCTGCCGGATCTGCGTCCACGAAGGCTACTGCCAGCCCATCCTGCTGGGAGACAAGCAGCGCATAGAGGCCAAGGCCAAGGCCCTGGGACTGCCCATGGAGGGCATGATCATCAAGGATCCCTCCCAGGATCCGGACAACGACGCCAAGGGCAAGCTGCTGTGGACCGAGCGGGCACGCAAGGGCTACACCCTGGCCAAGGCGCGGCGCATGGTCCGGCGTCCCATCCACCACGGCGCCATGATGCTGCGTAGCGGCGAAGCCGACGGCATGGTGTGCGGAGCCGACCGCCCCTTCGTCGATTCCATCCGCTGGTCCCTGACCCTGGGCGACCTCGAGGAAGGGGTCAAGCGCGTGGTGGGCATGCACGTCCTGCTCATCGAAGGCAAGGTCTTCATCTTCGCCGACACTACGGTCAACTTCGAACCCGACGCCAGGCTGCTGGCGGATATCGCCCTGCGCGCCTCGTCGGTCGCCCGGTACTTCAACCTGGAACCGGTGGTCGCCATGCTGTCGTTCAGCAACTTCGGCGACAACAACCGGCCCGAGAGCCACAAGGTCCGCGACGCGGTGAACATCCTCCGCCGGGAGCATCCGGAACTGAGGGTGGACGGTGAGATGCACGGCGACGTGGCCCTCAACCCCATGGCCTGCAAGCTGTCGGTTCCCGACTCGCCCGTGGGCGGGGAAGCCAACGTGCTGATCTTTCCCGACCTGCAGAGCGGCAACATCGCCTACAAACTGGTGGGAGCCCTGGGCAACTGCGAGGTGATCGGCCCGCTGCTGGTGGGCCTGCAGCGTCCCATCAACCTGGTGTCCATCCAGTCCACGGTATCCGAAATCGTCAACATCGCGGCTCTTTCGGCCTACCAGGTGGGCGAGCGGTAGGATCAACCACCCCGGGCCGCGAAGGCGGCCCGGGCAACCACATCCTCTTCCCGGGAGCGTGACATGGCGCCGGATAGTTCCATCCTGGTAACCGGCGGGGCAGGCTACATCGGCAGCCACACCTGTCTGGAACTGTTGCAGGCGGGCTGGAAGGTCGTCGTCCTGGACAACCTGTCCAACTCCAGCGCCGAAAGCCTGCGCCGTGTCCAGGAGATGGCCGGACGCGAGCTCGCCTTCATCGAGGGGGACATGCGGGACCGGGCCGTCCTGGAGCGGATCTTCGCCGAGCACGCCGTCGCCGCGGTCATCCACTTCGCCGGGCTCAAGGCAGTGGGCGAGAGCTGCACCGTGCCGTTGCGCTACTACGACAACAACCTCACCGGCACCATCGGGCTGCTGGAGGCCATGGACCGCGCCGATTGCCGCAACATCATCTTCAGCTCCTCGGCCACCGTCTACGGCGACCCCGCCTCCCTGCCCATCACCGAGGACTTCCCGCTTTCGACCACCAACCCCTACGGCCGCACCAAGCTCTTCATCGAGGACATCCTGCGCGACCTGTGCGCCGCCGACACCCGCTGGCGCGCCGTGCTGCTGCGCTATTTCAACCCCGTGGGCGCCCACCCCGACGGGCGCATCGGGGAGGACCCCCGGGATATCCCCAACAACCTGATGCCGTACATCATGCAGGTGGCCATCGGCCGCCGGGATCGGCTGGAGGTCTTCGGCGACGACTACGACACCCCCGACGGGACCGGGGTGCGGGACTACATCCACGTTGTGGACCTGGCCCGGGGACACCTGGCCGCCCTGGACCATCTGGATGAACTGTCCGGATGCACGGCGATCAACCTGGGCACCGGCCGGGGCTACTCGGTGCTGGAGATGGTCAAGGCCGCCGAGAAGGCCTCGGGACGGCCCGTGCCCTACCGCATCGTCGGGCGGCGTCCCGGGGACATCGCGGCCTGCTGGGCCGACCCTTCCCTGGCCGCCGAGCTGCTGGGCTGGCGCGCGGAGCTGGACATCGACCGCATGTGCGCCGACCACTGGCGCTGGCAGAGCGCCAACCCCGACGGGTATGCGTGATCCACGCCCGGCGTGCGGGACCGTGAAAGGAACCTCGCCATGTTTCTGAAAATCGCCCTCCTGGCCGCCGCCGGAGCCATCGGCACCCTGTCCCGCTACGGCCTGGCGGGGCTGGTCCAGCGTCTGGCCGGGCCCTATTTCCCCTGGGGCACCCTGGCCGTGAACGTTCTCGGCTGTTTCCTGGCCGGCATGCTGTGGGCCCTCTTCCGCCACCGCCTGCCGGTGACGCCCGAATCGCGCGCGGTGGTCATGATCGGGTTCATGGGCGCCTTCACCACCTTCTCCGCGTTCATCCTCGAGACGGGCGAGCTCATGCGCGCCCACGAGTGGATCTACGCGTTCGCCAATTTCTCCCTGCAGAACGGACTGGGCCTCGCCGCCCTGCTGGTCGGCATGGCGGCCGGACGCCTCATCTGATCAGGGTATGGACCGAGGGAAGGAGATCGGGATGAACCTACCGGAAAACGCCTATCTGCTGCGCATCTTCATCGGCGAGAGCGACAAGGCCGAGGGCCGCCCCCTGTACCAGCTGCTGGTGGAGAAGGCCCGCGAGCACGGCATGGCCGGGGCCACGGTCCTGCGCGGCTTCCTGGGTTACGGAGGCAGCAGCCGCGTGCACACGGCCAAGATACTGCGCCTGTCCGAGGATCTGCCCATGGTCGTGGAGATCGTCGATACCGAGGAGAAGATCCAGGGTTTCCTGCCGCTGCTGGACGAACTGATCACCGAGGGCCTCGTGACCCTGGAGAAGGCCAAGGTCATCACCTACCGGATAAGGGACGAGACCGGGGAATAGGCCCGCTACTCCTCGAACTCCTCGGCCAGCTCGTGGTCCACCACGTAGATGCACACCTCGCGGGCGCCCTGCTCGTTGTACCCGAACTTGTCCTGCAGGTTGTTCAGCAGGTACGTGACGTCGTCGCGGATCTTGCGGTCGTAGGTGCGGAAATCGTCCGTCCCGAAATCCTTCAGGGCGCGCCGGAAGTTGGCGTTGCGCAGGAAGGGTTCGAGCACCTTCTCCTTCAGGCTGAAGACATAGCGCTTGTGCAGCTCGGCGAACAGATCTGTGGCGGTGATGTCCTTGCCCTCGACCATGATCTCCTGGGTCAGGGTGCGCGAGGTGTACTCCCGCTGGGTCTCCGCGCGGAACTCGCGGCGGCGCCCCTCGCCCACGTCCTCGCCCAGCAGGTGGGTCTCGATGCCCGCCAGGAAGCTCTCGGTGATCTCCAGCTTGTCCCCTGTGTACGAGCAGACCGCGGTGGTGCCGGTCTCGTAGTTGAGGGCGAACAGGTAGTTCTTCAGGTCCCGCGCGATGCGTTCCTCGTTGTAGTAGTAGAGGGACTCCTTGACCTCCTGCAGGATCTGATAGTTGTACTGCCGCCGCAGGCTGTCGAGGAAGCCCTCGGGAATCTTCTTGGCCAGCTCGGGTCGCGCCCGGGTGAAGAAGGCCACCAGGGTATCCATGGTGATCATCTTCCCTTCCTTGGCGTAGTTCGAGTACAGGTCGTGGAAGATATCGATGGAATCGCGTCCGCTGAAGCCGCTCTGCCCCTCGGTCTCGGCCTCGGCGATCACCCGGCGGCGAATGCGGGCCGTGAAGTTCTTGCGGTCCTCCTCGTCCAGCCAGACGGGGATCACCCCGGTGTAGATGGCCATCTTCAGCAGGTGCAGGTTCTCGTCGCAGTACAGCTTGTACTTGTCCGCGTCCCCTATCCAGTCGAGCATGGCCGGCGATTTCTCGTTCAGGCGGCTGGAGATGATCACCCGTGCGAAGTTCTCCAGCACCCGCGGCAGGAAGCTCTCACCGATGTGGCGGCCGAAGATGTTCTTGTAGATCGCCACCTCCGTGGACGAATCCAGCACGTAGGAGATGTTGATGAACTCGATGCGGTCGCTCAGGGACTGGAAGCCGCGGATGTTCTTGTTGTCCTCGGGGTTCATCACGCCCACGAACAGGGAATAGACCCGCTCCTCGATCTCCTCCACCTTGTGAACCCCGTCGCTGATGATGTTGTGCAGTTCCAGCAGGCGCTCGCGGTTGAACCCCTTGATGTCCATCAGGGCGTAGATGCCGTTGTTGGTGCGGGCGTAGCGCGAGAAGATATAGCGCACCTTGTTGCTGTCCTGCAGGAGGGTGCCGATGCGCCGCTGCAGGACCGGGTTCGTCAGTACCGGCTGCTTGGTCAGACGGTCCCCGGGATTGAACACAGTGATGCCCTCTCCCAGGCGGCGGTCGAACCTGTAGGGCCGGGCGTGGATCATCTCCAGGACCTTCACCGGGTCGCCCAGCTTGTGCAGCAGGGCCTTGTAGAGCGAACTGCAGATGGTGCAGGGATCGTCCCGGAAGACCCAGTCGTATTCCTTGCCCGTCGAGAGGTTCCACTTGAACTGGTCGTTGGCGAACAGGCCGTCCAGGAACTGCGACCGCAGTTCCCTGGGAACCATGAGCAGGGGGTTGTCATGGCTGGGGCAGGGCACCTCCAGGTAGCGCTGGCGGCCCGGCATGTCGGACGCGTCCACCCCTTCGCCGCGGCGATCCAGCAGACGGCTGAGCCGGCCGCCGGTCTCGACTTCCCCGTGCAGGTCGCCCTCAAGCAGGCTGCGGTCCAGGCGCCACACCACCTCGTAGCGACAGCCCTCGGGACTGTTGGCATACTCCTCGAACTTGCGCAGGAGGTTGTTCAGGAAGGTGGACTTGCCGCTGCCGGGGGGGCCGTCGAACAGGTAGATCTTGTTCTGCTGCGCACCCCCGCGCAGACCCTCGATCATGGACATCAGGCGGTTGGCGAAGATGCGGTCGGCGAAGAACGGCTGGTCCGAGCCCTCGACGAACAGCCGGCTGCAGTCGTAGCCGATGAAGTTGATGGACTCGGGGTCGCCCGGGTACTCGTCGTGGCCCTCGCCCACGTACGTCTTGACCATGTCGTGGAAGACCTGATGGACGTTGCGGATCATCCGCTCGGGGTACCGGCGCAGCCGCACCAGGAACTCGTCGAAGGGTATGGTCCGCTCCTGGTCGAGAACCTCCTGGCTCTTGGCCAGATTCTTCAGGGCCTTGCGTACCTCGTCCACGATCAGATCACTCCCTTGCCCAGCTTGCGGTCCTTCATGACGTAACGCACCCGCTGCCACTCTATCTCCGGCTCCGGCCCGGGTGCCGGAGCCATGCCCGGCAGTACCGGCTGCACCGGCTGATCCGGTTTCTTGACGGATTTCACCTCGGTGGTCTCCAGGGTCACCTTGCCGCCCCACAGGAATTCCAGGCCCAGCATGGTGTTGTGGATGAACTCGGCCACCAGGGGCATGCCCTCGAAGTGGTGGACGAGGTAGAGGGTGTCCTCGCCCGTCTTGTCCAGGTCCACCGTGATGTACGGCGGGTGGTAGAGGGATTCCCGCACCATGGCCTTGTAGTCCTCGGCGTTGCGGCTCTTGACGTACCAGCGCCAGACCATGCGCTGCTCGTCCAGGACCTTGTCCGCCACGAATAGGCGGTGCCGGTCCAGGAAATCCTGCTCGATGAAGCTGTTGACGAACAGGAAGTCGTTGTAGTTCTCCCGCACCGTGAAGATGAAATCCCTGCCGGCTCCGGTCTTCCGGTCGAAGCGTCGGCGCTGTTCGATGTCGGTCAGGGCCGTGAAGTCCCGGGTGTAGCGGCCCTTGTCCGCCGCCTCCTCGATGAAGGCGAACAGCCTCATGCCCAGGGCGTAGGGATTCAGACCCACCCGCGGCATGGCCGTCACCGCGGCGTTGACGCGCGCGAAGTCCACCTCGTGCCCCTTGATGCGGTCGTCCCGCATGAACAGGGTCTCGTGCCAGTAGCTGGCCCAGCCCTCGTTCATGATCTTGGTACGGATCTGGGGCTGGAAGTAGAGGGAAGTCTTGCGCACGATCTGCAGGATGTCCTGCATCCAGCGGTTCTCCTCGCGCTCCAGCAGCGGCGAGTGGTCCAGCAGGAACTGCATGACGTCGCGTCCCTGGTCCGGTTGCTTCCGGCCCGCCTTCTCGAACATGGCCGCGAACTCCGGGTAGCGGACCGCCACCTCCCGGAAGAAGACGTCCTCGCCCTCGGCGCCGTGCTCGCGCACGCAGGCGTTGTAGCGCTCGATCTCCTTGACGTAGTCGTTGACCCGCACCTGCTTGCGCTCCTGCAGGAAGACATCGAAGTAGAAGTCCATCCGCTGCGAAACCCCGTTGCGGGACGGCCGGTGCAGGTTCGAGAGCAGCCCGTGGAAATCCACCAGGTTGTCGATGGACCGCGCGAACTCGATGACGTAGTCCACCCAGCGCCCGTGCTCGCCGCGCAGCCGCGTGATCGCCCGCTTGTCGGCCAGGGCCTGCCCGGTGAAGTCGTCGTCCCAGGTGTGCCGGAAGTACAGGTTGTTCTGGAAGAAGTCGATGTGCCCCAGGACGTGGTAGAAGATCATCACGTTCAGCCAGTCGGGGTTGTTGTCGTTGTAGTAGCTGATGGCCGGCCGCGTGTTGATGACGGTCTCGAAGGGGTTGCCGGGATACAGCTCGTAGCGTCCCTTGCCCTTGAGCACCTCCACGTCCTGCACCCAGTAGTCGTACATGGTGGGGATCATGATCTTGGGCGACAGCTCCAGCAGGTCCCGGTTGGTCACGATGTACTCGAGGGTCTCGTCCTCGAAGCGCAGCCCGGCATCGCGGGCCCGCTCCTTGCAGCCCTCCATGATGGCCTTGGCGTGTTGATCGATCAGTTCCATGGTTCCGGCTTCCCCGTCCTATTCACTGATCAAGTGCTTGATGCCCTCGATGATCCGGGCCTCTTCCGCGTCCTCGCTCATCACGTCCAGGCGCAGCAGGTGCTTCTTCTCCTCCAGCCAGCCGCTGCCCACCAGGTACTTCTGCACCTCGGTCTGCCCGCCCGAACCGTAGGCGTTCTGGGCGATGGTCACCCCCACGCGGCTGCTGTAGGTCATCATGTGCTCCAGCTCCGGCAGCATCTCCTTGCCCTCGCTGTCCCAGTCGTCGCCGTCGGTGCCGTGGAAAACGTAGATGTTGTAGTCCCGGGCCAGGTTCTCCTTCTGCACGATCTCGTTGACGAGCCTGAACGCCGCGGCGACCTTGGTGCCGCCGGCCACCCGGCTGTTGTAGTAGGTGTAGAAGTCCGGGACCTCCTTGGCCTCGGTGTCGTGCAGGATGAAGCGCGACTCGACCTGCCCGGCGTACTGGTACAGGATCCAGCTGTAGATCATCACGTGCTGGCTGACGACCACCTCGGTGGGCTTGCCGCTCATGGAGCCTGAGTAGTCCCGCAGGAAGAAGACCATGGCCTGGCTCTCGAAGTCCTTCTCCCGCGAAAGGATGCGGTAGACCTTGTCCTGCGGGGAGACCAGGAAGTCGGTGGTGTCCAGACCACCGACCGGATCCAGCCGGCCCAGGGCCAGGTTCGTCTTGATGAGCTGCCGCAGGGTGGCCTTCTTGTCCAGCAGCTGCCCGAAACCCCGGTGGCGGTCGGTCAGTTCGTAGCTGTACCGGGTCAGGGACCGCTTCTTGCCCTTGTTCTGCAGATTGGGCAGGGAGAACTGCTCGGTCAGGATCTTGCCCAGGTCGTAGGCGTTGGATTCCATCTCGTGGGCCGAGCCCTCGCCCTGCCCGGGGCCCGCGCCGTCGCCCTCGCCCGGCTCGGGGCGCACGGGCTGCTCGCCGATGACCTCGCCCTCCTCGCCCTCGCCGCTGCCGCCCGAGCCCCCGCCCTCGGCCTGCTCCTTGAAGTTGGGATCGTGGACGAACTTCTCCTCGACCGTGGTCGGCACCACCACGACCTTGTCCTTGCCGCCGCGGCCGGGCTTGACCAGCTTGCCGATGCGGATCTTGCGCGGAAAGCCGTCCTTCTCCCGCCGCTTGTCCCGCTCCATCAGGTCGTCCAGGGACTTGATGCGCACACTGTAGCTGCCGCCCTCGGGACTGAGGGCCTGGATCCACTGCAGGTCGGCCAGGTCGTAGAAACCCGTAACGTGCTGCACGGTATCCGGCTGCGGTTTCATGTCGCGGTCCCTGTTCAACTCTCGTCTTCCTGGGTGCAGAAGTACTCGATGGTCTTCTGCGCGCAGGTCCGGCAGTAGCCCAACTTGTTCAGCATGGTGTCCACCATGCGGTCGTACAGCTTCTGGTTCTCCTCGTTGGTGCGGTTGGCCAGGGCGCCGATGAGGCTGCCGGCCCCGGCGATGTCGCTCTTGAGCCGCACGTCGGTGACGGCCTTGACCAGCTCGAGGTTGTCCATGAAGTCGTAGTTCGGATCCAGGCTGATCTTCTGCCCGTAGATCTTGCGGATGGTGGTGCGGAAGGTCTCGCGCTGCTCATCCGTCTTCAGCTGCAGGCGCTCCTCGATGCTGCGGATGAACCTCTCGTCCACCTTCAAGGCCTTGAGCTCACCCGTCTGGGG
>CAYPVD010000118.1:0-9292 GCA_964414055.1 uncultured Fibrobacteraceae bacterium
TGGTCGGGGGGGGCATATCCACGCCGCCGCGACATGCCTCAGCCAGACCAAGTTGTACCACAGAGCCGCGGGGGCTGCAAGGTTGCGCGCGCGGCCTACTCCACCCCGCGGTCCTTGAGCCTCCCGAGCGTGTCCATGAGCACGGCCTCGAAGCCCTGGGTTCCCAGTTCCTCCGCCAACTGCCGACGCAGACCGGGCTTCATGTCGGCGGACCAGGCGTGGACCTCGTCCACGGCCGGATGCCCCGCCGCCACCGCTTCCAGCCCCGGGGCGACCAGCATCTGCAGCCGCCACTCCGGTTTCACCGTCCGCAGGAAATCCAGCACCGGCAAGGCCAGCACCAGATCACCCAATCGGTCCGTACGTGTCACCAGTACCTTCACAGGCGCTCCAGCCGCCAGAGCTTGACGTACTTGCTCAGGATGGAAAAGGCCGAACCCAGGCAAAGCACCAGGCCGTGGGCGCCGTCGAGCACCCCCCCCTGCAGCAGCCACATGCGCCAGAACCCCGCCGAGGCGCGCGCCACCGCCCCGGCCAGGGAGGAGCGCCGTCCCTCGTCGTGCAGCTGCGCGGCGGCCAGGGTCGTGTAGCGGTCCAGTTTGGCCACGTATTGCTCCCAGGTCGTGTAGGCGTAGTGGCGCAGATGGCCTGGCAACAGGCCGCAGTCGCCGTCGACCACGACCTCCTCATGGACCCGGCGATCGTTGAAACCGGCCCGGCGGCGGTCGAACAGGCGCACGATCCGGTCGGGATACCAGCCGCAATGGCGGATCCACTTGCCCAGGAACATGCTGAGACGGTTGATCCGGTAACAGGCCAGCGGCGGCTCGTCCGGCATCCGCATCAGGGCCTCCCGCAGGCGAGGTCCCACTTCCTCATCCGAATCGATACTCAGGATCCAGTCGTTGCGGCACAGGGAAACGGCCTTCTGCTTGGTGGGGCCGAACCCCAGCCACGAAGTCTGGTGGATCGCCGCCCCGAAGCGGGCGCAGACCTCGTCCGTCCCGTCGGTGCTGCCCTGGTCCAGGACGACGATCTCGTCCACGAAATCCAGGGAGGCCAGGCAACGCTCCAGGTCCGCAGCGGCGTTCCGGGTGATGATGGCCGCCGAGATCTTCAAGCCCGGTCCTCCCGTGTCGGCGTCAGCAGGACCTTGCCCACGTTGCGGCGCAGTTCCAGACGGTCGTGGGCCCGGCCCGCTTCCTGGAAGGGGTGGACGCTGTCGATCACCGGCGAGATCTCCCCCCGTGCGGCATGGTCGAGCAGGGCCTTCATCCAGCGGGCCACCAGGACACCCTGATCCCACATGCGCCCCAGGTTCACCCCGCCGACCATCTTGTTGTCGTTCATCATGCGCACGGGGTTGATCCTCAACCAGGGTACCCTGGCCAGGGTGCCCAGGGACGACCACAGGCCCGAGCGGCCGCCCTGGGCCGCGGCCGAGAAGCCGAACAGGATCAGCCGCCCGCACTTGGCGGTGGCATCGTAGCTCTCCCCGATCCAGCGGCCGTGGCGGGGTTCGAGGACCACATCGGCCCCCCGGCCATCGGTGACGTTCCTGACCTCGTCAGCGAAATCCTCCTGCTGCGAATCGAACACGTGAGCCACCCCCTGCCGACGCAGGAAATCGTGCTTGGCGGGGGAAGCGGTACCCAGGATCCGCGCCCCGGCCAGACGGCAGAGCTGAACCGCGGCCAACCCCACCCCGCCGGCGGCGGAATGGATCAACACCGTTTCCCCCTCGCCCGGGGCGGCCATCACCCTGACCATCTGCCAGGCCGTCAGGTAATTGACCGGCAACGCGGCGGCGGCGTGGAGATCCACAGCGGAGGGGATGGTGTAGGCCAGTTCGGCCGGCACGCAGACCTGCTCGCTGTAGCCGCCGAATCGGCACATGGCCACGACCCTTCGGCCGAGAAGGTCAGAATCAACATCCCGGCCCACGGCGTCGACAACGCCGGCGACTTCGTAACCGGGCACCGCAGGCAGCTTCGGCGCGTCGGGGTATAGCCCCCGGCGCATCATGATGTCGGCGAAATTCACCCCTGCTGCGGCCACCTTGATCCGCACCTCGGCGGCCGTCGGCTCAGGAACGGGAGATGTCCGCACCTCCAGAACCTCCGGGCCTCCCCTGCGCCGTATCCAGATTCTCCGCAAGGTTCCGCGCCGCCTTTCGATCCGTTCTAGCGGAAAGCCACCGGCTGGGGCTTGACCGCCGGATACAGGAAGTTCTCCCGGGACCTGCCGCCGCCGAACACGATCTCCACCACCGTGTCCGAACCCCGGGCCTCGTCACGCACCCCGACCCGCACCTGCAGCGGCGGCAGCACCAGCTGGGGATTGTCCAGGCGCAGGCCCAGCCCGGAGCTGATCAGGACCCGCCGGCCGGCCAGGGACTCGTCCTGGCCGGCGATGATCCCGGCATCCACGTAGCCCAGCAGCAGGCAACGGAACCCCAGCAGCGACCAGGGTGTGAACAGCCGTGTTTCCAGAGTCGACACCAGGCGCTGGCGGCCGGTCAGGACACCATCCTCGACCCCGCGCAAGCCCGAGCGGTTGTCCAGGCTGATGGTTTCCTCGAGAAACCGGTCGAACCCCCGGGTGTAGCGGGCCCGAAGATACCACCGCTGGCCGAAAGCGCCCAGCCCGTACAGACGGGTGGCGAAAAAAGCCGACGCGTCAAGGACCCCTTCCTCGAAGTCCCCGCTCCGCCAGTACCCTCCGCCCGCCAGGCCGACAGCCAGCACCCGGCCCCTGTCCCCGACCGAAACCATCCCCGCCCGGAGCCAGTTGCCGGACCGTTTCTGGAACTCGCCGTCCTCGTAGGCCACGGCCACCTGGGCCTGCCAGCCGGCACGGATATCCTCCGTTTCGCCCATCCTGTAGAAATAGCTGGTCTTGAAATCCCGGATCCGTACCAGGGAAAGACCCGCCAGCACCAGGGTGCGGTCGTGGTAGCTGCGGTTGGTGCTGAGGGTAACTTCCGGACGCTCGCTGAACCGGACCCGGCGGTAGCCCACGGCGGGGACCAGCAGGAGGGTGCCCTGACGGGGGGCCGGAGCCTTGCGGTTCAGCCTCAGGGCGCGACCGAGCCAGAAATCTCCCACGGAGAATTTGCGGGGGATGCCGTCGTTGTCCCGGTCGTCCTCAACCTCCAGTTCGCCCCCGCCGACCAGGCGCACGCCCTGGTGCACGAGGTTCTTCTCCACGGACACCTGCCGCCGCAACCGGCGCCAGGAATCCTCGTAATCCAGGTCCAGATCCGTGAAGTGCCCCGTGGGGTTGGGCTGGCGCACATGCCCATGATACCCCCAAGGCCGCTGGTCTCCTGCATTGTGCACCAGCTCGTTGGAGCAGGCCAGACCCCTGCCGAACAGGTTGACCGAGTAGAGGCTGGCGTTGTAACGATCCTTGTCGACGATCTTGCCGTCGATACCCAGGGGCCAGCTGTCGCGGCTCTCGACAACCACCGCCACACTTTCCTGCTGACCCGTCAGGGGGACCACCATGATCCTCACATCATCGATGAAGGGCAGCGAGCGCAGCAGTATCTCGGTATCGGCCAGGGCGACCGGATCGAGCGGCTGTCCGGCCCTGAACAGCAGCTGCCGCCGAATGGTCCCGTCCTGGGTGCTCTGCTGCAGGGGTGTGGTCAGGTTGTTGAAGAGCCGGGTGCCGAAACCCTTGCGCTCATGCCAGTCCTCGTCGAAGGTCTCGACCTGGTTGACCAGCACGACCTCGATGGTCCAGCCGGCGTAGGCGACGTAACGGGATGCGGTTTCCTCGGCCCGGCCCCGGAGGATCTCGCCGGTCTGGGGCTTGGCGCGCAGGTAGCGGTTGAACAATCTGCCCAGCCAGGAAGGCTTCTCGGTGGCGGGGGCGATCTCGCCGCCCCGGGCGGGAACCGGGTCGGGCCCGGCTGTCGCCGACCCCCTGGGACCGGCCAGCAGGGCCAGGCATAGGAACATCACCAGGGGCAACCCGGTTCTGCCCGCCGAGACCATTTTCAAGCCCCGCAGCACCGTTTGTACTTGCGCCCGCTGCCGCAGGGACACGGATCGTTCCTGCCGACCCTCGGTTCGGTGCGGGTCACCGGTTGCTGCACCCCCGGCCTGCCTTCCTTGAAGTACCAGCGACCGTCGAGACGCTCGAAGGTGGCGATCTCGTGGTAGGGACTGAACTCCCCGCCGTACTCGAAGCTGGCGATGAACTCGACCTCGCCGGTCTCGTCGTCCGGCCCGCCTGCAGATACGTTCAGGATCTGCAGCCCCAGCCACTCGCTGTTCTCGGCCCAGTCCCGGGTCCCGTTCGGATCATGATCCGCGCGCGAGTCCGGATGCATGGACTCGGTCAGGAAATCGACATCCGCCTCGACGAAGGCCGCGTAGCGGGCCCGCATGAGTTCCTCGGCCGTGACCGCCGTACGCTGCCCCTTGATGACGGGTTCGCAACACTCGGCGTAGGGTTTTCCCGATCCGCAATGACAATCCATCTCGACCTCCGGCGGCAGAACGGGCCGCACTGAGGCGGCCCGTCCCGGTTTCATTTCCTGTTCATCGGTCAATCTTCAGCGGCGTTGCGGGCGCTCTTGTAAAGATAGAAGGCCAGCAGGCAGAAGACCAACAGGGTGACCACGGCCGAGCCTTCCATGTGTTCGGCCCAGTGGTTCAGCCCGATGGCTCCGGACACGCTCCAGTCCTGCTGCCCGGTCGAGCTGATGCCCGCGAAACGGACCAGGGCCGCCAGCACGCCCATGATGGCGCCGCCGGCCACGAAACCGCTGGCCATGAGGGTGCCCTTCTCCTTGCGCCTGGTCTGCTGCTTCTCCGTGCCGCCCTGCTCGACCCAGTGGGCGATCAACCCGCCCACGAGAACGGGGGTGTTCACCGACAGGGGCAGGTACATGCCCAGGGCGAAGGCCAGGGCGGGCAGGCCCGTCCACTCCAGGATCAGGGCCATGAACACGCCGGCCATGTACAGCAGCCAGGGCGCGGGCATGCCCGTCATCAACGGTTCGATGACCGCGGCCATGGCGTTGGCCTGGGGCGCGGGCAGGGCCTCGCTCTTGAAGCCGTAGGTGGCGTTGAGCAGCATGATGACTCCGGTCACCGAGACCGCGGCCACCACCGTACCCAGGAACTTCCACTTCTGCTGGGTGGCCGGCGTCGTGCCCAGCCAGTAGCCGATCTTCAGATCGCTGACGAAGCCGCCGCTCATGGACAGGGCCGTGCAGACCACGCCGCCGATGAGCAGGGCCGCCACGATGCCCTCGCTGCCGTTCAGGCCCACGGCCTTGAGCAGCACCGAGCTGATGATCAGGGTCATCAGCGTCATGCCCGACACCGGGTTGCTGCCCACGATGGCGATGGCCCGGGCGGCGACGGTTGTGAACAGGAAGCTGATGCCGCCCACGATGAGCAGGCCCACGATGGCCTGCACCAGGCTCACGCCCGGCACCAGGGCCCAGAAGAAGAAGAACACCACGGCCAGCACGAGAAAGGTCAGGAAGGTCACCAGGTTCAGCGGCATATCGTGCTGGGTACGCTCGGTCTCCTTGCCGGTGCCTCCGCCCTGCACACCCGAATTGAAGGCCAGCTTGACCGCCCCCACGATGATGGAGCGGCTCTTCCACACGCCGATCAGGCCGCTCATGGCGATGGCGCCGATGCCCACGGGCCGCACGAAATTGGCGAAGATCTCACTGGTGGACAGGGCGTTGAGGGCATCCAGCTTGTACTCGACGCCGTTGATGTGCACCCCCTTGCCCAGAATGCCGATCATGGGAATCATGACCCACCAGCTCAGGAACGAACCGCAGGCGATGATCAGGGAGTAACGCAAGCCGATGATGTAGCCCAGACCGAGAACCGCCGCCTCGGTCAGCATGTGGAATTCCAGGCGTACCTTCTCGCTGATGGAGCGGCCGAAACCGAAGGCCGTGGTGGAGAAGGTCTCGCGCCACAGTCCGATGGTCTGATGGCTGAGCAGCTGGTACAGCATGGCGAGACCGCCGCTCTTGACCAAGACGCTGGCCTGGCCGCCACCGGCCTCGCCCGCCATGAGCACCTCGGTGCTGGCGGTGGCCTCGGGGAAGGGGAACTCTCCGTGCATGTCCTTGACGAAGTAGCGCCGGAAGGGGATCAGCAGCAGGATGCCCAGGAAACCGCCCAGCAGGGACGCCGCGCACATCTGCAGGAAGTTGGTGCGATCGGCCAGATCCAGGATGTAGATCCCCGGCAGGGTGAAGATGGCACCGGCCACCACCACGCCCGAGGCCGAACCGATGGACTGGATCAGCACATGCTGCTGCAGGGCGTCCTTCTTGCCCAGCATGGCCGAGAATCCGATGGCCAGGATGGTGATGGGGATGGCCGCCTCGAATACCTGGCCGATCTTCAGACCGAGGTAGGCCGCAGCCGCCGAGAAGATCACGGCGAAGACAAGGCCCATGGTCAGGGAGTAGGCGGTGATTTCCGGGACGATGGTCTCCGCCGGCACGACGGGAACGTATTTCTCGCCCGGTTCCAGCTTGCGATAAGCGTTTTCGGGGAGGGTCTTGGTCTGACCGACTTCCATGGATACCTCCGCAGGGGTGAGATCCAGTAAAATCGGGTTGCCGGGGCAACCCGTGATTCAGGACCAAAACCGTAACATCCCGGGGCCGGGGGGACAAGGAAACTCTTGGCCCTCACCAGGACAATCCGGCCTTGCGTGACGCCCGCGCATTCCCCAAATTTGGAAGCGGCCACCAACTGCCCGGCGTCCGGCCGCAACGGCATCGGCACCGATATTGTCCTGCCATACGGAGGCTTCTCATGCTGGAACGAAAATCATCTTCCCCGTTTCCCTCCCTCGTCGACCGTTTCGTCAGCTATGCCAAGGTCCACACCACCAGCAGCGAGGAAAGCGAAACCTACCCCTCCACTGAACGGCAGTGGGATCTGGCCCGCATCCTGGTGGACGAGCTCAAGGCCGTGGGTCTCGATGACGCCGCCGTGGACGAGCACTGCTACGTGACCGCCACCCTGCCGGCCACCAAGGGCCTGGAAAACGTGCCCGTGATCGCCTTCATCGCCCACATGGACACCTACCCCGAGGTCAGCGGCGAGAACGTGGTGCCCACCTTCCACGAGAACTACCAGGGCGGAGACATCGAGCTGCCCAAGGAGGGCCGCAAGATTTCGGCCGCCGAGAACCCCTACCTGCAGCAATGCCTGGGCGAGACCATCATCACCGCCGACGGCACCACCCTGCTGGGCGCCGACGACAAGGCCGGCATCGCCGAGATCATGGAGGCCCTGACCCGGATCCACGAGAACCCGGACTGGAAACACGGCACGGTGAAGATCGCTTTTACCCCCGACGAGGAAGTCGGCACCGGCGTCAAGTTTTTCGACGTGGAGAAGTTCGGCGCCACGGTGGCCTACACCATGGACGGCGGCCAGCGCGGCGAGGTGGAGAACGAGACCTTCTGCGCCGACAGCGCCATCGTGACCTTCGTGGGCCGCGACATCCACCCCGGCTACGCCAAGGACAAGATGGTTCCCTCGGTCAAGGTGGCCGGAACCTTCCTGGCCGGTCTGCCGCGCGAAGGCGCCCCCGAGACCACCGAGGGCAAGGAGGGCTACATCCACCCCATCGCCATCAAGGGCAACACCAGCGAGACCGAGGTCACCCTGCTGATCCGAGACTTCGAACTGGATCAGCTCAAGCCCAAGGCCGAGATGATCCGCAAGTACGCCGAGGAGGCCTGCGCCCAGTGGCCCGGCTCCAGCTTCCGCATGGAGATCAAGGAATACTACCGCAACATGAAGTACGACCTGGAGAAGGAGCCGCGGGCCATGGCCTACGCCCTCGAAGCGGTCAAGCGGGCCGGCATGAAGCCCAAGCAGGGCTCCATCCGCGGCGGCACCGACGGCTCGGTGCTGTCGGCCAAGGGTTTGCCCACGCCCAACATCTTCACCGGCGAGCAGGCCTTCCACGGTTACGGCGAGTGGATCTGCGTCAAGGACATGGAACTGGCCACCGAGACCATGCTGCGGATCATCGAAGTCTGGACGGAGAAGGAGAGCTAGGCCAAGGCCACGACACTGGTCCATGATGACGGAGAGCCCGGAAATGTCCTCGCGCCTACGGCGCTGCGGATTATTCCGGGCTCTCCGTCATCATGGACCAGTGTCGTGGCCAACCTGACCTTTCCTTGCGTCCGGTAGGCCTTGACCATGGCGGCCAATGGGGTTTTCGTATCGACATGAGCTCCTTCGTCATGCCCCCCGCCGTCCCCCTCTTCTCGCGGCCCAAGTACTGGGCCGCAAGTTTCGGCATCGCCCCCCAGTTGCCCATGTCCCGTCGGGAGATGGACGAGTTGGGCTGGGAGGCCTGCGACGTGATCCTGGTCACCGGCGACGCCTACGTGGACCACCCCAGCTTCGGCATGGCGGTCATGGGCCGGGTGCTCGAGGCCCAGGGTTTCCGTGTGGGCATCATCGCCCAGCCGGACTGGCACGGCCCCGAGCCCTTCCGGGCGCTGGGCGAGCCGGTGCTGTTCTTCGGCGTCACCGCCGGCAACATGGATTCCATGGTCAACCGCTACACCAGCGAACGGCGCCTGCGCTCGGACGACGCCTACACCCCTCATGGCGAGGGCGGTCGGCGGCCCGACCGCGCGGTGCTGGTCTACGCCCAGCGCTGCCGCGAGGCCTACAAGGGCGTGCCCGTGGTCATCGGCGGCATCGAGGCCAGCCTGCGCCGCATCGCCCACTACGATTACTGGTCGGACAAGGTGCGCCATTCGGTGCTGCCGGACAGCAAGGCCGACCTGCTGGTCTACGGCAACGGCGAGCGGCAGATCCTGGAGATCGCCCACCACCTGGCCGCCGGACGGGGCATCAAGGAGCTGACGGACATCCGCGGCACCGCCTTCATGCGGCGCGGCCTTCCCGACGGCCGGCTGGAGATCGATGCGACCGACCCCGACGCCCCCGGCGAACCGATCTTTTTTCAGGACCGTGACCGCAGCGTGGTGCGCCTGCCGTCCTACGAAACGGTCAAGGACGATCCTGTGCTCTACGCCCACGCCTCGCGCGTCATGCACGCCGAAACCAACCCCGGCAATGCACGCGCCCTGGTGCAGCGCCACGGCGACCGCGACGTGTGGCTGAACCCGCCGCCGGTGCCCCTGACCACGGGAGAAATCGACGCCGTGTTCGACCTGCCCTACTCCCGGGTGCCCCACGTGAGCTACGGCCGGGCCCGCATCCCCGCCTACGAGATGATCAAGAACTCGGTGAAC
>CAYPVD010000119.1:0-9162 GCA_964414055.1 uncultured Fibrobacteraceae bacterium
ACAATCACCTCGACGAGCAGGAAGGCAACACCAACGTGGTCCTGGGTTCCGGCTGCCTCGTATATTCCCATGTGACGGTGCGTTACGGGTGCCGCCTGGGGAACCGGGTCATCCTGCATCCGGGCGTCGTGATCGGCAGCGACGGCTTCGGTTTCCTGCCCGGGCCGGAGGGCATGACCAAGATTCCCCAAGTGGGGATCGTGGTGCTGGAGGACGACGTGGAGGTGGGGGCCGGGTCCTGCATCGACCGCGCCAAGGCCGGCCGGACGGTCATCGGGACTGGAACAAAGATCGACAACCTGGTCCAGATCGGCCACAATGTGAAAATCGGTGCTCATTGTGCCCTGAGCGCCCAGGTCGGGATCGCCGGTACGGTGGTCCTGGGCGATGGCGTGTTCGCCGGGGGGCAGGTCGGCATCGCCGATCACCTGGAAGTGGGCCCTGGCGCGCAGTTGGCGGGCAAATCTGGAATCTGGCGGGATGTTCCGGCCGGGGAGACGGTTTTTGGCTATCCGGCGCTGAACATCAAAGAGGCATTCCGGATCACCAGCGCCATGCGCCGGTTGCCGGATCTGATCAAACGCTGGCGGACCCTCGACGCATGCGACGACAAGCAGCGGGAGCAGAAGTAGGTCGACCATGATCTGGTTGCAGAAGACATTGGGCGGGAGCGTGACCCTCGATGGGACCGGTTTGCACACCGGCAATCCCGCCGTCATGACCCTTTCGCCGGCACCGGCGAACTCCGGGATCGTGTTCGAGGTCCCCGGTGCCGACGGTGATGTCCTGATTCCCGCCCTGGTCGAGAACACCGTGGATCGCTCCGAGATGAACCGGGCCACCACCCTGGAGAAGGACGGGGTCCGGATCACGACGGTGGAACACATCCTGGCCGCCCTGCACGGCATGGGCGTGACCAACTGCCGGATCAGGCTCGAGGGTGGCGAACCGCCAATTTCGGGTTGCGCCAGCGCCCTGGTCTATGTGGACCTGATCAACGAGGCAGGGGTCGTGGACCAGGGCCTGCCGGCCCTGACGTACCGGATCACCAGGCCCCGCCGGTGGCGCGAGGATCGGGTGGAAATCAGCGTGGAGCCCGCCGAGAGTTTCATCGTCTCCTTCCATATCGATTACGAGGACGCCGCCATCGGCATCCAGGACGCGACGTTCGAGATCCTCCCCGGGGTTTTCCAGGAGGAGATCGCGCCGGCGAGGACCTTTGCCCTGATGAAGGATGTGGCGGCCCTGCAGGACATGGGGCTGGTCAAGGGAGGCAGCCTGGGCAACGCCCTGGTGTTCGACGGCGGCAAGCTCGTGGGCGGTCAGGAACTGCGCTTCCCCGACGAGTGCGTCAGGCACAAGATCCTGGACCTGCTGGGGGACCTGGCGTTGCTGGGCATGCCCATCCAGGGTCACGTCAAGGCCCGGTTCGCCGGGCACGACGCCAACGTCGAGTTCACGCGCATGCTGGCCAAGGCCGAACGGGCTCTGCCACGCATCTATCCTCCCCGGAACCCTGAGGGCTGGGACATAGGCTCCATCATGGCGACCATGCCCCACCGCTATCCCTTCCTGCTGGTGGACCGCATCACCGAACTGGAACCGGGGCAGCGGGTGGTGGGTTTGAAGAACGTCACCATCAACGAGCCGTTCTTCCAGGGGCATTTCCCCGGTCATCCCATCATGCCCGCAGTCCTGATCATCGAGGCCATGGCCCAGACCGGAGGCGTGCTGCTGCTCAGCAGCGTGGACGATGCGAGGGGCAAGCTGGTGTACTTCAGCGGGATCGACGGGGCCAGGTTCAGGCGCCCCGTGACTCCCGGCGATCAGTTGAGATTCGAGTTGGAAATGGTGAAAATGAGGGGCCCCATGTGCAAGATGCACGGCACGGCATGGGTGGGTTCCGACAAGGTGGCCGAGGCCGATCTCATGTCCGCCATCGTGGACAGCTGACCGGCCCTGCAAGGAGGAAGATCTTGGACCCGATGAAAATCAAGAAGGTAACCGGTCCCCGGCCCGTGCGGGAAGCGGAGATCCACCCGAGTGCGGTGGTAGATCCCCAAGCACGGCTGGGCCACAACGTCCGGATTGGACCCCATGCGGTGATCGGCCCGGACGTGGTGATCGGTCCTGACTGCTGGATCGGGAGTTCAGTCCTCATCGAAGGTCGGACCACCATCGGCCGCAACAACCGCTTCTTCCACGGCGCAGCCGTAGGTTGCGAGCCCCAGGACAAGAAATACCGGGGCGAGACGTCCTTCGTGGAGATCGGCGACAACAACGATTTCCGCGAGTTCTGCACTGTCCATGTGGCAACCGGCGAGGGAGACTCCACGCGCATCGGCAGCGACAACCTGCTCATGGCGTACGTCCACATCGCGCACAACTGCCATATCCACGACCACACCGTGATCGCCAACGCCGTGAACCTGGCCGGGCACGTGGAGGTCGAAAGCCACGCCACCATCGGGGGCCTGACGCCCGTGCACCAGTTCGTGCGGATCGGTGCCTACAGCTTCGTCGGCGGCGGCAGCCGACTGCCCCAGGATGTTCCGCCGTTCATCAAGGTCGCCGGGAATCCCGTGGAGGTGGCCGGTCTCAACAGCATCGGCATGAAGCGCAACGGCTTCACGGAAGAGGAACTTTTGAACCTGCGCCGGGCCTACCGGTTGCTGTACCGCTCGGGCCTGAACGTCACCCAGGCCCTGGAAAGGATCGCGGCCGATTGCAAGCTCGACCGGCGGGTCGAGGAACTGATGGCCTTCATCCGCCGCTCCGAGCGGGGCATCGTGCGGTGAGGATCATTGTCCGGCCCCTGAGGTAGTCAGTGATGGCCAAGCCGAGACGGCACATCTTCCTCTCCTGCGGAGAGGCCAGCGGCGAGCGCTACGGGGCGGATCTTGTATCCGCCCTGCGTTCTCTAGATCCGGACCTGCGGATCTCCGCCCTGGGCGGCCGGCATGTGGAGAGCAGGGGCGCCGAACTGGTCCATTCGTCGGCCCGGCTCGGGGTCATGGGCTTCGCCGAGGTGCTGCACGCCTGGCCCGCCATCGCCGCGGCGCGCAAGGCCGTGGGCGGATTCCTGCAGCGCAACGATGTGGACCTGGTGGTGCCCGTGGATTTTCCCGGTTTCAACAGCTGGGTGGCCGGCCGTGCCCACGCCGCCGGGATACCCGTGTTCTGGCTCATTGCGCCCCAGCTGTGGGCGTGGGGGGAATGGCGGACAGGTGGTCTGCGCCGCAAGATCGACCGCCTGGGGACCATCCTGCCCTTCGAGGAACAGTTCTTCCGGGACCGTGGCTTCGACGTTTTTCCCATGGGGCATCCCCTGCTCGACCATTACGGACCGGGATTCCCCTACCGGGAGTCCCACCAGCGGCGTGAGACCGTCTTCAACGACCGCAATTCACCCCTGACCATCGGCCTGATTCCCGGAAGCCGGAGGCAGGAGCTGCGCCATCTGCTGCCGGTTTTCAAGGTCACCGCCCAGGCCCTGCACGGCCACCTGAACCCGCGTCCCTTGCGGTTCGTGGCCAGCGTGGCTCCGGGTCTGGCTTCCCGGGTGGTTGCCGAGGCCCTGGGTTCGGAGGTGGAGATCTGCCGGGACAGCCTGCCCTCGCTCCTGCCCCGGCTGGACCTGGCCCTGGTGTGCAGCGGCACGGCCAGTCTGGAGGCCGCCTTGGCGGGTGTTCCGCACGAGGTCGTCTACCGCACCGGGCGGTTCAATTATGCCTTGGCACGTCGGCTGGTGAAGCTTCGTCATATCGGTCTGGGTAATATCATCCTGGATGAACCCGTGGTCAGGGAGCATGTCCAGCAGGATGCTTCGCCGCTGCTGCTGGCCCGCAGCATTTTGCGCTGGGTTTCCCGCCCGACGGAACGCGAGGCATTCTACAAGGCCTGCGACCGTATCCGCGAGCGGTGTGGTCCGGTCGGGGTGTGGGAGCGTACGGCGGGTGCCCTGCTCGAAATGCTCGAGCGTCGTTCCGACGTTCCTGACGGTAACGGTGTTTCCTGAGATGATGATGCAGGCGGTCAAAATGGCTCTGGCACCCCCGGTGTGGCGGGCCGTTTCGCGCTCCTGGCGCCTGACAACTCCCCTGTCCACCGAGTTGAGCGACGGTCCGGCCATCTTCGCCTGTCTGCACCGCGATATCCTGCCCGCTATCTGCTTCGTGGAACCCGTGCGACCGTGTCTGCTGGTCAGCAACAGCCCAGACGGCGAGATCCTGATCCGCACCCTCCGGCGCGGGAACTACGTCTTCGCTCGAGGGTCAACAGGTAGTGGAGGCGGTCGCGCCCTGGTGCTGCTGCGACGGGAACTCGAGGCCGGGGTCAGCGTCGGGCTGGCCGTCGACGGCCCCAAGGGGCCGTTCGGCAAGGTCCAGGAAGGGATCCTGCACCTGGCGCGGCTCACCGGAGCTCCCATCATCCCCCTGCGGGCGACCGCTCGGCGGGCCTGGACGCTCAGGACGTGGGACCGTACCCTGGTGCCGATGCCCTTTGCCCGCGTGGACATCGAGACCGCACCGGGGATCGTTTGTCCCCGTCGTGCCACCACCGCCCAGATGGAGGCCCTGAAGTCCGGCCTGGAACGTTTTTTCACCGGGGAAGCGACATCGCCATGAGAGTTCTCGATCTGCGACCCTGGTATGAACGAAGCCTGCAACGCTGGTGGGCAAAGAGCCGACTCCAAGCCGAGCCGGGCATCTGGAGCAGGATGGCGGGTTTTTTTCCCGCCGTCAGGGTCTCCCGGCGGTCGCCTCCCCCTGAACGGCCCTTCATCGTGTCGGTGGGCAACCTGTCCCTGGGTGGCAGCGGCAAGACCCCGGTGGTGGGTCGTCTGGCGGCCGACCTGGCAACCGGCGGACTGCGGGTGGCGATCCTGACACGCGGCTACGGTTCGTCCCTGACTTCACCTCAACTGGTGACGCCTGATTGTACCGGGTGCGGGGACGAGGCCCGGCTTCTTGCCGCGCAGCTGTCAGAAGCCGGGGTGGACGTTGTCCAGAGCGTCGACCGGCGCCGGGGGCTGGCCTACATCGCCGACAGGTCTTCTGCACCGGATTGCGTCATCCTGGAGGACGGCTTCCAGACGGCCGGGGTAGGGCGGCATCTCGACATCCTGATCCTGAATTCCTGGCTTAAGGATGGTGAGGGTGCATGCGTGCCGCTGGCAGGTCCCCTGTTCCCTGTGGGGCCGTACCGCGAGCCGGCCAGGGCGGCCCGCCGGGCCGATATCTGGCTGCTCGAAGATCCCGGGGATGTTTTCGCAGTCCGGGAGAGTGGGCCCCTGGTGACTGCCTTCAGCAGGGCCGACCGGTTGACCGATGCCCAGGGCCGTTCAGTCGAGGCCGGGGAAATCGGCGATTGGGCGGCCCTGTCGGGGATTGCACGGCCCGGGGTTTTCGAGACTTCCGCCGCCGGTCTCGTTGGCCGCGCCCCCCGGCTGGCCATTCGGTGCCGAGATCATGAGTCGTATTCCCACCGGATCCTGGATCGTGTGGCTGCGGCCTTGTCGGACGAGAATCTGGATACGGTGGTGACCACGGCCAAGGACTGGGTCAAGTTGTCCGGGCGGGTACCCGAGCACTGGCGGGTGTTCCTGGTGGTCCAGGAGGTGCGCTGGGAAACGAAACATGCGCTCCCGGAGGTGGTCCGGGAGCGCATGCGCGGTCAGCTGGAAGGCGGGGGAACCTAGTTGGAGAAGATCGCCCCGTAGAAATTGACGGCCAGGCCGGCCGGTATGGCCACCTGGTGCTCGCTGCTGGTCTCGTGCCCGTAGAAGGTGATCTCCAGGAAGGCGTTGAAGCTCGAGGGCGGCGTGTTCGGGTCCATGAAATCGTCGAACAGCTGGCGGAACCAAGGCTGTTCCTTCATGCTGCGGTCGGCTACCAGGATGCTGACCACGCTCTCGTCGTCCACCGGTACGATGGCGTCGACCAGGCCGCCGGTCACGTTGTAGTTCGTCAATTCCTGGGGAGCTGTGGGCCCCGGGTGCCAGACGAGGTCATAGCTGGTGATGTGGAACCAGCTGTAGGTGCCGTTTTCGGGCAGCACCATCTGGGAGTTCAGAGCGCGTGCCTTGAACAGGACGGGGACCGAATCGATGGGGAAGAAATCGTCGTCGGTGCCGACGATCTTGTCGTTGCCGCTGTTGAGATAGGCAGAGATGAGGGGCGCACCGTTGTTCACGGCGGCCACTTCGCAAACCAGGCGCTGACGTTCGTTGTTGTCGGTGTCGCATCCGGTAAGGGCGGTCATCGCCAGGATGACGGCCAGGGTAATCAATACGCAGCGGGTTTTCACGATAAGCCCTCCAGGTGACCGTTTCACCGGGTCCCGCTGTGGACAGACGGTCCCGGCTGTGGTTAATTTTGGTTTCCTAACGATATTTCGGCTGTTTTGGCCCGGGCTTTAGCAGATCTTTCGGCCTCCGTGCCGGGAGAACCATCGTCCCGAGTACGCGAAAGGCCGCCTCATGACTGCTGCTGACAACCTTGAACCGGTGCGGAGCCGGTATCTCGTCATCGGTTCGGGAATAGCCGGGCTGCAATTCGCCCTGCTGGCCGCCCGGAGCGGGACGGTCCAGGTCGTGACCAAGAAGGAGAGTCGCGAGAGCAACACCAACTACGCCCAGGGCGGCATCGCGGCGGTGGTCTCGCCCCTGGATGATTTCGAGCTTCACATCCAGGACACCCTCGTCGCCGGCGCCGGTCTGTGCCGTGAGGATGTCGTGCGCAAGATGGTGGAGGCGGGGCCCGAACTGGTGGAACGGCTGGTGGGCTACGGCGTGGCCTTCACCCGCGAGGACGGGGACCAGGGCCGTGAGTTTTCCCTGGGACGCGAAGGTGGACATTCCCGCCGCCGGGTCCTGCACTGTCGGGACCTGACCGGCCGGGAAATCGAGACCCATCTGGTCGCCGCCTGCCGCGCCGACGAACGCGTCCATCTGCACGAGAACCAGATCGGGCTCGACCTGCTCCAGGGCAAGGATGCGGGCCTTACCGGCGCCGACGCTGAGCGGGTCATCGGCTGCGTGGTCCAGGACCGCAACACGGGATCCCGCAGCATCTACCTGGCCGATGCCGTGGTCCTGGCCACCGGCGGATGCGGCAAGGTCTACAGCTACACCAGCAACCCCGACATCGCCACCGGTGACGGGCTGGCCATGGCCTTCAGGGCGGGCGCCGAGCTGTGCAACCTGGAATTCGTCCAGTTCCACCCCACCTGCCTGTTCCACCCCGAGGCCAAGAGCTTCCTCATCAGCGAGGCCGTGCGGGGCGAAGGAGCCGTGCTCATCAACCGCAGCGGCGAGCGCTTCATGGCCAAGTACCACGCCCAGGCCGATCTCGCGCCCCGGGACATCGTGGCCCGCAGCATCGACCGCGAGATGAAGACCAGCGGCGACCCCTGCGTCTTCCTGGACCTGCGCCACCTGGACCGGAAGCACATCGAGGATCGTTTTCCCCACCTTGTGGAGAGGTGCCGCCGGTTCGGCATCGACATGGCGGGCGAGCCCGTGCCCGTGGTGCCTGCGGCCCACTACATGTGCGGCGGCGTGGCGGTGGACCTGGATTCCCGCGCCAGCCTGCCGGGGCTGTACGCCGTGGGGGAAGTGGCCTGCACGGGCATCCACGGCGCCAACCGCCTGGCCAGCAACTCCCTGCTCGAGGCCGTGTTCTTCGCCTCCCGTGCCGCGGAGGCTGTGGCCGACGAACCTGTCCTGGCCGCCGGGATCACGGGAAGGCTCCGGGAGTCATGGCAGCGTCGCAACCCGGTTCCGTCCCAGGTCGAGGCCATGGTCCTGGAGCATGACTGGGACACGGTCAGGCGCATCATGTGGGACTACGTGGGGGTGGTCAGGGACAAGGCCCGCCTGGATATCGCCCTGGCCCGTCTGCGCGGCATTCGTGAAACCGTGGAAAAGCTGCTCAGCCAGGCCCCTCGTTCCCCCGAGGTCGTGGAGTTGCGTAACATCGCCCTGGTGGGGGAGATGATCGTGCTGTGCGCCCGGAGCCGGCACGAGAGCCGGGGCCTGCATTTCACTCTCGACTATCCGGATCTGCTTCCGGTGGCCGAGGATTCCCGCCTGCGCAAGGGTGTTCCCCTGGCGGGGGAAACCTGCTATGAACCCTCGGTCTCCCCTGAAGATGAGTGACCCCTGGTACCGGACGGCGTTCGGGGATCACTATCCCCTGCTGTATGCCCATCGGGACGAGGCCGAAGCCCGGCGGTGCCTGGATCTGTTGCCACGCCTGGCTCCGTTGACCCCTCCGGACGGGGATTTGCCGGTGCTGGATCTGGGCTGCGGGGACGGCCGCCATCTCGAATTCCTGGTCCGGGAAGCCGGCCGGGTCCTGGGCCTGGATCTTTCGGCCTCGCTGTTGAACTCGGTCCAGCGGCAGGGCAGGGATCGCGTGCCCGGTGTACTGGGCCTGGTGAGGGCCGACATGCGCCGGATTCCTTTGGCCACTGGTACCATGGGGGGAGTCTTGTCCCTGTTCACGGCCTTCGGGTATTTTGGCAACCTTGAGAATAATCGCGTTGTCGTAAAAGAAGTTAGCCGAGTGCTGGCGGTTGGCGGCCACTGGTTTCTGGATTACCTTGACTGCCGACGGGTTCGTGGGGAACTGGAGCCGCATCCCGAGGGTTTGCGGCGCACAAGGACGCTGGGGCCCTGCCGTTTCACGGAAACCCGGCGACTTGGTGCCGGGGGCGCAGTGGTCCTCAAGGACGTGGAGGTGGAGGCCGTGCCGGGCCGGGAAGCACAGGCGGCGGGTTTCGGCATCGGCCCGGAGGGTCTGGTCTACACCGAGCAGGTGGCCTTGTTCGAGGTGGCTGAACTTGATGATTTGGCCGCGGGGCTGGGGCTTCATCGTTGTGCGGCCGCTGGAGGTTATCGGGGAGAAGCCCTGGGGCAGGGCGACAGGTGGTTGCTGGTGTACCGCCGCCGGGGGCGAGGATCAAGCCATGATTGAGTTTCACCGGGCAGATTTCCTGGGTCAGGGGTATTCCCCCCTGTTCGGTGCCTGGCTCCAGCGGACTGGTCCCGGAGGAGCCGCCGCGGAATTGGCGCAGGCCCTGGCGGCGACAAGCCCCGGGCCGTGCGTCCTTGGCCGCTCCGGCTGGCGTCCTGCGGAGGAGGTGTCGGCCGATCTT
>CAYPVD010000120.1:0-9080 GCA_964414055.1 uncultured Fibrobacteraceae bacterium
CCCACCGCCATGGCCAACATGGCCGCCGGTTTGGCCGCCGGCTGGGCCCTGCATCGTCGCCTGCGGCCCGATGCGGCCCTGGTCCTGTGTGCCGGATTGCTGGTACCCATGGTGGCGGTGGCCATCAAGGAAGTGCCGGTGGATGACCAGTTGGCCATGTTGCGCCGGGACATGTCCACCATGATGGAGACCAGGGTTCCCGCCTCGGCCGACAAGGACCAGCGGGAAAAGGCCCTGGCCTTGGAGATGGAGCGGGTCGACGCGGCCCTGAAGGTGGTCGCAAAGGTCTATCCCCTGATGATGGCCCTGGGGTTGTTGACCCAGGCGGCCTTGATCCTGGGTCTGGTCTGGTTCAGCGCCAGGTTGACGGGCGGGCTCACGGACAGGTTGCGGTTCGGCTCCTTTTCCCGTTTGCGCCTGCCGTTCTACACGGTATGGCTGTTGATAGCCGGACTGGGACTGCTGTTGACCAGGGCCGAGCCCTTGCTGACGGTGGGCCTGAATCTGGCCCTGCTGGCGGCCATGGTGGTCAGCGTGCAGGGGGTGGCGGTGCAGGTGGCAGTGATCGGCCGCATGATGTCGCCGCTGGGCAGGTTTTTATTCTGGTTGGTGATGGGCGTGTTCTTCGCCCCCCTGGTGATCGCCAGCGGCGTCTTGCTGGGGCTTGCGGACCAATGGCTCGATTTCCGGGGGCTTGATCGCCCGGTGATCGATGATGATGAAAAGGTGGTTTGAGATGGATGTGATTCTGATGCAGGATGTCGAGGATCTCGGTCAGATGGGTCAGACCGTCGCCGTGCGCCGCGGCTATGCCCGCAACTACCTGTTGCCCCAGGGCCTGGCCCTGGTCGCGACTCCCGGGAACATGAACGTGGTCCAGGAGCACATGAAGCTCGAGCGCAAGCGGGACGACCTGCGCAAGGCCGGCGCCCTGGAACGTGCAAACGAGTTGGGTGAGATTTCCTGCACCATCAGCGTGCAGGCCGGTGACGACGACAAGCTGTTCGGTTCGGTGACGGCCCGCAACATCGTCGAGGAACTGGCCAAGGATAACATCGAGATCGATCACAAGCAGATCGTGCTGGATGAGCCCATCAAGCAGCTGGGCGTCTACTCGGTGCCGGTGCGGCTGCACCCGGAGGTCGAGATCACGGCCAAGGTGTGGGTCGTAAAAGGCTGACCGGAGGGATCCGGCCGCGTCGCCTGTGGTGTTTCCGGTCAGGCCCGGTTCCCTACAGGGAACCGGTTCGGGGTCCGGGCGTTAAACCCGGTCTCACGGGAGGGTCACGGTTCTCCGGGTAAGGTGGCCGGAGACGCCCCCTGTGCCTTAATTTCGGTGTGAGATCCGGTAACCAAGGAGCAGCTGACATGCCCAGATTATCCCGCTTGTTCTTCTTCGCGGCCTTCATGGCGGCCCTGTTGACCGGTATCGGCTGCAAGGGAACCGCCAACGAACGGGATCGATTTTTCCCCCTGTTCGGGGATGGCAGCCACGACACGACTCCCGTCTGGGCCAAGGTGGGGGATATCGAGATCACCGATATGGACCTGGACCTGTACCTGGACGAGTTGCCCCCGGCCCAGCGCGCCAAGTACAACGGTCCCGACGGGCGGCGTCTGGCCCTGAAGAAGATGGTGGACCTGGCTGTCATGGCCCTGGGCGCCATCGACGAGGAGCTCTACCGGGACCAGGACGTGGCCCGCACCCTGATCTCCCAGCGGCGCAACACCCTGGACCGGGCCATGCGCAACTATGGACTCTTGCGCGGCAAGGAGCCGACCGAGGAGGAGATCCGGGCCTATTTCAACAACAACCGCGACAAGTACCGCGAGTTGGGCGTGGTGCAGGCCCGGGACGTCGTGACCCTCACCAGGGAAGATGCCGACAAGGCCTACCAGCGCCTGCTCGCCGGCGGCAAGGACAATGATTTCCCCCACGTGGTCAAGGATCTGTGCGTCAACCAGGACGTCAAGGATAAGAGTGGGGAGATCGGCTGGTTCAACAAGGGCGGTTTCGTCCCCTTCATCCGCAACTCCAATGTCTTTTCGAGCAAGGCCTATGACCTGAAGGACGGCTTGAATCCTCCTTTCCAGGTGTCCGACCGCTGGCACGTGGTCGAGATCCTCAGGCGTCAGCCCGAGCGTCCCATGACCTTCGCCGAGGCCCACGACAAGGTCCTCAAGGACATGTTGCCCGGTTACCAGGACGCCATCATCAAGGATTATCTCCTGGCGGCGCGCAAGAAATACGACGTGCAGCTGATGGGGGAGTACGCGCCGGGCAAGGGGATGACGGCCGATGAGATCTTCGCCCGGGCCATGGCCCTGCCCGATCCCCAGACCAGGATCGATCTGTTCACTCTGATCCACACCGATTATCCTCACAGCGACCGGGCCGACGACGCCCTGTTCATGGCTGCCCAGGTGGCCATCGAGACATGGGAGGACGTCAAGATCGCCGAGCGCTATCTGCGGATGATGATCGATGAATATCCCGACAGCGAACTCATTGACGACGCCACCTACTTGCGGGACAATCTCTACAATCCCGAGGTGATCCGTCGTTTGAAGGGCGGAGGGCCGGTCAGGAAGTAGGAGTGGCCATGAGCGAACGCTGGATGAAGGGTCTTTTGCCGGTTGTGTTCCTGGTCCTGGGAGGAGTGGCATCGGCTGCTCCTGCTCCGGGCGGGGAGTCTTCCACCGCCTTGCGGTGCCAGGTGGATGTGGGTCGGGAACTCGACCGGACCACCAGATCACTCGTGGATCCCGCTCCCGAATTTCCCGCGGACGTGGGCAAGGTCTATTGCCTGGCCCGCGTCATCGGAGCTGCCGCCCCCACCGAGGTGACCTTCGTCTGGTACCATCTCGGCAGGACCATGGCTCGTGTGAGCCTGCCCGTGCGCTCCGGTGATTACCGTACCTGGTCCTCCAAGAACATCATGCCCGCCTGGACCGGATCCTGGGAAGTCAAGGTCCTGGATCCCATGGGCCAGGTCGTTGGCGAGACGTCTTTCCTGATCACTGATGGAGAAACGGGTGCCGACTAGCAGAAACGGTGGCGGCCGCGGGGCCGTTGTCTTCATGTGCTGGGCAGGCGCCCTGCTCCTGGTGGTTGCCGGCTGTGCCGTCACCGGCGGGAAACACGAGACCGCTCCCCGGCCCCTGGCCGGTTCCCCCTCCGAACAGGCCGGCCGTCTCCTGGATCAGGTCCTGGAACATGATGCCCAGGGTCGGTGGCGGCAGGTGGTGACGACCACCGGCACCATGCTGGATTACCACCGGGACGACCCCCGTTGTGCCCGGGCCCTGGCCGTGGCCATACCTGCGGCCCTCCGGCTGGGAGACGGAAGCGAGGCCCTGGGACTGGCGAGGATCTACCAGGATGAATTCGGCGCCGACGACGAGCTGGTGCCCACCCTCATGGGTGCGGTTGATCTGGCCTTGGCTGCCGACGACACCCTCACGGCCGCCACCTTCGAGGTGCTGGCCTTCAGGTCCGATCCCACGGCGGTGCTTCCTCCTGAGGGCGGTCCGCGGCCCGTGCCCCTGCTGGATACCCTGGATCCGATCCAGTTGGCCCGTCTCGCCGACGCGTTCGTCGGACCCGAAACTGCCGGTATGATCGGTTATCACCATGTGCGTGCGCTGCTGCGGGAGGGCCGTGAGCAGGAAGCCCGGGATCTGGCGTCCGCTCTCGCGGCTGCCGCTCCCGGGGACCCCTGGGCAGGACTGGCGGCTGACCTGGCCATGGGGCGCAGGAAGATGGAGCCGACCGGAACCGAGGGGGCGATCCCCGTCCTGGGCCTGCTGGCTCCCTTGTCGGGGCGCTATGCAGGGTACGGCACGGCCATGCAGGAGGCCGCGCATCTGGCCATGAACGATGCAGGGCTCTCGTCAGTGCGGCCGTGGAAGATCGAGGTCGTCGATACCGGCGGTGACCCCGTACTGGCCGCCAAGGCTGCCCGGGCTCTGTGCGCGGAGCCGGGCATCGCCGTCCTGGTGGGTGCCCTGCGGACCGGGACCACGGTAGCCGCGGCCCTGGTTGCCGACCGGGCGGGAGTGCCCCTGGTTTCGCCGACGGCTTCCAACGAGCAGATCGAAAGCCTGGGTCCTGCCATCTACCAGACCAACATGAGCGACAACCGGGAGATCCGGCAGCTTGCCGATCTTGCCGTCAGGGTCCTGGCCAAGAAACGGACGGCCATACTGGGGCCGGATTCTCCCAACGGCCGTCATCTGGCGGGCCTGTTCCGGGACCAGGTGGAGGTCCTGGGCGGCCAGGTCGTCGCCCAGTCCTATTTCCCGCCTGCGGTCACGGATTTCCGGGCACAGATCATGGCGGTCAGGTCGGCTCGGCCTGAGGTCGTGTTCGTACCAGCCTCGTTCGAACAGATGACCCTGCTGGGGCCCCAACTGGATTTCTATCATCTGGGTTCGCTGGTGATGGGGCCGAGTTCCTGGAGCATGGCCCGGCCTTCGAGGCAGCAGGCGGCCAGCCTGGAGGGATGTGTCTTCCCCGATGCCCGGGCCCGGTTCTCCCCGGCCTGGACCACGAGGTTCAAGGATCAATGGGACAACGCCGCCTTCTCTGCGGAGCAGACCGACGTCGCCCAGCTGACCTATCTGGCCGTCCGGCAGGTAATGTCCGCGAGTGCGCGTTCGGGCGCCGTGGACAAGGACTCCCTGGCCGACGTCCTGACACGGCAATTCCAGCGCCGGGGCAGTGCTCAGGCCGATTCCCTTGATCTGGCATCCCTGGCCGGGAGCCTTATCCTGGTGAGGTCGGGAGAATCGATGCCGTTTCCTGCCGACCTCTTCGCCGCCACCCACGCCATCGGGCCTTCGTCCGCCGACGCCGATTCCCTGGAGGCTGCCAAGGATTTCCCGTCCCCCTCGGTCAACCACGGTTCATACTGAAATAGGGGCTCTTGAAGTTCCAGGTCATCTCGATCCAGCGGCCCTGTCCGGGGTCCACTCTCCAGCCGAATTTCCACTGGCCCAGCGCATCGAGGACCTCCTGGGCGAAGGCCCGCCCGCCGTTGGTGGCCAGGATCATCTTCTCCAGCACCGTCCCGTCCGGGCCGACGAAAATGGCCGCCTTGACGAAGACGATGGGCAACCGGCGCTCGGCCTCGCTCGCATCCAGGGGGTATTCGGGGCGGACCTGCTTGAGAATGTACCAGTCGGGGTTGGTCTGACTGGGCAGCTTCAGCTCCACCTGGTCGTGCGACGCCGTTTCCGCATCGGGATCGACCTGTGTGGTCGGTTCGATGACGGGCGTGGGTACATGGTCCCTGTTTACGGGGGTTTCCTGCGCGGCATCGGGATCGAGGTCATCAGGGTCCGTTTCCACGTAGGAAGGCGGCGGCGGCTTCTGCAGGGATTTGGGCAGTTGATGGATCCGATCCGCCCCGTTGTCGATGGAGACCTCGGGCATGATCTTCAATTCACCTGGCTTGCCGTAATACTCGAATCTGCGTTTGATGCTCTGCTGATCGGGGCCGAGCACGGCCAGGAGCGCGAGAATGGCCACGGCTACCGCGGCCGCTACGGCCAGGCGCCTGGCGTTACGTCGCCTGAATTCGGCCTGGGCAGGAGTCGTGAAAGCCGATTGATGTTGCGGATCAGTCGGGTTGTTCTTCAAATCCGGTCAGCACCATCCTTCCCCGCCAACCCTGTGAGTCGTGTCGAAGTACCCAGACCCGCCATGAATCCGCGGTGTGGATTTCCAGCTGATGGTTCGCGCCGCGCGCGGGCAGCAGCATCCGGTATGAGATTAAGGAACTCGTGTCCCGGTCGCCAGCGGGGCCCGTTGCTTCCCGTCGGGCAACGGGTACGATGTTGCCGTCCCACAGGGCTCCGGTGATCTTTCCGGTTTCCGGCGCGCCCGGCACGGCTTCCAGCATTTCCTCCAGGGTGACTGCCGGGTAATCGCTGCCGTCGCCGGCCAGATAGGCCATGACTCCCAGGGCCAGGGCCGAGGCCTCGCCCCGTTGGTTGGCGAGGCTGCTTTCCCGCATTTCATCGGTCTGGAGGCGGGGGTCGGGCAACTCGACCACCAGGGCCGGGCAGTGGGTGTGGCGCAGCAGGTAATCGGAGCCGGGCCCGATGATGAGCTGGTCTACGGTCACACCGGCTGTTGCCAGCATCCCGGCCGTGGTCCCGGCCCAGGCGTTCCCGTGGCCGCTGCCCGGGTAGTGGCGGATGGGGGGCTGATCGGCGGAGGAATGTCTCCCGATGACGAGAAACAGGTCGGCATGCGCCTCCCTGGCCTGCAGGACCTTGTCCGGCGCCTCCGGTGCCCGGTCGCCGGTACGGGTCAGCAGGACATTGGCGCCCTCACCGGCGAGATATGCGGCGGTGAAACGCGCCACCTGAAGGTTGAGGTCGGCTCCCCGTGTCCCCAGGGGCCCCTGGCCGTCGGTAACGGTGCCTCCGCCGCGGGGATCGATGACGATGGTCCGGCCCCACAACGCCGGTTCCAGCAGTTCCACCGTCCAGGGGTCGGTCCCGGTAGAGGAATCGGGATCTCCAACCGCCAGCAGGGGCAGCAGGCCGTCGCTTTCGAGCCAGGCTCCCGAATCGGGAACGGCCACGAATCCACGGGGGACCAGGCGGGGATCGAGGCCGGGCGGTACGGTTCCTAGACGGTAGCGCCACAGCGGTTGGGCGGGGGTGTTGCCTTGTTCCCCTGGCAATCCGGTGATTCCCCGCCAGTGCCAGGTGGCGGGCAGGGTCTGCGTCTTTACCGGGCAAGGGGTGCCCGCGGGGAGATCCGGGGTCTTCCATAGCGGGGTCTTGCCGCACCATGTCGTGTCGCCGGAGGCGACCAGCCGTCCGCCACGGCTGCGACCGCCGGTTTCGATGATCGGCCCGGCGGTCCAGGAGATGGTCCCGGGCACGGGATGGCTGCCGGCCGGCATGCTCCACCCGATCAGGACCTCGTTCCTGTCGCCGGACGACTTGATGATCGTGACCCGGGGGGGAAGTCCGCCGGCGGGCGTGATCCTGACAGTGTCTGCAGGCGTGCTGCGGCCCGCCAGGTTGCGCCCGGAGATCGCAACCGCGCCTTGGGCCAGATGGGAGGGAGGCGACCAGGTCACGGTGCGGCCATCCGGTGAGAGGGCGAAGGGCTGGGGGCGTTCCCCGAAGAGAACCTGGAAGGAATCGGGATCCGGTCCCGGTATGCCTGAGGCGGGCCGGAAGTCGGCGCCGCGACCGTGGTCCGGCATGAAGGTCCAGGAGATCGTGGGGAGCTTTCCCTCGGCGGGCAGGACGATGGTGTCGGGCGCGGTTGTTTTCCAGGCCGGCGCTCCCTGGGCGAAGTAGTCCAGCAGCCCGAGGAAATAGGCTTTGGCCTCCAGGCGCTGGCTGGCCGCCAGGGTCAACCTGCCGGCCATGACCGGGTTGGAGAGCATGGCCGGTTCCCCCAGGACGGCCGGCACCGTGGCGTTGCGCAGCACGTGGAAATTCCCGGGCAGGATCCTGGCCGGGGTGATCTGCAGGTTCAGCGCCAGATGACGGTGGATGGAGCGGGCCAGCTCCTGCGACGCCCCTTCGTCGCCCAGGCGATAGTAGGTCTGGGTCTCGTTGATGGTCGGATCGCGGAGCGGATTGCTGTTGTGGTGAAGTGAAATGAATACATCGGGTTGTATGGAATCCATCATGGAAACCCTGAAGGCGAGATCCGCCGCCAGGGTGCTGTCGGTGCCCGCCAGGAAGTCGCGGTCGGTGGTGCGGGTCATGACCACGTCGGCCCCCGCCCATTCGAGCAGGCCGCGGAGGTAGAGGGCCACGCCCAGGTTGACGTCGGCTTCGGCCAGGCCGTTGGGACCCAGGGCGCCGCGGAACCGTCCGCCGTGGCCCGGGTCCAGCATGATCAGCCGTCCTCGCAGGGACGAGGTGTCCACCTGCTTCACGTCCTCGATCATCCGCTGGTAGCCGGGAATGTCCGGGCCGGTGACGACTCGGGGTCGTGAGCCGCAGCCGGCGACCAGGATCGCCATCAGCAGCGTGAAGCAGTAGGGGAACCACCGGCCAGGTCCCGTTCGACGTGTGGCATGGAAATCGGTCCGCATGGATCTGCCCCCGGGAGGGTGAGCCGAGCCCGGCTCCGGTGCACTGGTTGCATTCATCGGCGCCAGCCTAAGCCATGAGCGGGGATTTTCCCAGCCTATAGGTTCACCCCTTGTACAGGGCGGTCAGCCGGGCGGTGATGGACCGCCAGCTGAATTCCTTCTCAATGAGTTCGCGTGCGGCCAGGGAGCGTTCGAGACAACCCGGGGTGTCGGCGGCCGCCGTCAGGACCGCCTCGGCGAAGGAGTCGTCGCAGGGCGAGATGGTCAGGATCCGCGGATCGGCGGAGATGCCCTCGGCGCCCACGGGGGAGGTCACCACGGGCAGGCCCCTGGCCATGGCCTCGAGAATCTTGATCTTGATGCCGCCGCCCTCGGTCAGGGGCGCGATGAACAGGCGGCAACCGGAGAACAAGGCGGCCAGGTCGTCCACGAAGCCCATGGCCCGTACTCCCGCAGGAGGCGGCGAGCCGCGTCCTGACAGGAACCGCCGGGACCCCCGACCGGCCAGCAGCAGCGTCGCTTCGGGTCTTGCCCGGTGGACCCGGGGCCAGACCTCGCTGAGCAGGAACTCGGCGGCGCTGCGGTTGGGCCGGTGCTGGAACGATCCCAGGAAGAGGTGGCGCTCCGGCGGCTCCGGCCGCCAGTTCCTGGCGATGGTTTCGGTATCCATGCCCAGGGGCATGGTGACGAGGTTGCGCCCGCCCATGGCCTGGTACAGGTCCCGATCCTCGGGGGTGACGCACAGGGTCGTGTCGGCCCAGGTGCTGGCGGCCACCTGGTAGCGCCGCCAGCGGGCGGCTTCCTGCCGGGAGAGCATCCGGACCAGGGGGTTGGCTGCCAGGGCGGCGTGCCTTTCCCGCGGCACAGACCCCAATTCGTGGCTGTTGAGGATCAGCCGGGGACGTTTGCCGGGGCCCCGCAGGCGTCGGAGATCCCGGCAGTACAGGCCCATCTGCAGGTACTCGATCTGGACCGCGTCCGGATCGAAGTCCTCGGCGATGC
>CAYPVD010000121.1:0-7472 GCA_964414055.1 uncultured Fibrobacteraceae bacterium
AGATAGCCGTCTCGCCAGAGGACAGCGGCCATTTCCTGGTGGGTACCGCCGGCGCTGGCCTTTTCGTCACCCGTGATGGGGGCCGGAGTTTCACCCAGTTGACTGTGGAACTGGACCCCGGATTCAATCCCCAGCCGAGCCAGTATCACGTGCGGACCCTGGCTTGGCTGGGAGACACGATCTTCGTCTTCGTCCAGAATCTGGGCGTGTTCTCGTCCCGGGACGGGGGGGGCAGCTTCACCCGTCTGGATTTCACGGTTCCTTCGGATCTCGATTCTCCGGAACCGGTACCCGTCATGCCGGTGGTCAACTCCTTCAGCATCGATCCTGCGCGTCCGGGCCGCATTCTGGCCAGCCTCCAGTTCCATGGCGTTTACGAGAGCACCGACGGCGGCACGAGTTGGCACGACCTCTACGGGGATCTGGTTGTTCCGGATCCCGAGACGACAGGCGCCTGGGTCAACAGCGCCTTGGCCGCCCTGGCGGATCCGGACGATGAGAACGTCATCCTGATGTCCATCAGTCAGAAGGGTCTTATCCGCACCTTGGACGGCGGACAGACCTGGAGCGAGGTGGGTGCCGATGTCCAACCCGAGAACCGGGCCGGATTGACAAGGGTCGGTCTGCTGGCCGTTTCCGCGCAGCCCGGGTTGATCTATGCCATCGAGGATGGTTTCGGTATCCTGCGCAGCGAGGATTTCGGGTCGACCTGGACCCTGTTGGGCGATACTCCCGCCTTGAAATCCGGCTATGTGCTGCTGAATTCCATGACCGGTAACGGGGATCTCCTGCTGGGCACCTACGGCGGCGGGGTCTATGTACCCGGTACGATCCTGCCCCTCGCCGATACGTATTCCACCGGTACGTCGCTGGAACTGCGGAACCTGGACCTGGGGCTGGAAGTGGCGTTCTCCGCCGGGGTGGTGGAAGCCCAGGACGAATTCCGCCTCGTTTGCCAGACATTCCAGGGGTGGGCGGTCTGGCGCGCTCCGGCCCATGATCGCGGTCACCCTGTCCTGCTGGGACTGTACGACCGCGTCAATCCCGAGACGTGTCTGGAGGGCTACTGCGGCGATACCGACATCCAGGTCATTCCCCAGTGTTTCGCCGCCAAGCGTGCGGCCTGTTTCGATGTCTCGGATCCGGACACCATCCGGTTCTTCGACCAGGAAGTTTACAACGGTTTTGCCTACTACTACTCGGTGACGAGCTTCGACTACGGCAATACGGCCATGGTGGAGCCCGAGAACAACAGCAACCCCATCCTGTTCTCCCCGCGCTGGGGAGGAGACGTGAACTCTCCCTTCCGGGGACAGGGCAACCAGTCCTATATCCAGGTCAACATGGGGGCCTCGGTCGAAGGTAGCGACCAGGAGATCTACGTGTTTCCCAATCCCCTGCGTCCGGGGGCGGGGATCCCGGGCGAGGAAGGCAAGACGGTGGTCTTCACCAACCTGCCGCCCGAGTCGACCATCCGGATCTTCACCACCTCCGGAGACGATATCATGGAGCTGGGCCCCGAGAATCAGCGTGGCGGGCAGATCTACTGGAACACGGAGAATGACCACCAGCGCTCCATCGCACCCGGCATCTATCTCTACCGGGTGGATTCTCCGGGCCGCTCTGAATTCTGGGGCAAGTTGATTGTCATTCGCTGAGAAGACGTTGATTAAGAACGGGTGGCGTTGAATAATGGGTGCGGGTCCTGGGCCCGTACCCTATTTTACGGGCGATTCACGGCATGAAATGCCGTCGGGGGCAGCCTCCGACGGATTTCCGGTGATCAATCAGGCCCCTCCCGGGCCAGTCAATCTCCTGGAGGAATCATGAGCGACAAGAAGGTTTATTTTTTCGGGGAAGGTTCAGCCGACGGGCGTGCGGACATGAGGGATCTGCTGGGGGGCAAGGGTGCCAACCTGGCCGAGATGACCAGCCTGGGCATTCCGGTGCCACCGGGATTCACCATCACCACAGCCGAGTGCATCGCCTTCCAGGACAGCAAGAGCCTCAGTGAGGAACTGAGGAACGACGTGCGCCAGGCGGTTGCCAGGGTCGAGGCCATCATGGGCAAGAAATTCGGCTCCGGAGACGATCCCCTGCTGTTCTCCGTACGCTCGGGTGCGCGGGTTTCCATGCCCGGGATGATGGATACCGTGCTGAACCTGGGCCTGAACGATGAAACAGTGAAGGGCCTGGCGGCCGTCAGCGGCAACGAGCGCTTCAGCTACGATTGCTACCGCCGCCTGGTACAGATGTACGGGGACGTGGTCATGGGGGTGGCCGGCGAGGTCTTCGAACACGCCATCGACGACATCAAGGCCGCCCGCGGAGTCAAACTGGATACGGAGCTGACGGTGGCCGATCTGAAGGAACTGATCGCCACCTTCAAGGAACTCGTCCAGGCCAACAGCGGCCGGCCTTTTCCCACCGACCCCTGGGAGCAGCTGTGGGGCGGGATCGAGGCCGTGTTCCGCAGCTGGAACGTCGACCGGGCCATCGAGTACCGCCGCATCAACCACATCCCCGGCGACTGGGGAACCGCCGTCAACGTCCAGACCATGGTCTTCGGCAACATGGGCGAGAACTCGGCCACGGGTGTGGCCTTCACCCGGAATCCCTCCACCGGTGAGCGGGTGTTCTACGGCGAGTTTCTCATCAACGCGCAGGGCGAGGACGTCGTGGCGGGTATCCGTACGCCCCAGCAGCTCAACAACCACGGTCGTGAGAAGCTGCCCGCGGGCAACGAGGCCAAGGATCTGCCCACCCTCGAGGAGGCCATGCCCCGCGCCTACGCCACCCTGCTGGAGATCCGCGAGAAGCTGGAGCAGCATTACCACAACATGCAGGACATCGAGTTCACCATCCAGGATGGTCGGCTGTGGATGCTGCAGACCCGCAACGGCAAGCGCACCGGGGTGGCGGCCATCCGCATCGCCGCCGAGATGTTCGCCGAGGGCCTGGTCAGCAAGGAGGAGGCCCTGCTGCTGGTCGAACCCGAGCACCTGGACCAGATGCTGCACGACCAGATCGATCCGAACGCCGAGCTGGAGGTCCTCGGCACGGGGCTGCCTGCCTCGCCCGGCGCGGCCCAGGGGGAGATCGCCTTCAGCGCCGAGGACGCGGTCAAGGCCGCGGCCGAGGGGCACAAGGTCCTGCTGGTGAGGCGGGAGACGAGCCCCGAGGACATCGCCGGCATGAACGTGGCCGAGGGCATCCTGACCAGCCGGGGCGGCATGACCAGCCACGCGGCCGTGGTGGCTCGCGGCATGGGCAAGCCCTGCGTCGCCGGCTGCGGGGAGCTGTTCGTCGACGGCGCCAAGGGCGTCATGACCATCGGGGGCCAGAGCTTCAAGGCCGGAGATCCCTTGACCATCAACGGCACGACCGGTGCGGTGATCAAGGGTGCCCCGGCACTGGTGCCGCCCCATCTTGACGACCCCAACCTGGTGACGGTCATGGGCTGGGCCGATGAGATGAGGCGACTGAAGGTGCGCACCAATGCCGACACTCCCCACGACGCAGGGCAGGGGCGGGAGTTCGGCGCCCAGGGCATCGGCCTGTGCCGCACCGAGCACATGTTCTTCGGCGAGGACCGCATCATGAAGATGCGGGAGATGATCCTGGCCCGGGACCTGGAGGCCCGTCGCGCCGCCCTGGTCCAGATCAAGCCCATGCAGCAGAAGGATTTCGAGGGCATCTTCGCGGCCATGGACGGGCTGCCGGTGACCATCCGCCTGCTGGATCCTCCTCTGCACGAGTTCCTGCCCCAGCAACCCGATGATATCCGGCTCCTGGCCGAGAAGACCGGCGTCACCGTCGAGGACATCGAGCGGAAGATCGAGTCCCTGCACGAGATGAACCCCATGCTCGGTCATCGTGGCTGCCGCCTGGGCCTGACCTATCCGGAGATCTACGAGATGCAGGTGGAGGCCATCATCGGCGCCGCCTGCGCCGTCAAGAAGGACGGCGTGGATGTGCGGCCGGAAATCATGATTCCCCTGACCGGCGCCAAGCGCGAGCTGGCCGACCTGCGGAAGATGACCCTCGAGGTCGCCGCCCGGGTCATGGCGGAGCAGGGGCAGGAGGTGGAGTTCCTGGTGGGGACCATGATCGAGATCCCCCGGGCAGCCCTGCTGGCCGACCAGATGGCCCTGGAGGCCGATTTCTTCAGCTTCGGCACCAACGACCTGACCCAGATGACCTTCGGCTACAGCCGCGACGACGCCGGCGTGTTCCTGCCCGACTACGTCAAGTGGGGCATCCTGCCGGCTGACCCCTTCCAGAAGCTGGACACCGAGGGTGTGGGTCAGCTCGTGGAGATGGCCTGCACCAAGGGCCGGCAGGCCAATCCGGGGATCCACCTGGGGATCTGCGGCGAACACGGCGGGGAGCCCAGCTCGGTTGCCTTCTGCCACCGGACCGGACTGGATTACGTCAGCTGCTCGCCCTTCCGGGTGCCCATCGCACGCCTGGCGGCCGCGCAGGTCGTGGCCCGCGAACGTCTGGCCGAGTCCAGGTAGCCCGGCGTGATGATTCACTGGTCCCTGGCTGCGTGGATATGGCCCCTGCTGCTGGTTCTGGCGGTAGGGGCCGTTGTTTTCACCGTCCTCGTTTATCGCCGTACATCCCCTTTTCCCGGCGACAGGACCCGGCGCATCCTGGTCTGGCTGCGCGGAGCAGCCCTGGTCTGCCTGATCCTGGCGGTGGGCGCGCCCTTCCTGACGGTGACTCGTACCAGGGTCGAGCCGACCGAACTGGTGGTCCTGGTGGAGGATTCCGGCAGCATGGCCATCACCGACGCCGGTCCGGGACCGGAGGGGCGGGAGCTGTCCCGCTGGGGGCGGGCCCTGGAGATCTGCAGGTTCCTGGAGGGCTTCGCGGACGACAACCAACCGCCGGTAAAGCCGGTCTTCCTGCGTGGAAACGGTTTGTCCGCTCCCCGGGTGATGAGCCTGCGTGGCCCTTCCCCCGCGGACCCCGCGGAACTGGGTACGGATCTGGACGCCCTGGTTCGGCGGGCCCTGGCCCTACGCCAGGGACGGCCCCTGGGGGCCGTGGTGCTGCTGAGCGACGGGTGCCGGTTCGCGGCGCAATCCGCCGCCGACAGGGACGGAGGTCTCCGGCGGCGATTTCCCCTGGCGGCAGGACGTTTTTTCGCGGTGGGGGTGGGAGATCCCACCGGTCCCGCCGATCGCCAGGTCACGGATGTCCGCTATGCCAAGGTCGTGCACCAGGGGGACGAGGTGCAGATCGATTGCGTGGTGGAACAGCGGTTCCATGACCCCGCTCCCGGAGACAGCCTGACCTTGACCCTCAGCGGTCGGGACGGCGTCCTGGCCAGGGTGACCAGGCCGGATGCGGGTGATGCCATTCCGGCGTCCCTGGTATTCCGGCCTGCCCATCAGGGGTACCAGGTGTACACGCTGGAGGTTTCCGCCCTGGACAACGAGCGTTTCCCGGCCAACAACGAGGTGTCCCTGGGCATTTCCGTTCGCAAGGAGAGAGCGCACCTGCTCCTGTTGGCCCTGGATCCTCGCTGGGAGGGGCGCTTCCTGGCGCAGGCGGCCCTCAAGGAGTCCCGGCTGGTGATGGATGTCGTCTATCCCGGTCCCCGGGGTCTGGTTCTTGCGGACAGTCTGACGCCCTGGCGCATGCCCCGGACCGCAGACGGTTGGGCCGAGTATGATGGAGTCATTCTCGAGTATTCCTCCTGGCCGGACTCGCTCGGAACCGGGTCCATGGAAGCCCTGGCCCGGGCCGTCGACCAGGGGATGGGGTTGTTCGTGCTGCCGGGACCGGGCCATGGGGGAAGCGGCCGTGCTCCTGCCCTGTCCGTGCCCGCTCCCTGGCGGAGGATCATGCCGGTAGCGGTCGAGGCGGGCACCTGGCGTTCCGGGGAGTTTTTCCTGACGCCCTTGGCCGCCGGCAGGGGGCATCCGGTTCTGGCGGGAGTCCTCGGTACGGGTGGTTCGTCCGTCGGTGCCGATGGCGGCGGGTCGGGCTCGTTGCCCCCTCAGTACGCGGTGCTGCCGGCGAGCGTGGAACCCGGGGCCGTCGAACTGCTGGAATGCCGATCCAGGCAGGGGGAAAGCTGGCCGGCCCTCGTGCTCCGGAGGGCGGGGCGTGGCAGGGTGGCCTGGTTCGGGGGCGACGCCTTGTGGCAGACCGCCTTTTGGGAACGGGGAGTGCGGCCGGGCTCCGGGTCGGCGGACCGGTCCGGCAGGAGACTGTTGCGGAATCTTCTGGTCTGGTTGGGCACGGGCGAGGAGACATCCGGTCTGAGACTGAGGGGTGAACCGCCCCTCGTCAGGGTCGGGGAGCCTTTCGCCTTGAGCGGTATCTGGCTCGATATGAGGGGACGGCCCGTGGAGTCGGGCCAGGTGGTCCTGGTGCTGGAACCCCGGTCGCGTCCCGGGGGGGCGGAGGTGGATACAACCGCCGTGAGGACCTTCGCGGCCGAGGCCCCTGATCCGGATACGGGGTATTTCCGGATCCAGGTGCCGCCGCTGCCGGCCGGACATTACCGGATGAGGATGCTGGGCAAGGGACAGGAAGCGGCGGAAAGCCGGCCGTTTTCCCTCGTCGTGGACGCGAAGTCGCCGGAAGACCTGCAGGTCCGACAGGATCGAAGATTCCTCGTTCAACTGGCGGCCAGGGAACAGGGCCGGTACATCGCGGCCGACGATTCCGCCCAGGTGTCTTCCCTGCTGCAGGCCCTGGGAGATCTGGACTGGCAGGGCAGACGCCAGCAACTGCGTTCCCGTTACGATCTGGCCGCCGGGGTGCCCTTTCTGGCGGCCGTGGTCCTGCTCCTGGCAGTGGAATGGTATCTGCGTCGCCGCCACGGGCTCTTGTAGGCATAACTCATCCTGATCTTCCCGGAATGTGCGGGGCCGTGTGCGCCTCGGAATCCTGATTTTCCTGCTGCTGTGGTTCCCGTGCCGGGTTTCCTGTTCGTACGGGCAGGTGGTGATCAACGAGATCCTGCCCGATCCGGCAGGTAGCGACGCCGGCCGGGAATTCGTGGAATTCATCAACCGGGGCCTGGAACCGGTTTCCCTGGACCGCATCAGTTTCCAGTTCGCCAACGGAGCCGAGGATCCCGACTGGCAAACCCGCTGGACCGGAACCCCCGCCGATTCCCTCCTTCCGGGGGCTCTCTTCCTGCTCGCTGACCACAACTGGCAGGGAGGGGTCGTGCCGGACGCCTTGTGTCGCCTCGGCCTGCAGAACGGGCCCGATGCCGTCCGGCTGGTCACCGGGTCCTCGGTTCTTGACCTCGTGGGTTACGGTTCCCTCACCGAAGAGGAATTCTACGAGGGGAATCCGGTGGCAGTGGTGCCGGGCCTGGCCCTGGCACGCAGGCCTGATGGCCGCGATACCGACGACAACGCCGAGGATTTCAGGTCTGCCGCTGCGACCCCCGGTCGGCCGAACTACCGGGATTATCAGGTTGATCTCATCTGTTGGAG
>CAYPVD010000121.1:7482-9074 GCA_964414055.1 uncultured Fibrobacteraceae bacterium
GATCCCCCCAGCGCTGACAGGCCGGGTCGGCAACACCACGTCAGGGCTACCTTGGCCAATACGGGGCTCAAGGATCTCACGGTCGGCAGTCTGTTCCTGGATTTCGATCAGGATCTGTACCGGGCGGACGTCTCGGATTTCCCCGCAGGCAACGAGGTGAATCTGCGCTGGGCCGTGACTGGCCTGCGAAGCGGATGCCGGCCCCTTGCCGTCCTGTGCCCCGTTCCCGATACGCGGGATTCCCTGGTGGTGGAACTGGGGTCCCTGCAGATCGGACCCGGCGTGATGATTCTCAACGAGGTGCTGCCGGCCCCGGATGCGGGGCAGGGAGAGTGGATCGAACTGCGCAACATCTCCGACCGACCCCTGGATCTGGGTGCCTTCCAGGTGCGCGACGAGGATGGGGATTGGCGTGATCTGCCCGCGTATCTCCTGCCCGCGGACGATCTGGTGGTTGTGGCCCAGGATCCGCCCGCGTTGCGGCAGTGGATCGCGGCCAACGGGGCGCATGGTGATCCATCACAGGTCCTGTGCGCCGACGGCGGCACGAGGATTCTGGACTGGGAATCCTGGCCGAATCTCAACAATTCCCCGCCTGTGACCCGGGAGTTCGCCGACAGGATCTACCTGGCCGACAGCACGGGAACCGTCATCGATCATCTGACCTTCGGGGGCAGCGGCGAGGATTGGGACCGTGTACCCCTGCCGCCGAGGGGGCGTTCCCTGGAACGTCTGGGACCATCGCCGGCGGATCCCCTGCTGGCCAACTGGGAACCGAGTTCCCTGGCATCGGGGGGATCGCCAGGATGTCCCAACAGCTTCTCCCCGCCGGGCATTCCCGAGGCGACCCTGGAGGTATCCAGCAGGATCCTGGACCGGCAGGACGGCTCCGGGCCGGTGGGCATCACCCTGATGGTTCCGGACCAGGGGTGCGGTTTCCGCCTGCGGGTATTCAACCTGTGGGGAGAAAAGGTGAGGGAACTGGGCGGGGATGAGCTGGGTCCCGGTACCCGCCTCCGGTACTGGACCGGCGACGACGATGACGGCCGGCCGGTTCCCCCCGGCGGGTACATCCTGGTGGGGGAGGCGACGGGGCCGGATGAGGCGGTCCTGTCGCGAACGCGGATCGTTGTGGGAGTGCGATGAGTCCCCGTAGGGGCATGTTTTCGGGGCTGTGCTCGGGGTCGGGTCTTGTCCTCCTGTTCGGTTGCCTGGCGGCGACCGCCGAGGCTGGCATTCGCGAGCTGCCGGATGGTTGGCTCCATACGCCGGCTGGCCTTGTGGATTTCCGGAACGTTTCACACCCGGAAGCCCCGCCGGAATCTGGCCGCGATTTGTGGGTGGCCGCCGGTGAAGGCAGGTTGTACGGACTGCCGGAATTGCCCCAACAGTACCTGGCCCTGGGTGTTTCAGGTGGGGGTTTGTCCCGGCGGTGGCGTTTGCGCCTGGACATCCAGGTCTGCGGCGGGGAAATGGTCAGGAATTCACGTACGGGGGCCGAGCTGGTATGGGGAGGTTCGGCGGGGGTGGGTTTGGGTTATGACCAGAGCCGTCTGTCGATCGATGGCCGGCAACAGTGTTCGGTCCGGACC
>CAYPVD010000122.1:0-9032 GCA_964414055.1 uncultured Fibrobacteraceae bacterium
TGCGCGAGGTGTGGTTCTGGCTGGGCAACGAGGGTCGCGAGCTGCTCAACCTGGGTCGTGTGTGGGATATCGGCCTGGTGCTCGGCCTGGTGATGTGGTTCCTGATGGTCTTCAGCGTCATCCGCAAGGCCAAGGAGAACAGCGTCCTGGTGGGCACCATCATCTGGAGCGCCTTCGGCATCGCCACCCTGTACATCGCCGGCATGATGCCCCTGCACAAGATCATGCCCAACTACACCGTGGACGATTATTACCGCTGGTGGGTCATCCACCTGTGGGTGGAGCTGACGTTCGAGCTGTTCGCCGCCGGCGTGCTGGCCTTCCTGACGGTGTCCCTGGGCCTCGTCTCGCGGAAGTCGGCCGAGCGGATCATGCTGTTCGAGCTGGCCCTGATCATGCTCAGCGGCACCCTTGGTGTGGGTCACCACTACTGGTGGCAGGGTCTGGACGAGTACTGGATCGCCGTGGGCGGTATCTTCTCGGCCCTGGAGCCGCTGCCGCTGGTGCTGTTGATGATCGAGGCCTTCAAGGAGAAGCGGGAGATCGATGCCAAGGGCGGCAACTTCCCCTTCGCCGTGCCGTTCCTGTTCCTGGCCGGCAGCGCCTTCTTGAACTGGTACGGAGCCGGATTCCTGGGCATGATCATCAACACCCCGACCATCAACTACTACAGTCACGGGACCTATCTGATCATGCCCCACGGCCATGTGGCCCTGCTGGGTGCCTTCGGGTACATCTCCCTGGCGTTCATGTACCTGGTGGTGCGTTCCAACGCCATGGCCAAGGGCCTGGAGTGGAACGACAAGCCCAGCCGCATCGGCTTCTGGCTGCTGACGGTCGGCGTGATCATCTTCTCGATCCCGACGCTCATCATCGGGTTCGAGCAGACCCGCTTGGCTCACGAGATGGGCTACTGGTTCACGCGCCAGCGCGAGGCTATCGAGCCGATGAAGTTCTGGATGTGGTCACGGCTGCTGCCGGACGGCCTGATGATCCTCGGTGCGGGGACCATCTTCCTGGATCTGGTCAAGAAGAGCCTGTTTGCCCGCAAGGCGGCGTGATCACGGGAGAAAACGTGAAAAGGGCGGGGGCCGATGGGTCCCCGCCCTTTTTTGCGGTCGGCGGGCTCAGAACTCCCGCACAACCCCCGGTTTATTACCCAACCTCACTATGGTGACCTTGTCCGGGGTCCTGTTCTCGGGCAGCAACCCCGTTCCCCTGGGCTTTTCAACATCCATCTCGGCCACGGACCTGACCCCTTCGAGAATCTTACTTCCCTCGACGGCCTGCGCTTCCGAGTAATATTCGAACCAGGGCAGCCCGTGCTCGGAGTAATGTTCGGCGGTGGGGGGCATGGTCGGCGGGGCTTCGCCGGTGATGGCCCGCCAGGAGATGCTGTTGGCCAGGTGGACATAGCAGCGCGAACGATGCTCCAGATCCCAGACGGAGAAGTCGTAGGGGTCGCGATCGATCTTCTGCTCCATGCGGCCCCCCATGGCCAGGCCCATGTCGGGGGAGGCCATGCACTTGAGGGCATCCGGCGGGATCTCCATCATGCGCTTTCTGGGCCGATGGCGGTGCTTTTCCCATTCCTCGGCCTTCATGGGAAAGGCGATGATCTGCAGCCCGCCGAAGGCGCCCTCGCCGGTGATCTGCTCCTCGACGGTGTATCCCGAGCCCAGCGGGGCAGCCACGAACTGACGGATCAGGCCCTTTTCCACGCAGAAACCGTCCAGCCAGGGTTGGTCGGGGATCACGAGGTAGTCCTGGGGATCCTGATGAGGGACATCTTCCCAGGATTCGCCGGTCACCGCGTTGATCTTGCCCGCGGCGATCTTGACCAGGAAGGGGTAGCCCACCGGAGAATCGAAATTGATCCACATGGCCTCGCTCTGGAACATGGGCAGCATCACTCCGCCATGCTCGCGCCAGGGGGCGGGGATACGGTCGGCGAAGTCGTCGACATGGCGCAGGGGGAACCGCCCCAGGCCGGGCGGCAGGGGGTAGTCGTTGCCGTCGTCGGGGATGCGCAGGGTGCGCTGGAACTCCAGGTCGAAGCGGGCCTGGGGGTGAACCTCGGGAAAGGAGAACCGGAGGCGGTTGCGCGGCAGGCTTCCGGGCTTATGGGGTTTTCGGGAAGAGCTGTATTCAGTATTCAGTTCAATCATTATATTTTCCTCCAATGGGTTATGCCATTGCCGGTTTCGGTTCCGATCCGACAATGGCAGCTACCACTCCCCGTCGCGGACCTCCCTGACCAGGCGCAGGACCGCGTGTTCCGGCGCGTCCTTGAGCTGACGGATCAGCTCGGCGAAGAGCTGCGGACGCCTGCGGATCACCTCCTGCAGGTCGCTCGAAACCTTGCCGGCCATGGCCAGCAACACGTCCGGATCCTCCCCCAGCTCGTGTGCCAGGGCGGCGATCTTGGCTTCGGACGGCGGAGGGGTTTCCCCCCGCTCCACCTTGCTCAGGTAACTGGGCTCGACCCCGATGACCGCGGCCAGCTTGCGCAGCGAAAGCGGCCGGCCGCCGCGGGTCAGGGAGGATCGTTTCTCACGGATGTGTTCGCCGAATGTGTTCATGGTGTGTATATGGTAGTACATGGTACACGATTTGTCAACCCTGTAATTCATTCAAGTCCCCGGGAAACAAAACCCCCTTCCCAACGGCTGGAATTCTTTCCCCCCGACCCAGCAATCGCTCCCCGTTCGGGCTGCCGAGGCATAGGCCCAGCGAGCCACCCGCAGCGATCCTTGCCAATCATGGGGCAGGGCTTTGGCGTTGAAGTACTCCGTCATTGTTTCCTGGTGATCCTGATTCCGGAGCAACCAGTGTTCAAGATGACGGGGAGCAGCCAGGAAATCCCGTTTGCTGTTATTACAGGGACTGCAAGCCAGCACGAAATTGTGACCCAGGTCGATGCTGTACTTCGACCAGGCGATGAAATGATCGACCTCGCCCGCCTTCAGGTTCTTACCGCAGTAGAAACATGTCGCATCCTGCAGATCCCGCAATAGGGGCCGCATCACCTTGAGGTCGACACGTTCGGTTCCGAAGAGGAACGCCCCAAGGTCGACCTTATCGCCCAGGAGCCGCCGGTTCTGTTTTCTTTCCCGCACGAAGCGGATCCAGCCGTCCTGGGCCAATCGATACACGAAACCATGGAAGATCCGGAAGCAGGAGGCGATTCCGGGCCGCAGGGTGATGGTGGGTCCCTTCTTGTGGTTCGGGTACAGGAAATCAACATCACAGCGCTTGAGGGTCTGCAGTTTCCACAAGGGCATGGTGCGGATATTCTGGGCGACCCTGTTCACTAGGGACTGATCCCGCAGCAGACTGACCGCGGAACCCTGATTCTGCCAGGAATATTCGCTTTCAGCTTCCGCGATCCAGTTGATGATGGCCGCCTGTCGGCCCGTGTTTTGGTGCAGGATGAATCTCCCGTCAAAGTCGTCTTGGCTCTCCGACAGGAAAGGCCGAGCTTGCCGACTGTAGTAAAGGATGAACTTGCGCGCGATGTCCCGCGAATGGATCTCCAGCGGTGAACCCTCGTCGTCCCCCATTTCCACGGAAAGGTCGGCCAGGGCCATCAACAGGGCGAACTTGTAAGTGGCGGTGAACTCGCCTTCCTCCAGTAGTCGCTGCAGGTAGGTCAAGAACCGGACCTGGAATTCCGGTGTCGGTGAAGCCATGTCACCGATCCTGCCAGTAGGGGGCCTTGTCGGGGAAGATCCAGCGGATGCCGCCGCGGGGCTCCTCCACATCATCCGGATAACGTGGGATCACATGCAGATGGAAGTGCATCACCGTTTGCCCAGCCTGGGCGCCGTCGTTCCAGCCGATGTTGTAGGCGACCGGGGAGAATTCATCATCGAGGGTCGCCTTGACCGAAACCAGCAGGGAGGTCATTGCAAGGACTTCCCGGGGCGCCAGATCGAAATAGGAGGCAACGTGCCGTCTGGAGACCAGCAGGGTGTGACCATCGGACACCGGAAAACCATCACGCAGAGCGATGAAATCTTCGTTGGCGGCGACAATATCATCTTGGGCCAAGTTGCAAAAAGGGCAGGAGTCCGCCATTGCCGAACCTTTCTGATGACCAGCTGACAACCAAGACCATGAGAACGGTCAAGTCGAATCATACTCTATCGCCCTGAACAACGGAATGTCCGAATCCCCCGGCACGTCCGATGCAACCATATGGACCGCCACGGCCCTTGACACATTCCCCATAAAGGAGGTATAATCTATGTATATACAGGAGGGTGGCATGAGAACAAAGCTCGTCAAGTGGGGCAACAGTTTGGGATTACGGATTCCCAAGGTCTTCGCCAAGGACCTTGGCCTGGACGAAGGGTCGGAAATCGACCTCATCCTGAATGATGGTTGCGTGGTCATCACTCCGATCCACCCGCGCACTCTCGAACTGGCAGACCTGCTGGCCGGCATCACCGGGGACAATCTCCATGGGGAAACAGACACCGGGGATGCTGTAGGCGGGGAATCGTGGTGACCAAGAACCGTTGGGTTCCGAACCGGGGAGACCTGATCTGGTTGCAGTTCAATCCCCAGGCGGGGCATGAACAATCCGGGCGACGGCCCGCTCTGGTGGTGTCGCCGCAGGTTTACAACGAGAAGGTGGGGCTGGCCCTGTGCTGCCCGGTGACGACCCGCATCAAAGGGTATCCTTTCGAGGTCCTTCTGCCCGAAGGTGTGCCGGTCACGGGGGCCGTCCTGTCCGATCAGATAAAAAGTCTCGATTGGCGGGTTCGCCGGGCGGAGTTGATTGCCCGGGTACCGGGTGGAGTGGTGGTGGATGTGCTGGCCCGCATCGCCACTCTGGTCGGGAACGGCTAGGGCAGGCGGACTGATTCAATAACAGCGTCCATTCGGCCAATAACAGCTGATTTCCAACATATCGACCCCCCGGGGGGCACCTGGCGCAAGGTCATCCTGCCTTGAGGAAACGCTCGAATCGCAGCGCCAATCGATCCCGGTCCGGCCGCAAGTCAGTACGGCGGGGGACGATCAGACGGGATTCCTGCAGTTCCTGTAGCCCGTGGCGCAGCATGGGGCCGTCGGTCTCATGCAGGATGTCTTCGCGCACCAGGATCCGGTAGTCAGGGCTGACGCCCAGGATGTTCATGTCGAAGGCTGCGTGGTGGATCTTGCACAGGGCAAGACCATTGGGCACCACCGGATCACCGCCCTCTTCCTTGTCCCCGATGATGTGTGCCGCATCCAGGAGTTCGGCGTGCTTGAGGCGACACATGGCGCACTGGCGACGGTAGGCGTCCATTACCTTTTCCCGGAAGCCGCGCTGATGCAGACGTTGACGCACCTGCCTGGTGATATAGATCCGGCGGCTTGCCTCATCCGCGGCGATTCCGGCGCCGGACAGGTCGGAATGAGTGCCAAGCATGGTTTGGGCGTCATCCACTGCCACGGAGAAAGTCAATCTATCCGGATCATCTCCCACAATAAACACCGGCCACACGGCCAGGTATTTTCCAGGGACGACACCATGGAAATACACCAAGGGAATGCCGCGGCTCATCGCCAGGCGAAGCCCTACATTATCACGATGTCCTGGATCGGTTCCCCGGTAACGGTAAGCCAGGAGACCGTCGGAGCCGAAGCTGTCGTCATAGGGACCGTTGGATGTTGTCGTGATGGATAGGGGAATTTCCGGCAGCACCCGGGGTTTGAAGATCCCTTGGGCCGGGCTCAGCAAGGAAACCCGCTGTTCCATAAAGATAAACCCATCCAATAGCATGGTGCGCGGCAGAACGTCATCGCCCCGTCGTTCGACCTGCTCACGCAACCACGCAAATGCTGCGCTGCGGAGTTGCATGTCGAAATGCGGAGAAGCATCCATATGCGAAGCATAATAACGGATACGATCTCAAGGGCACAGCCTTTTCATTTGTTCCGGTATTTGTTAGCGTTCTCTGGGACGCGAATGAATCGTGGAAAATGTCATCCCTTGTGAGACTCCTCACAAAAAGGCTGGTAATGAAAATGGTTTCCAACCATAGCAGTGATAGTAAAGGGCGTTTCCGCCCAGAATCCTCTCGGCTTGAATGGGTCGGTGGCTACGGGCGGACTCCGTTCACCATTCATGACCGGGAAGAGCCCTACAGGGGTGTCGTGGTCTTCTGGTTGGAACTGCCCGTGGGGGTGGTGGCCGGAACCCGGGTCGTTCATCCGGAGGAAATCGGCACCGCTCTGGGCGAGACACTGATAACAGCTCTGGAAGCCCCCCTGGTCGGTTCCCCGCGTCGGCCGGACATCATCAGGGTGGCGGACACCGACCTGGCCGATGAAGTTCTGGCGGTTACCGAAAACACCATTCCGGTGATGATCGCCCCCACCCCTGAAATCGCGGATATCCTGAACACCATGCTCAAGGACATGGAAAATAAGGATATCGGACCGGACTCGGAGAGGGTTCCCATGACCTATCTGAACGAAGGCCATATACCGGCCGGATTGATGAGGGACCTTTTTCAGGCCGCCCAGATCCTATATGGTCTGAAACCATGGGAAACCGCTGACGACAGCCAGGTGATCCGCATGGACATACCATCCCTGGGCATTGAAGGGGCATGCGTGTGCATCATCGGGCAGTTGGGCGAGAACCTGGGAGTGATGTTCTTTTCATCCCTGGAGGACTATCAGTCTTTCACCATGATCGCCATGTATCCCGACGATGCCGAGAAGTTCCCCGAATTCGAAGCAGGATGGTTGGCCCTGGATTTCGTGGAAGAGCGGGACCTGCCCGAGTCCATGCTGAAGGAGGTGGCTGACCATGACTGGCCCTTGCCGGACGACGGTCTCTATCCTGTGCCCCTGAACTATGATCCGGATGGAGTCCCGGTGCCCTGTTCCGCCCATGAGACCAAGGTCATCGCGGCGGGCACTTCGGCGCTGGCTGCCTTTTGGTTGAAGCACAAGAACCTGTTCACACAGGATCGTATCCATCCTGTCTGCGAATCCTTTTTCGATCGCGACGACCTGGAAGTTTGCTTCACCTTCCCCTTTGACGCTTATGATGAATTCGATGTCAACAGTGCGAGGCTCACCGAGGCCGTTTCAGAGGCGCAGAGGCGCCTGAGTGAGACCGGTCGCAATGATCCTTGTCCCTGCGGTAGCGGCAAGAAGTACAAGCGTTGTCACCTGCGCGCCGATGAGGAGGTCGTGTCCGGGGAAATTACCGCCATCACCCGGAAGAGTCGGGAAGACATCTTGATCGATTTGCTGATGGGATATGCGGATCATCGTTTCGAGTCGGCCTACTGGGACCATACGAAGGATTTCGACGATCCCCAGGATGCCATGCAATTGGCCATTCCCTGGTCGGTTTTCGGTTTTCCCGTCGAGGGCACAACGGTCCTGGAGCATTTTCTCGAGGAATCCGGCAGACCGCGTGATCCTTGGGAGCGGGAGTTCATGGACGCCCAGTGCGAGGCCTGGCTCTCGGTCTGGGAGGTTGTCGACGTGGAACCCGGGGAAAGCATCACCCTCGAGGATCAGTTGACCGGCGAGATCCGCCGGGTCCGGGACGGAACCGCATCCAGATCCCTCATCGTTCGCGATACGGTTCTGGCGAGAGTGATCGGTCTTTCCGACGAATACTATTTTAGCGGCCTCCACCCCCGACCTCTTCCTCCCTTGGAGGCGGCCGAGGTTGTTCGTTTGGCACGTCAGCGACTGCGCCGCCGCCGGACTGTACCGGTGGACAGGGTTCGCGCAGGGGAATTCGGTCGCTACCTGATCCGGAAGTGGGAGGACCAGGTGGAGAGAATGGAGTTGGCCAGGTCGATACCGCCCCAGCTGTCCAACACCGATGGCGACCCCCTTCTGCTAACCCGGGATCATTTCGAATTCGAGGCCGCTGATCGTCGGCGGGTGGCGGATATCTTGATGGGCATGGAGGATGTTCTTCCCCCCGAGAATAATTCCGGCGACCAGGAGTTCGTGTTCCTGCAGCAAGGAACCGAGCCGGACCTCCAAAACACGATCATAGGTATGGCCATGCTCAAACGGTCAAGCCTGCGTCTGACGACCAACTCCGTAGCCCGGGCGGATGCATTGCGGTCCAGGGTGCAAAAGGCCTGCGGAGACCTGATCCGCCACCAGTTGCGGGAGCATTCGGACCCCATGTCCCTCGGTGCCCGTAAGCCTTCGTTGCCGGACTCCTCGTTCTTGGATACCGAGGAAACACGCGCCTTGACCCTGGATTTCAAGCGGCGGCACTATGCGACCTGGCCAGATCAACCCCTGCCGGCCCTCAAGGGACGGACGCCACGACAGGCCGTCCGCACGGCTCAGGGTCGCCGCGATGTGGAGGTTCTGATCAAGGACCTGGAAAACCATGAAGCCCGTTTCGAGGGTGAAAACGCCTTCGATTTTTCCGACCTGCGCAGGGAGTTGGGGCTGGGCTGAGTGATCCTTGCTTGGTAAGTTGCCTTTGTACCAGGTAACAAGACATCCGGCACCCGGCACCCACTTGTTCCCAATGATCGGGGATCCGTTCATGATCAACGTCGTGATCGTCGCCACCGCTTTGGCCGTGGCTGCCTACCTGGCCTTTTCGAAGAGGTTGAGCGGCAGTCCCGGCTGGAAGGCCACGGTCACCCCGCTGGCTTCGATCATGGGCAGTGGATTCCTGGTCAGCGCCCCCTTGCTGGCCGCGGTCGTGGGCAACCTGGCGGTGGTCTTCATGGCCGCGCTGCTGGTGCTGGCCTACTTCGTGGGCAGCGCCATCCGCTTCAACATCCGCTACTTCGAGCCCATCGAAAACGTCGGGCACGGGCCAGCCCACGAAATCGCCTTCGCTTCCCGGATGGTCCTTTCGGGGGCGTACTTCGTTTCGGTGAGCTACTACCTGCAGTTGCTGGCGGCCTTCGCGCTGGGCTTTTTCGGTATTCACAGCCAGGTGACGGCCAATGTCATAGCCACCGCATTGTTGCTGGTGATCGGCGGCATCGGTATCTCTGTGGTGGAGATCGACAGCAACGTCTCGTCCA
>CAYPVD010000123.1:0-8950 GCA_964414055.1 uncultured Fibrobacteraceae bacterium
CGCAGGGCCAGCTTGAAGGCCGTGGCCACCGTGGACCATGCCAGCACGGCGGTCAGACCCAGCAGCATCGCCTTCTTCTGTCGCCGCATGCGCACACTCCCTGCGGTGTTCCCGTGGCCGTGGACTTTCCGGTGGCCGGTTCAAGTCCGGCACACGATAATATGTCATAGACCCCGGCTCCGAAACGACAACCCACCCGGGAGATCCGTCTGTTCATGCCTTTCGAAGTCCATGCCATCAGCGACAAGGGCCATGTCCGCAGCCGGAACGAGGACATGTTCCTGGTGGATCACCGCCTCGGCCGCGCTGATCCCTACGGGGTCGCCACCGGTGGTTCCACACCTCTCCTGGTCGCGGTCGCCGACGGCATGGGTGGGCACGCTCACGGCGAAATCGCCAGCCGGCGGGTTCTGGAGCTGCTGGATTCCTCCCGTTCGGCGGGTCGCCTGCCCTCGCGGCCCGAGGACCACCGGGCTTTCGCAGACGTCTTGGTCAACATCCACAACCAGCTCGTCGATGAGGGCAACCCGGACGAAGGGCCCTTCCGCATGGGCTCCACCCTGGTCGGCGCCTGGTTCCTGCCCCCGGACGGCCTCGTGCGTTTCCACGCCGGGGACAGCCGGCTGTACCGCCTGCGCGACGGCCGGCTCGATCAGCTTACCGAGGACCATTCCATCAGGAACCAGATGCTGCGCTCGGGGGCCGACCCCGGCAACATCTCCCGCCACCTGGTCTCCAGTTGCCTCGGCGGCGGCGTGGAGAGCCCCACCGTCGATACGGAGACCGAGCAGCCGCACCGGCCGGGCGACCGCTACATGCTCTGTTCGGACGGCCTGACGGACATGGTACCCGACGACCGGATCGCCATCTTGCTGGCCGGCGGAAACACCCGGCAAGCCGCCGAGGCCCTGGTGGCCGCCGCCCTGGAAGCAGGCGGGCGCGACAACGTCACCGTCGTGGTCGTATCCGTCACAGCAGGGTGAGCATCAGGCCGGGATCATCGCTGATCACCTCGTCCACGCCCATCGCCGCCATCCGTTCGAGGGTCACCCGGTCGTTGACCGTCCAGGCGTGAACCTCCTTGCCCGCGTCGTGAGCCCTGGCCACCCCGTCGGCCGTGATCAGGTCGTGCTGCATGCTGAACACCGCGGCCGTCGTGGCGTGATCCGCCGGTACGGGAACGTGGTGTCCGAAAATGAACCCGCAACGTGGCGCCCTTGCGACGCTCAGGATCTCCCGGATCAGATCATGGTCGAAGGATGTGATCAGCACGCGGGGAAATATCCCGGGGGCGGCGATTCCGGTCAGCACCGCATCCTTCAGGATCTGCCTGCGCACCGCAGAGTCATCGCCGTCGGTCTTCAGCTCCAGATTCCAGCACAGAACCCGGCCCGAGGCGGCCAGGAGGTCGCCCAGGGAAGGAATCCGCTGGTCCCGGAACCCGGGATCGAACCACGAACCGGCATCCAGGGTCTGCAGGTGCTCCAGATCAGCCTCCCTTACGGGACCCCGACCGTTGTCCGTGCGTCCCAGGTCGCGGTCGTGGTGCAGGACCACTTCCTCGTCCCTGGTCAACCGCAGATCCACCTCCACCCGCTCGACGCCCAGGCTGCGAGCCAGGGCGATGCCCGCCAGGGTGTTCTCCGGCGCCCGGGACGCCGCGCCGCGGTGCCCGCAGACCCGTACTTTCGCCATGGCGGCCACCGCCTTCCCCGGTTAGCATACACTCATGGAAACTCCGCCAAGATACTCCACCGGTCCGCTGCCGGACTACCGTCATTTGCCCGGCACGACCCCGCACCCCACCCGGGACCCTGCGGGTCATTCTTTTGATCACCCCGCGCGTCTGCGCCTCGACTTTTCCCGGCCATGAACCAACGCACCCGGCACCGCCTGTTGATCCTGCTGCTGGCCGTCGCCGCGGCCCTGCGCCTGGCCTACTTCCTCGTCATCAAGGGCACCGACCTGGCCAACATTCCCCTGCTGGACGGTCAGGCCTACCAGGAATGGGCCCTGCAGCTGCTGGACGGCAACTGGGACTGGTATCACACCTACTGGCTCGGCCCCCTGTACCCGCACCTGCTGGCGCTGATCTATCTGGTGAGTGGACCTCATATCCTGGTGCCCCTTGCCCTGCAGCTGATCCTGTCGGTATTGAACATCTGGCTGGTGCATCGTCTCGCCGAGGCGATGCGTCCGGAACTTCCCTCGCCGGTTCCCTTGGTGGCAGCCGCCCTTTATGCCTTCTACGGCCCGGCGGTGTTCTACGCCGGCCAGCTGCTCATGGCGACCCTGATCACCACCCTGATGCTGCTGATCGCCCTGCAGACCTTGCGGGCCGTGGCGCAGCCTTCGGTGCGGCGCTGGCTCCTCCTGGGCGCCCTGGTGGGCCTGACCGCCACCGGACGCGGCAACATCCTGCTCTACCCGGTGTTGCTGGGTGTCTGGGTGTGGCGGCATCCCCCATCCGGCCTTCCTCGCACCAGGGCGCTGGCGGCCCTCGTGCTGGGCACCATGCTGTTGATCCTGCCCGTGACCCTGCGCAACATCATCGTGGCCGACGACTTCACCCTGCTGACCAGCAACGGCGGGGTCAACCTCCTGATCGGCCAGCAGGCCAGGTACAAGGGCATCTTCGCCCACGTCACCGATCGCCCCCAGGCCGATTTCGACCCCTCCCTGGAAAAGACCCTGGAACAGGAGACGGGCCGCGATCTCAAGGGGTCGGAGGTCTCACGCATCCTGGCCGGGCGTGCCGTACGGCTGTTCCTGAAGGACTGGCGCGCCATGCCTGGACTCTATTTCCACAAGGCGTATCGTTTCTGGAACGGCTACGAATTGCCGCAGATCACCTGCTACGATTTCTGGCGGGACCACCTGTGGCCCCTGCGTCTGCTGCCGGTGCCTTTCTTCCTGCTCGCCGCGGCCGGACTTCTGGGTCTGACCCTGCTGCCGCGTCCCGGCAAGACGATCCTTGTCCTGCTGATCATGGGTTACTTCCTGAGCCTGATGCCGTTCTTTCCCACCTCCCGCTACCGGCTGCCCCTGGTGCCGGTGCTGGCCGTTCCGGCGGCGGCCCTGCTGGTGCATCTGGTCCGCCGCGGCCCGGGCTGGCCCCATCGCGCCGGTGCCCTGGTTCTGCTCGCCGCCGCTCTGTGGCCGGGGTGGACGGCCTTCAGCAAATCCGAGGTCGACTGGCAGGTCCACCTGCACAAGGCCTCGCGCGCTTCCCGGCGCGGCGACGTCGCAACCATCCTGGCCGAAGGCCAAGCAGCCGAAGAAGCCAGGCCCGGACTGGCCGAGACCCCCTACCAGCTGGCCGGCCACCTGGAGAACGCCAAGGACTACCGGGCCGCCATCTCGGCCCTGCGCCTGGCCGCTGTCCGCGATCCTTCCGAGCGGCTGATTCCCTACCGTCTAGGCCGTGATTTCGAGGCCGTCGGCGACACGGCCCAGGCCTTGGCTGCCTACATGCGGGCCGCCGACATGGACACGGCCTGGTTCCTGCCTCACCTCCACGTCGGACTGTTGTTGCGCGGGGAAGGTCGAAAAGACGCGGCCCTGGCCGCTTTCGCCCACGCCTACCGCCTTGCTCCCGGAAACCGCCAGGTCCGGGTGAACTACGCCTCGCTGCTGGCCGAAACCGGCAACCTGCGCCGGGCGCGCTCCTTGTTGCAGGATCTGGCCCGGGACGAGCCCAACTACGTCAACGCCTGGTTCAACCTGGCCCTGGTCGAATGGAATGCGGGGCAACAAGACGCCGCCCGAACCCACTTGGCCCGGGCGGCGCGCTTGAAAAACATGACGGATGTCCAGAGGAATCAGATCTCCCGCCTGCAGGACATCATGGGACTCCCGTCCCGCCGGGGTTCTACATCGGCACGTCCTTGATGACTCCGACGGCGGAATTGGTTTCGCTGGGCGTCTTCACACCCTCGGTCTTCATGGTCGGTACCGTGGACCACTCCGGCGGCAACATCCGCACCCCGGTTACGAGGATCATATCGCCGGCGATGGTGCCGGTGACGATGGCCGTGCGCCCCGGAACCAACGCGGCATTTTCCCCGTCCGGTCCGGAAATCAAGCAATCCTTCGTCAACCTGATGGAACGCTGGTCCAGCATCCACTCCCCACGGGCCTCCTGGTGCAGAACTCCGCGGGTAAAGGTCCTCGACGGCTCCCTGTTGAAGCGATGATTGGTCGGCATCTTGCAGGAGTTGTCCTGCTTCTTGTTGAACCAGCCTGCGTCGGCAGACCCGGCCAGAAGGACCGCGACGGCCAGCAGGATCATCAGCAACGGGCGGCCGGTGCGTGGTTTCGTGTTTCTCATGATCTACCTCCTCGGGGGCGTAGCCCCGTTGTATTCAGCCGCCTACTGGAGATCCATCTGCCCGCCCTGGGGGATGGTGACGTTGTCGTAGTTCTCCTGCCACGACCGGACGGTCATCCTGGTGATGGGAGCCGCGATGTCGTTGACATGGATCTGGGCGTCGCTGGACTGCACCACTACCGTCCCCGAGGACAGATCCACCACCGGGTAGGAGGCCACGCCGTCGCCCAGGGAAACCGAGCGGTCCTCGGGATCTTCGCTTTCCGCATCCTTGGCCATCCCGCCGTCGTCGTACCTCATCTGGTACAGATACGACGTCCCGCCGCCCACGCAGGCGACCTGGGTAGGAGCGAAGGAGGTGAAGATCACGGTCTCGGCCACCACCACGGCCGTCTCGGTCACCCGTTCTCCCGGCTCGTTCCAGAGCTCGACGTACCAGCCGGAAGAACCCTCGACGGTATGGATCGTACTCGTCTGGTCTTCCAGGTCCTTGTAGTCGAGGGAGGATCCGTCCTGCCGGTCGATCACACAGTAGAAGCTCTGGGGCGTCAGGTCCGTCATGTCGTCCTCGGACAGGTAGGCGCCCGTCCCGAAGTACACGTAGACCTCTCCGTTTCTCCCGTAGGCCGCCGTGGGCGGAGCCGTGATCTCGTTGGCTCCGCTGTACAGCTCCGTGACACCCCAGTTGTCGGGGTTGGTGTAGCCGTACACCTCCAGGCGCCACAGCGAGCCCAGGAGATCGGCCACGTAGATCAGATCCACGTTGCCGTCGAGGTCCAGGTCCACAACTGCCGGCCTGGTGGCCTTGTTGCGTCCCTTGCTGTTGGTGCTGAGCAGCTTGGAGCCCAGCAGATTCCCCGTTTCCACGTCGTAACCATAGACCCAGGCTTCGCCGTCGGTGTCGTCCAGACCCGAGCCCACGATGGCCACGGGGTTGTCGTCGATGGACACCACCTGGACCTGGGAGCTGTAGGCCTTGCCGTTGGGCAGATCCTTCTGCCACAGGACCTCGGGATTATCGGGTTCGGTGATGTCCAGGGCGAACAGGCTGGCTCCGCCCTCGCGTCCACCGGCGATCAGGACCGTGTGCCAGACCCCGCCGAAGTACACATCCTTGACTGTCGCCGTCTGGTCGCACGTGTAGGTGTGGCAATAGCCGGAATCGGCCATGGTCGCAAAATCAGGCAGGGCGAATTCCGGCACGAAGGCCCATTCCTCGGTGCCGTCGTCGGCGTTGAAGGCGTGCAGCATGCCGTCGTTGGCGCCCACGTAGACCATCTTCTGCCGGTTCTCGTTCGCCTCGGCGAAATTCTGGTAGCTTTCCTCGGCGATGAAGTCCGCCGGCGGCCCGACGACGACCGGCGTGGCGTGGACGATGTCGCCCAGCTTCCAGTTGTTGCGGTATCTCTTGTCCGGGTACTCTATTCCCCGGGCCCAGTTGATGAGGGTCTCGGCCTCGGCCGGACTCATGACATTCATGTACGGCTGAAGCGTGAGCGCCTGTGAAGAGTTGAAGTCCATCTCGTTGGAGCCGATGGCCGTGAATATGTTCCGCGAATAGGAACTGCGCGACTTGAGAAGCTGACCGGCTTCCCACAGGGCTGGATCGCCGTCCTCGTAGGGCAGGGCGTAGCACTCCAGGTAGCCGTCCCAGTCCAGGGGCATGAACTTGCCCCGGTAGAGGCGGTCGTCGACGCCGCGTTCGGTGGACACCACGGCCACGGCCGAACCGGCGGAAATGCGGCGCAGGATATCCTGGATGGCGTATTCCATGCTCATGTACAGCTCGAACGCGTTTTCCGCGTTGAAGAACAGGCCGTCCCCGTTGGCGGCGGCGTCCTGTAGCAACTGCCCGTTCTCGTGGAACCCGACCACGTAGGTGATGACGTTCTGCTGGCCGTCCATGTCCGGACGCAGGTCCTCGTGGAACATGTAGTAGGCGATGTCGTCGAAATGGTCGCTGCAGTCGTAGTAATCGGGATACGGTGTGCCGAGGCTGCTGCAGGACCCGGGATCGTGTCCGTCATGGTCGGCGTCCCACAGGTAGGGGCTGACATCCAGGTCCATGGTGGGCAAACCGTCGGTGACCACCAGCACGAAGTTGTACTGGCACGGGGACTGGATCACGGCACTGGGACCGTCGTAGGCGAAGTAGTCCAGGACCGTCTCCATGGATTCGCCCAGGGGCGTCCAGGTGTTGGCCGTGATGCCGTTGATCTGGGCGTGCAGGGACGTCTCGTTGACGCCGCAATTACCGATGATGCTGCCGCCGTGGTCGTACTGGAAAACAGTCAATCCGAAGTTCAGGCGCTGGGAGCGCGTGATGATCTCGTTGAGAACGGACTTGAGCACCTGGATCCTGGTGACGGCCGGGATGTTCGCCTGTTGCACCGGGGTGGCGTGGAAGTACATCCAGTTCAAGTAGTTCCCGGAATAGCGGCCGTCTTGTCCGTTATCCGATTCCACCAGGTAGATGGACGGGAATGGCGGCCAGTAGGAATTGAAGTCGTTGGGCGTGTAGTAATCCGACTTGGAGATGTAGTAGGTGTAACCCGATGTGAAGTTACCCGACCAAGTCACGTTCGGATCGTAATCGAGGTGGTAGATGCCCGCATTCATGGAGCCGGAGTTGTCCGCGAGGATCATCACGTTGGCGCCGGTCATGCTCTGCATGACGAACAAGGGTACTTCGCAGTTCTGGGCCGGCGATGGTGCCGCCGACGCGACAGCCAGCAGGCACGCCGTCAAGGCGAGGACCCACCTGGATTTTCCACACTTCTTGTAGTTCATGGTCTTCTCCTGCTCTTCGGGACACCGTGCCCGACCTAATCCCCCGTGACTTGTCAATAACCTTCCTTGAACAACCTGCTGACCAGGACCTGGACGTCGCTGCGACTCTGAGTGGAAGCCTGGCCCTTGGAGCCGATGGCGTAGTCGTAATCCAGGTACTTCATGCCCCATCCCGGCTTGGGCCGCTTGGTCTGGTAGCGGCAATCGAACTCGTAGGACTGCGAACCCTTGAGGGCCGTCTCGCCCGTATCGGCCACGGTCATGGTGGAGAAATCGTTGATGCGGGGCGGCGTGTCCGAGACCCGAATGAAGTTGATGCCCGCCTCGCTGCCGGCATCGGCCGACAGGACGGCCCGGATGTGCGACCCTTCGGCAAAGGTGGTCTTCTTCTCCGAGCTGGCCATCCAGGCCGCCCCCAGGGCCATCACGCTCAGCACCAGCACCACCAGCAAGGTCGTCACCATGGCGAAACCCCGGCGGTCGTAGCGGTGGCTGCTTTCGATGTTCCTGTTCATCTCATTCTCCTTGCGGGGGCTCGCGCCCCGCGGGTTAACCATTACGCAGGGCGACGCGTGTGCTGTAGCTCACCGTTTCCCCGTCGCCCAGATCCCCCTGCAGGGTCACGCCGACCTCGCGTACCTGGGCGCGGTCGAGGGGACCGAGGGGAACGTTGTTCAACTGGTTCCCCGCCCCGTCGTAGAAATTGAAGGCCACGCCCTGCAATCCGCGCAGGATGACCACGGGTCCGGAACCGTTGTCCCGGAAAAGCTCGCCGGTGCCCGGATTGAAGGTGTAGGTCACGTTCTCGTCCGGGTTGAGATCGTTGGCATCCGCGTCCCCGTTCAGGTCCGACCGGCACTGCAGGACCCAGGCCGACGCGACGGGAAGCGGCTCGAAACCGGCCTGGGTGGGATTGCAGCCCGCCGAACGGATTTCCCTGGTCAACAGGGAGATCACCGCCCTGATGGACTGCTGGAACTGGGCCCGTTCCCGGGTATCCTCGTAGCTGTTGCGGCTGTTGACCATGACGGAGAAAACCACGCTCATCACGATGCCGAAGATGAGCAGAGCCACCATCAGCTCCACCAGGGTCATGCCCCCGCGGTTCTTCATGTCCTGCCCCTTCAAGCGTGTCATCCGGTCGTTCTCCCTTGCCCCCACGGGGCCGAAATCAGCGCATGGACACCAAGTCGGCGAAGGTCAGGGTCATGGGCGCCCCACCCTCCTGCCAGGTGACGGCCACTTCGACCCGGTCCAGTCCGAACCCCACGTTGGTGACCGTGCTGGTCCAGTTGATGACCCCGTCCGCGCCCGTCTCATTGGTGATGTTGCCGAAACCCTGGCTCTTGATGCGTTCCATCTGGGCCTGGGCCACGGTGATGGCGCGGGTATAGATGTCCGACTGGGTAACCTCGCGCCGGGCACGATGCTGGATCAGGGCGATGGGCAGCACGCCCACCGAGAGGATCACCAGCACCATGAGGATTTCCACCAGGGTGAAACCTTCGCGGCCGGGCAGGGAAATCCTGCCTCGTCGCAAAAAGGCGGTCAGGTTGTGGCGGCAACGCATCAGCATCATTGCACCTCCACCAGTCCGGTGGGCAACAGGGTGATCTGCCTGTTGCCTGCGCCGTTGGATAGATTGAACACCGTTCCGTCGGCCATGCCCCAGGGGAAGAAGTTGGCGGTCTGGGGCGTATCCAGGGTCAGACCCTTCTTGAACTGGCCCGAGCGCAGGACCTGCCCGCTGATCGGATCCAGGATCTGGTACCCGTTGGCGTCCACGGTGAACTGCAGAACCTGTCCGTTGCTGATGGACAGGGAACGGGC
>CAYPVD010000124.1:0-8940 GCA_964414055.1 uncultured Fibrobacteraceae bacterium
GGGGCCGGCGCAGCAGGTGAATTGGCAGGGCGATGTGGACCAGTCACGCTCCTACTACCAGGGGCAGCTTGTGACCCACGGCATCTTCGGCGCGGGGGTCGTGGCCCGGGTGGAGGGCACCGGGGACGACATGCTGGTCACCGTGGACTTCACCGAGGCCGGCCGCAAGCACATCAACCCTCGCTTCGCCCCGCTGGTGCCCCTGGATTGACGTCCCGTGGGTCCCGGGGTGTGAGAGTCAGTGGATGAGCGTGAGCTTGCAGGTGGCCTGGGCCTTGCCGGCGGTAAAGCGCAGCCAGAAGATCCCCGAAGCCATGGGGCGGGAGCCGGAACCGGGCCAGCAGAAGGTGTGCGGTGTCGCCGTTTCGTCACCGGCCGGGCCGGTGGCGTCCAGGGTTCCCAGGTCGGTTGAATCAATCACGTGCCCTCTTGCATCGTATATGTTGACAACAACTTCCGACTGATTCATGAGAAATATCCTGAATATACCGCCGGCACCTGAGACAGGGTTCGGGGCTGGTCCCCGGACTTCCAGGGGGCGGGGGGCGGCCGGGACGGTGCGCATCAGGGTCATGCCGTCGGGGTCCAGAAGCAGGGAATCCACGGGTCCGTCCGCGGGCAGGGCGAAGGTGGCGCTGCGGGAGTCCAGATCCAGGATCACCTCGCGGGACCCGGCGGGGGTGTAGATCTTCACGGGCACCGGCAGTTCGAACAGGTCTTTCTGGCGTTGGGTGAGGGTCACGGTGGGCGGCTGGAGTCGGAACACGGCCTGGATCACCGGGACGGCGTCGGTTTCCAGCAGGGGCGTGAAGAAGGCCGCCAGGGAACGGCCGGCGGCCGCCTCGGCGTGGGCGATCATGGCCGGAGTGTTCGTGGTCCCCCATACCAGATCGGGGTCGTTGGCGTAGTCGTGCAGGAAGGTGAAGAAGGTCTCGTCGCCCACGAGCAGGCGCAGCAGGTGCAGCACCCAGGCGCCCTTGTTGTAGATCAGGATGTTGGGCAGGATGGGGTCGGGATCGGTCAGGATGCCTTCGCCCGCGAAAAGGTCCGGGTGACGCAGGATGCCGATGGTGTGCATGAAATCGCGGTAGGTCTCGGGCCCGTAGGTACGCTCGGTCCACAGGGCCTCGCAGTAGCGGGCGAAACCCTCGTTGAGCCAGATGTCCTGCCAGGAGGCAGGTGTCAAGCTGTCGCCGAACCACTGGTGGGCCATCTCGTGGATGATGATGGTCTCGTTGGCCCGGTCCCCGGTCAGGAAGAACTGGCTGATGCTGGTGGCCGTCTGGTGTTCCATGGCCCCGATCCACTTGATCTCGGCCTGGGCGTATTTTTCCCCGGCGAACGGATAGGGGCCGGCGATGTCGGTCATCATCTCGAGCATGGAACACGTCGGTGCGAAGTCGTAGGCGGCCTTCTGGCGATCCTCGCCGAAGACGTGGTAGTCCAGCCGGACCTCCGGTCCCACAGGCGGCAGACAGGATTCGCTCCACGAGTCGTAACCGGTTATGGCCACCGAGACCAGGTAGGGGGCGATGGGATAGGCTTCCCGCCACCGGAAGCGGCGGCGTCCGGCTACGGGGGTGTCCTCGGCGGTCAGGGTGCCGTTGGCGACGACCTGCAGGTCCTCCGGGACGCTGATGGTCAGGCTGACCAGGGCCTTGTCCCCGGGTACGTCCTTGCACGGCCACCAGGAGTGGGCGCTCCAGGGTTCGACCACCGTGGCGATCACGGGGATGTCGTCGCCGGGGTCGTCGGGGGTGCCCGCATCGCGGGTCCGCCACATGAAACCGGCGCCGAAGACGCCGTGGGGCAGGGGGCGCCCCTGGTAGGCGATGGTCAGGGTCTCGGCCCGGGCGGTGGCTGCGGCGGTGGGCAGGAACACCACCAGGCTGTCCCCGTCGTGGCGGAAGGACAGCGCTCCGTCGGAACCGGTCACGGCGTCGCAGGTCAGGTTCCGCACCAGGTCCAGGACCACCCGGTTGAGATCCGAACGCAAGGGGACCAGGCCCACCTGCACGTCGCCGGCGATCTGCTTGGCCACGGGATCGATGTCCAGGGTCAGGTCGTAGCTCAGGACAGCATAGCCGCGGTCCGGTCCGGGCGGCCGCGTGGTGTCGGTCCAGGCCGAGGCTGGCATCGAGGGCGTGTGGCAGGGGGACGGCCGGGGGGCATTGCGGGCGACGGCCTGCCCGCAGAGCAGGGCCGCGCCCAGGATCAGCGGAAGCGGGATCCTCACCCGCGTTCCCGCTTGCAGTTCCAGCAGACGGTGAAGTTGCCGTCCACCTCTTCGCCGCAGGACGGGCAGATCCAGGGGGGGGAGGGGTCGGGAGCCTGCAGATCGGCCAGGGTTTCACGTGCCCGCGCCTCGTCCTCGAGGTTGACCACCAGGCGGATGCCCGCAGTCACATCCAGGTGAGGGTGCATGCCGCCGACATTGTCGGCTTGCACCTCGCATGAGATGCCCAGGCTTTCCAGGCGTTCACGTATCGCTTCGGCCTCGGGCCTGCTGGTGTAGGTGGCGACGGTGACGGTTTCGTTGCTCATACGGGTTCCTTTCGCGGGTTGACTCTGTCCTGAATCTACCACTCGCCGGTAGTGACGGCAATTTCCCGGTTGAGCGGTGGGATCGCAGGCGACACAATGGTGGGGAACCAGGGAGGATCTCGTGAGCGGAATGGACATCGGCAAGCTGGCCCGACTGGCAGGGTTGCACCTCGAGGAACAGGAACGGCGGCGCTTGGCGCCTCAACTGGAGGAGATCACCCGGTTCTGCAGCGGCCTGCCCGCGACCCCCGGGCAGACATCTGTGGACCCCGGGGATGCCGCACACGCGGAAAACGAGGGGCAAGTGGTCCGGCCCCTGGACAGGCGGATCGTCAGGGAGAACCTGCCGCACCCGGACGGGGACCTGATCATCGCGCCGTCGCCCCTGCCGGAAACGGATGCGTCATGACCTGGTGGCGCAGCATGACCATGACCGAGGTCAGCCGCACACGTCCGGCTGAAGCGGTGCCCGCCACCTTGGCCATGGCCGGTGCTGCAGCAGGAGAAAACCCTGACCTGAACGCCTATACCTGGCTGGCGCCTCCGCCCGAGCCGCCGGCCGGCAGCGGTGGCCCCCTGGCCGGCTTCGGCGCCGCGATCAAGGCCAACATCTGCGGCCTCGGTTGGCCCACCGACTGTGCCAGCGGGATCCTCCACGGCTATCGTTCCCCCTTCGACAGCACCGTGGTGGAACGCTTGAAGGCGGCTGGCGGCATCTGTCTGGGTCTTGCCAACATGGATGAATTCGGCATGGGATCCAGTTGCGAATACTCCAGTTACGGCCCGGTTCAGAACCCTTGGCGGCAGGGATTCACCGCGGGCGGGTCCAGCGGAGGTGCCGCGGCAGCGGTGGCCGCGGGCCTGGCCTGGTTCGCCCTGGGCAGCGATACCGGGGGCAGCGTGCGCCTGCCGGCCCATTGCTGCGGCGTGGTGGGGCTCAAGCCCACCTACGGGCGCGTCTCCCGCTACGGACTGGTTCCGTTCGCCTCCTCCCTGGATGTCATCGGGATCCTGGCCCGCAGCGTGGCCGACGCCGCCCTGGTGCTATCGGTGCTGGCCGGGGCCGATCCGCGGGATGCCACCTCTCTGGAGGCCCCTTTCGTGGTTCCGGATCCCGATGTCCCGCTCCCAGGGTTGACCCTGGGAGTGCCGCGCAATCTGACGGCCGGTCTGCAGGCGGCCGATGTGCGGGAGGATTTCGCACGCGTCCTGGCCGTGGCCGGAGACCTGGGCCTGCAGGTGGTGGATGTCGAGTTGCCGGCGGCGGACGATGCCGTGCAGACCTATCTGGTGCTGGCGTCGGCCGAGGCGGCCAGCAACCTGGCGCGCTACGACGGCAGCCTGTACGGGATCGGCCCGCGGGAGCACGGGACGGGCGGCCCCCGCAGTACGGCCTACGGACGATACGTGGCCGCCGCCAGGACCGTGGGGCTGGGCCCGGAGGTCAAGCGGCGCATCCTGCTGGGCACCCATGTGCTTGAGGCCGGCTACCGTCAGCGGTTCTACGAGCGGGCGCGGGCCCGCAGGAAGGTCCTGACCGATCAGATGAACGCCGTCCTTTCCCGGATCGACGCCCTGATCCTGCCCACGGCCTCCACGGGAACCTTCGCGTTGGGATCGCGGCTGGACGACCCGCTGGCCATGTACCGCACCGATTGCTTCACGACGCCGGCCAGCCTGGCCGGGTTGCCGGCCCTGACCATCCCCACGGGTCTGGATGAGCGGGGCCTGCCCCTGAGCGTGCAGCTGGTGGGCCCGCACCTGGGGGAGGAACTGCTGGTCCGCCTGGGCCGGACCCTGGAGCAGGCACTGGCATTCCGCTCCCGCAAGGAGGCGCCATGGCACCGGCGGTCCTGAGCCAGCTGATCCCCTCGGTGGGGCTGGAGATCCATGTGCGGCTGCAGAGCTCCACCAAGCTGTTCTGTGCGTGTCCCAATCTGCCGGACGCTGCGGCCAATGCCCTGACCTGCCCCGTGTGCATGGGATTGCCGGGCTCACTGCCGGTGTTGTCCGAGGATGCGGTCAGATGCGGATTGCAGGTGGCTCTGGCCATGGGGGCCCGGGTGAACCGGCGCAGTGCTTTCGACCGGAAGCACTATTTCTATCCCGACCTGCCGCGGAACTATCAGATCACCCAGTACGCGCACCCCCTGGCGACCGGCGGCCGCTTGGTCATCGGTGATGTCGGGTTCATGATCCGGCGCCTGCATCTGGAGGAGGACGCAGCGCGGATCCTGGCCGGACCCCGGGTCGGAACCGTGGCGGTGGATCTGAACCGGGCCGGCACGCCGCTGCTGGAGATCGTCACCGAGCCGGCCCCTGTAACCGGGGCGCAGGTGCGGGCCTGGCTCCAGGGTTTGCGCCGGCTGCTGCGCTACCTGGAGGTCAGCGACGGGAACCTGGAGAAAGGCAGCATGCGCTGCGACGCCAACGTGGGATTCCTGACCCGTCAGGACGGGCCCCATCCCTGGCATGGACCGTGGAGCGAGCTGAAGAATCTCAACTCCCCCGGCATGATCGGTCGGGCCGTGGACCACGAGGTCGAACGCCTGACGGCCCTGGCGGACCGCGGCGCGGTCCCGGTGCAGGAAACCAGGGGTTGGGACCGGAAATCCGGGTGCACGAGGCTGCTGAGGCCCAAGGAGGAGACCCGCGACTACCGCTACCTGCCGGAGCCCGATCTGCCGCCCGTGTCGGTGGGGCAGGAACAGCTGGCGCGACTGGCCGACCGGTTGCCCGAGCTGCCGGAGGCCAGGCGGGAACGTTTGCGTCGGCAGTATCACCTGGCGTCCGAAGCGGCCTTCACCCTGTGCCGCCATCGGGTTCTGGCGGACTACTTCGAGGCCGTGGCCGGAAGGCTGGCAGAGTCGGAGGTGGCCCAGGGGGCGACGCTGGCGGCCAACTGGATCCTGACCGAGGTCGCCGGCCGCTGGGATACGAATGACCTGCGGCCCGGACCGTTTCCGGTGCCGCCTGCGGCCATGGCCGACCTGCTGCGATTGCTGGCCTCAGGGATGATCGGTCGCCCGGCGGCCAAGCAGGTCCTGGCGGCATTGCTCGCCGACCCGGGGTCGACGCCGGAGGAGGTGGTGCAGCGGCTGAACCTGTCGGGGATCGATGACCGTGATCAGCTGGACATCTGGTGTCGTGAGGCCCTGACCCAGGCTCCCGAGGCGGTCGACTCCTGGCTCGCGGGCAAGGCCGAGGCGCTGGAATTCCTGATGGGAAGGGTCATGGCCCTGTCGGCCGGCCGCGCCGACCCGGTCCGGGTGCGGGAAACGTTGCTGGACCTGCTGCGACCCGATGGTTCCGGCTAGCGATTCCCCACTCCGGTCAGATCCACGTTTCCCTGGAAATCCACCTTCAGACCCGCAAGGCCGGGGCGGATCCCGAGTTCCGGTCGGGTCACGACCAGGGGCGTCAGCACCCGGGAGCGTTCCAGGCGCAGGGCGACCTGCTCGGCCTGTGTGGGGTCGGCATAGTCCACCGGGTGGAGGGCGCGGGCGTTGGCGGGCAGGGGCTGGTCGTTGACCTGTGCGTCGTCCGCGGCTTCCTCCAGCCAGTAGGCCCGGCCCAGGATGGCCGCCAGCTGACGGCAGGCCGAGCCGAACCAGCGCCCCATGGGCAGGACGTAGGCACCGGCGCGGCCCGCCTGCAGGGCGGCCTCGAACTCGGCGGGGGAAGGGCCCAGGGCCTGGGGCTCGAGCCCGGCCGTGGGACGGCGTGGAGGGGTCAGGGGCCCGCGTCCGGCCATGGCCTCGGCGGGACGCAAAGGGCGGGCGGCGTGCTCGGCCAGGATCACGGCCAACTTCCGGGCCACCGGGTCGTCCTGGGGATACAGCACCAGGTCCCGGTCCCTGGCGGCGGTGCGGCCCGGCCAGTCGAAATCCGGCCAGTTCCAGGCCGGGACTTCCAGGTTCAGGTAGGGGCAGAGGCGCTGGCTGTCCCGGCAGAAGCTCCAGGTGGGGGCTTCCTCGGCGGTCCTGGGTGCCAGGTCCGCGGCCCAGAGGGTGGGGTCCAGCTCCGTGGTCCAGCGGCGGCGTTCCTCCTCCGTGGCGCCCAGGGATGCGGGCGGGCACACCAGCAGGTACAGGCGGGACCAGGGCAGGGCCACACGGATCAGGCTCCGGCCGGAGTCCGTGGTGGAGGCAAGCGCCAGGTCCGGGGGCGGGGATCCGGCTCCGGCGTCCACCAGACGCAGGGTGTCCCAGCGGGCGGCCCCGGGAAAGGCCGGGACCAGGCTCCATCCTCCGGCTGCGGCGACGGGACGGCAGGGGCCGGTACCCAGGGGCCAGGCTTCGTCTTCGGGAGTCGTTCCCCGCACGGCCAGGGCCGGGTGCGCCAACTGGGCGGGCAGGTCGGACATGGGTTCGGTCAGGGTGATCACCAGGGTGTGATCATCCATGGGCCGGATGTCGCCGCCGGATGGCCGCAACCAGCGCAGGGGATTGGGAGGGGATGGCGTGGCCGTGGTACGGTATTCGGTGGCACGCCAGGAGGCCAGCACGGCCCGGGCGGTCACGGGATCGCCGTTCCAGAAGCGGGCCTCGGGATCGAGGGTGAATTCCCAGCGGCGGTACTTGTCGAAGCTCCGCCAGCTCTTCGCCAGAGCGCCCCTCATCGTGCCGTCCAGGGAGATCGTGGTCAAGCTCCGGTAGCAATGGTGAAAGACGAGCTGTTCGGCGTCGCCGATGGGCAGGGGGACGTGCACAGGGTCGATGGGATCGGCCATGGCCAGGGTCATCACCGAGACCTTGCGCGTCGCCGGTCTGAAGGCGGCCTGATCGGTCAGACGGTCCTCATGGACAAAGACGCTTGCGAGATGGATCCGGTGGGGGGGATCCGGCACCGGTGCCGTCACGGGCCCTCCGGTTGCGGCGCAACCGGTGAGCAGGAGCAGCAGTGCGGTCAGGGCAGGGAAATTTTTCATGCCGTCAAACTAAGGGAGGAAAAGATGAGGGGCCAGAGGATAATGGGAGGTCGGATCCCCGGTGAGATCCCCAGTGAGCGCTTGCGCCTCGACGCATTTCCTGCGACCCTGTCGGGTGATCAACCAGTCCATCCCACCACGCTTCAGGAGGTACCACCTTGAGTTGCCGCGATCCCCATTCCTATACCGATCTGGACCAGGGCCGGGTCAAGCACATGGACCTCGATCTGGCCGTGGATTTCGATTCCCACCGCATGAGCGGCACTGCCACCCTGGATCTGGCCGCCCCGGTTACCGGGCCGCTGGATCTCGATACCCGCGACCTGGAGATCAGCAAGGTGACCACCCCCGACGGCACCGGGATCAAGTGGGAGCTGGGGGACAAGGACGAGGTCATGGGCTCGCGTCTGCGCCTGGATCTGCCGGCGGGCACGCAGCAGGTCGTCATCACCTACGCCACCAGTCCGGAGGCCAGCGCCCTGCAGTGGCTAGAGCCGGCCCAGACCGACGGCGGGAAGCATCCCTACCTGTTCAGCCAGTGCCAGGCCATCCATGCGCGCAGCGTCATTCCCGTGCAGGATTCGCCCCTGGCCCGGTTCACCTTCCATGCGAAGATGACCGTGCCCGAGGATCTGACCGTGGTAATGGCGGCGGCTCCCGGCGAGGCCGGTTCGGCGGACAGGCCGGGCCTGCGCGCCTTCCGCTTCGAGATGCCCCAGTCCATCCCGCCGTACCTGTTCGCCTTCGCCGTCGGCAACATCGTGTCGCGCGACCTGGGCCCGCGCTCGCGGGTTTACACCGAGCCGGAGACCCTGGACCGGGCCGCCTATGAATTCGCCGAGGTGGACAAGATGCTCCTGGCCGCCGAGGAGGTCTTCGGACCCTACCTGTGGGATCGTTTCGATTTCCTGGTCATGCCCGCCTCGTTCCCCTACGGCGGCATGGAGAACCCTCGCCTGACCTTCCTGACGCCGACCCTGCTGGCGGGAGACCGCTCGCTGGTCAACGTGCTGGCCCACGAGCTGGCCCACAGCTGGACAGGCAACCTGGTGACCAACGCCACCATCGACGACTTCTGGCTCAACGAGGGCTTCACGGTGTGGGCCGAGCGGCGCATCCTGGAAAACCTGGAGGGCGCCGAAGCCAAGTCCCTGGGCGCGGCCATCGGGCGCAACGGCCTGGACGAGGCGCTCAGGGAGTTCGGACCCGACTCGCCGTTCACGCGCCTGAAGACCGACGGCAAGGGCAAGGACCCCGACGAGTTCTATTCCCTGGTGCCGTACGAGAAGGGCTTCCTGCTGGTCAGCCTGCTGGAGCAGGCCGCCGGCCGCGACAAGTTCGACGCCTTCATCAAGCGGTACATCGATCACTTCAAGTTCACCAGCATCACCACCGAGGAGTTCCTGGAGTTCCTGGAACAGGAGATGCCGGGTGTGGCCGCCCAGGTGGACGCCCAGCGCTGGATC
>CAYPVD010000125.1:0-8792 GCA_964414055.1 uncultured Fibrobacteraceae bacterium
AGGCGGCGGGCGTTGGTCGGCACGGCCAGCCAGGTCCGGAACTCCTCCTTGTCCATGTAGCCGCCGATGCGCAGGGGGGCTAGGTTGGGACTCCGGTCCCCGTCGGTGGCCAGGTCCACCGCCAGGATGTCGGTGATGCCCCGCCGGTTCAGCTGGTACACGATGTTGCTGCCGATGAAACCGGCCGCTCCGGTCACTGCGATCACGGAAACGCCTTTCGCCTCCGGGCACGGGCCCGGTCAGAAGAATTTCTTGGCCAGCCCCAGGGCTCCCTGCTTCCAGGGCACGCGGTGGGAGACGCCCGAGGCGTCGGCGAACTCGTCCAGGTGTTCCAGGTACCACTTGAAGTTGCGGATCAGGGCGTCCTGGTTGGAGTACTGCGGCCGGTAGCCCAGGACCCGCTCGGCCTTCTCGATGCTGACGAAGGAGTCGGTGGCCGCAGTCTCGTACACCCATTTGTAGAGGGGCGACAGGCCCATCCTGTCGAGGATCCTCAGGGTCCAGATCACCGGACCGGCGGGGAACCCCTTGACCTTCTTGCCGTGTCCTGCGTAGTCCAGGACGGCCTGCCAGTCCTGCTTCATGGTGGTGTACTCGCCGGCCCCGATGTTGAACACGTCGTTGACCGTCTCGTCCGGCAGAGTGCTGCACAACCAGATGGCCTGGCACAGGTCGGCGATGTCCAGCAGCTGGTAGCGGTTGTCGCCCCGGCCGATCATGGGGAAGCCGCGACCGTCCCGTGCCCAGTCGTACAGCAGGGCGAACACGCCCAGGCGCTCGGGACCGATGAAGCTCTTGGGCCTGATGACGGGCACCACCATGCCCTGGTCCCGGAACTCGCCGCAGATGCGCTCGGCCTCGACCTTGGCGTGCCCATAGGGGCCCACTCCGTCCAGTTTGTCGTCCTCCACCAGGGGATGATGGTCGGGAATCCCGTAGACGGCGGTGGAGGAGATGTGCACGAATCTCTTCACCCCGTGCTCCAGGGACCTGGCCAGCATCAGACGTGTCCCGTCGATGCCCGTGGTCAGGATGTCGTGCTCCGGATACAGCGGCAGGGCCATGGCCGCGTGGATCACCAGGTCGATGCCTTCGAGGGCCTTGTCGACCGCCTCGGGATCACGGACGTCTCCCACCATGTGCTCGATCCGGTCCTTGCAATCCCCATAGGTGAAAGGCACCAGATCCAGCGACCTGACCCTGACTCCCTTGTCCAGCAGGAAGCGGATGAGGTTGATGCCCGTAAAGCCCGAACCGCCGGTTACCAGCACGTTCTGCGGTTGCCACGATCCCTGTTGCATAGCTTGATTGTTCACCTCAAGTATCCTCCCCAGCATCCTGTGTTTCATGACTTTATAGACTACTCGGACAGCACGATCTCGCCGGACCAGGTTTTGCCGTCCCGCTCGGCGGTGAACGGCAGATGATCCCCCACCTTGGCGTTGTAGAACAACCTGTACAGCCGGTCCAGGTTGGCCACCGGATCGCCGTTCATGGTGCGCAGGATGTCCCCCGGGCGCAGCCCGCTCTTCCAGGCAGGGGAACCGTTCTCCACGTCCATGACCACCGCCCCCACCGGATCGGCCAGGCCCAGGTAGCGGGCCAGGGCCGGCCCCAGCAGGCGCAGGGCGAACCCGGGGTTGGCTTCGCGGTAGTGGCCGAACCGGCGCACCTCGTCCACCACCCGCAACACGCGCGAGGCCGGCACGGCGAAGCCGATGCCCACGCTGCCGCCGGACTCCGAGAAGATGAAGGTGTTGATCCCCACCACGTCGCCCCGGGTATCGACCAGGGGGCCGCCGCTGTTGCCGGGGTTGATGGCGGCATCGGTCTGGATCATGCCCAGGTAGGCGCGCTCGCCCTCGGCCCGCTTGATGTCCCTGTTCAGGGCGCTGATCACGCCCACGGTGACCGTGGGCTGGGTGTCGGCCAACAGGTACCCGAAGGGCGAGCCGATGGCGATGACCCACTCGCCGATCTGCAGGTTCTTCTCCGAGGCCAGGCGGGCCACCGGCAGGTTCGAGCCCGAGACCTGCAGCACGGCCAGATCGTAGCGGGGCACCTCCTCCAGCAACTGCGCTTCCAGCTGTCTGCCGTCCGAGAGGGTCACCACGATGCGGACCGCCCCCTCCACCACGTGATCATTGGTGATGACCAGGCCGTCGGCGGAGATGATCACGCCCGAGCCCATGCTCTGGATGTTTCGGTAGTAGTTGCGGTGGGGGATCAGGCCCATGCGCTCCATGAGCCGCATGTTGGGATCCTGGACGCCCTGCTGCTGCACGACGTTGATGCTGACCACCGCCGGCGCCACCGCCCGGGTGGCCTGGACGATGGGGCTTTCGCCGTCACCGCCTGTGATTCCGGTCCCCGTATAGGGCGGCGAGTCGCTGTCGCGACTGCCTGTCCCATCGGCAGCATCGCCGTCCCCGGCGGGGGTTACCGCCCTGGAGGAATCGGCCGTCTCCTCCGTCTGATGGGCGATGGTGCGGCCCGGGCGGTTCAGCACGGAACGTCCGCCGGCCAGTTGCCACAGCACCAGTCCAGCCGCGGCCCCGACCAGGAATCCGAGCACCACCGCGGCCCAGGTTCCCCGTCGGTTCATGCCCGGCCGCCCTGCAACTTGTCCCAGTCGGCCATGAACGCGGCCAGGCCCTTGTCGGTCAGGGGATGGGCGACCAGCTTGCGGATGACCTCCGGGGGAATGGTGGCGATATCGGCGCCCAGCAGGGCCGAATCGACCACGTGCATGGGATGCCTCACCGAGGCCACGATCACCTCGGTGTCGTAATCGAAGTTCTGGTACACCTCGACGATGTCGCTGATCAGCTGCATGCCGTCCTCGCCCACATCGTCCAGGCGCCCCACGAAGGGCGAGACGTAGGCTGCCCCGGCCTTGGCCACCAGCAGGGCCTGGTTGACCGAGAACACCAGGGTGGCGTTGACGCGGATCCCCTTGCCGCTCAGGGCGGCGATGGCCTGCAGACCGGCGTAGGTGGTGGGAATCTTGACGACCATGTGGGGATCCAGGCCGGCCAGCCGCTCGCCCTCGGTGACCATGCCCTCGGCATCCAGGGCCGTGACCTCGCCGCTGACGGGTCCCTGCACCACCGCGCAGATCTCCTTGAGCAGGGCGTCGGTATCCTTGCGCCCGGCCTTGGCCATGAGGCTGGGGTTGGTGGTCACGCCGTCGCACATGCCCATGGCCTTGACCTCCTTGATGGCGTCGAGGTCGGCCGTGTCGATGAAGAATTTCATGGGCTCTCTCCTTGGTCTAGGTCGGCTGCCGGCGGCACCAGCAGATGCGCCGGATAGGTCACTTCTTCCAGGAACAGGCCGCGGGCCGGGGCCATGCGACCGGCGCAGCGGCGGTCACGGGCGGCCAGGATCGCGGGTATGTCGTCGGCCGGGCGCGCGCCGCGGCCGATTTCCACCAGGGTGCCCACGATGGTCCGCACCATGTGGTGCAGGAAGCGGTTGGCCCTGATTTCAAACATAGCCCCCTGCGGGGACCATTCAAAGCGGCAAAGATCCACCTCGCAGAAGTTGCCGTCCGGCTTGAGCGAGGACGTCTTGCAGAAGCTGGAGAAATCATGCCTGCCCAGCAACTCCCGCGCCCCCCGGTCCATGGCCTGGCGGTCGACGTCGAAGTAGATCTGCCAGCAATGGGGGTCGAAAACGTCGCGGCCCCGCAGGATCCTGTAGCTGTAACGCCTCGCCGTGGCCGAGAACCGCGCGTTGAAATCCGGTGAAACGAGGGCCACGCGCCGGATGTCGATATCCTCGGGCATGGTCCGGGCCAGGGCGCGCTCCAGCCGCTCGAATTCCCTCACGTCACGCACACCCAGATGGGCGACCTGGCCGCGGGCATGCACGCCGGCGTCCGTGCGGCCCGCTCCCACCGGCGTCGCCTCATAGCCCAGCAGGCGGGTCAGCTCATGCCGCAGAACACCCTGGACGGTCCGGTGTTCCGGCTGGATCTGCCAGCCATGGAACCGGGCGCCGTCATAGGCGACATCCAGGCGCACACGCACGGGACGGTTCACGCCCACCTCCCCCCGCCCAGCACCAGCGCCACGAGCCCCCCCGTCCATACCAGCAACAGGGCGATCTCGCCCGCACCGGGCGTACCGGCCCTCGTATCCATTCCCGGCCGCCGGGCCCGCAGGGAAAGGGTCATGGCCTCCGTACGGCGAGCCAGCCCCTCCAGCAGGGGCACAACCACCCGGACCCGCTCCACAATGCCCCGTGGCGACCATCTCCGCGGAGCCCCGGCGTCCGGCGAGCGGCGCAACCTGAGCACCGCCTGCAACCGACGGCCCTCCCCAAGCACTTGCGGCGCGGTGCCCACGGCCACGGCGACCACGAGGCCCAGATCCCGGACCGGCAACAACCATCCGTTCAGGGGGCGCAGCCACCACACGACTCCGGCCACCAGCCCCGCCAGATCCAGGGTGCCCTGCAGCAGGGCCAGCCCCGCCAGGACACCGGCCAACCGCATCAGGGCCGTCAGCCCCAGAAGGAATCCCGTCCAGGAAGGATGGCCCAGCGGAGCCGCCGATACGGCGGTCAGGGTATGGACGACCAGCACCAGGGCGGCCATGCCCCACCAGGGTCGCAACAGGGCCGTCAGGTGCCGCGCCCGCCAACCGGCTGCGATCAGGCCGCAGACGGCCAGCAACACCAGCAAGGCCGCGACCTGCCACCGGCCCGCCAGGTCGGCCCAGACGGCCACGACGAACCCGCCCAGGATCACCGCCGGATGCAAGGCCGCCAACCGGGTGCGTCTGACCGGAACGGGTCCGGGACCGGCCGTGGCGATCATGGATGACCTGTTTCGGACCCGGGACCCGCCAGGCCCAGGCAGGATTCCACGATCTGGACGGCGTTCCAGGCCGCGCCCTTGAGCAGGTTGTCGGCCACCACCCAGGCCAGCAATCCGTGGGGGTTCCCGGGGTCCGGGCGCAGACGCCCCACATGGACCCGGGTCGAGCCCGCCACCTCCAGGGGGGTGGCGAAATCGCCGGGATCGGGAGCCAGGATCAGGCCCGGTTGCCGCCGCAAGGCGTCACGGATCCGCTCCATGTCCACCGGCTCCTCCAGCAGGCAACGCAGCGCCACGCTGTGCCCGGTGTGGACGGGGACCCTGACCGCGGTGCAGGTCACTTCCAGGTTCTTGCCTCCCGGCAGGATCCGGCGCAGTTCCCGGCGGACCTTGGCCTCTTCCTCGTAGTCGCCGCCGGGCAGGGCGGGACCGATGGCCGGCAGGACGTTGCCGGCCATACGCCGGGGAAAAACCGTTCCCGCAGGAGCCTCCGGGTCCGCCTTCTCCTGCTCCCACTGTTCGAGGGCCGGCAAACCCGCCCCCGAAACGGCCTGCAGGGTCACCGCGTGCAGTTCCTTCAGGCCGAACTCCCGGGCCAGGACCCCGGCGAACACCGCCATCTGGATGGTCGAGCAGTTGGGGTTGGCGATGACCAGGCCCCCACTCTCCCGGCACCGGTCGACCGGCGGCTGGTTGACCTCCGGCACCACCAGCGGCACGTCCTGGTCCAGGCGGAAGCAGCTCGAGTTGTCCACCACCAGGGCGCCGGCGGCGGCGGCGACGGGGGCCCATTTCCGGGCGGCCTCGCGGCCTGCACTGCACAGCAGCACATCCAGGCCGGCCAGGTTCCGGGCCTCGACCGCGGCACACGCGAGTTCCCGGTCGCCGTAGCGGATCAGGGTACCGGCCGAACGCTCCGACACCAGCAACCGCGGTTCCTCGTCGACCCAGGACCTCGTGGACAGCACCTCCAGCATGGTCCGTCCCACCAGTCCGCTTGCGCCCAGAACCGCGACCTTCATCCGTTGCCCCCTGTCAGACGGGTTGGAGTTCACCCCTTGTACGGTTTCATGGTAGCATCCGTGCCGGTGAGGGTCAAAACCACCCCGCATGACTGGTTCACAAGGAGCGGCATGATCATGACAGCAGGTTCGATTCACGGGCGATTCCGCGGGCGGGCACTTCTCGGCCGCCTGATTCCGGTACTGGTGCTCATCACGGGCCTGGCCGCCTGCAGGGACGGCGACCCTGCGCGACTGTCGAAGCTGCAGGACATCGCCCGCTGGCAGGATACGAGGCTTGCTCCCGGTGATAGCCTCCACCTCATGCTGCAGGATCGGGATGCCCACGTCAGGCTGGCCGCCGCCCGGGCCGCGGGCCTCATCGGCCGCAGCGACGCGGTCCCGTACCTGCTCGAGGTCCTGGACGACCCCAGCCTCACGGTACGCGCCGAGGCCTGTTTCTCCCTGGGGCTGACCGGCGGCGAAAGCGCCGTGCGCGCCCTCGAAGAACAGGTCGCCGACCCGCACCGCGCCGTTCGCCTGGCAGCCCTGGCGGGGCTGGCCCAAACCGCGGGCGGAGGACCCGCCCTGCTGGCCGCCACCGATTCCTCCGATCCCCGGGAGGCTGCGGCCGCCTGGGACGGCCTGCGCCGCAGGATCGAGGACGTGGACCAGGCGGCCGTGGCAGCCGCCATGGACAGCAGCCTGGGCCGGGCCGTTCCCGAGGTGAGCTGGCGCATCCTGCGCTGCGCCGAACTGACGCCCGACTCGACCCTGGTGAAGACCATCGCTCCCCTGGCCGCTTCGTCCCTGACCCAGGTCAGGGTCCATGCCCTGCGCGCCCTGGCCTGCCAGGAGAACAGCGACGCCCTCGACGCCGTCCTGGTCGCTGCCCGGGACCGGGGTCGTTTCCGCGGTCGGGACCGCAATCGCATCGACATCGCCCTGTGCCGGGCCCTGGGCCGACTGGGGCACCTGGCCCTGGACTCCCCGGGCGGAGCCGATCCCCTGCCCCGGGCGGATACCGTCACCGGGATCCTGATCTCCGCCGCCGGTGCGGATGATCCCCATGTGGCCGAGACCGCCCTGCAGGCCATGGCCGCCTGCGTCCGGGATCTGCCCCTGCCCCCCGCCGCCGCCCAACGGGAAAGCCTCCTGCCGGTCTGGCGCATCCGCCTGACCAGGGTCGCGGCCGCCGCCCTGGAAAGCCCTCATGCGGGGGTACGCCGGGCAGCCGTGGCCGCCTGGGCCCTGTTGCGGGGCTCCGGTTGCGCGCCGGGTCTGGCCAGACTCGTGACCGAGGAACCCGAGCCGGTCCTGCAGGCCGCCGCTCTGCGGGCCGTCGGCGCCGTGCATCCTGATCCGTTGCCCCTGCTGCTGGGCAAAGTGGGCCGGCAATCGCTTTCCCCCGGTCCCCCGGGCCCCGGTTCCTCGCCTGACAATCCCCCCCTTGTGCGCACGGCGGCCCTGGAAGCTCTCGACGAGGTCCTGATGGAACGCCCCGACGCGCTTCCGGTGGGCTTCGCCCCGGCCGCCGCCCGCAAGCGGGTGGCCCAGGTGCTGCAGCAGGCCTGCCGCGATTCCGATTTCGTGGTTGCGAGCACCGCAGCCGGACTGCTGGCCCATTACCCGGACACCTTGACCGTCGCGGCCCTGGACGGCCTGTGGCGCCGTGCCCGGGGGCCCGGCCGCTTCGAGATCAGGCGCGCGGTGATCAAGGGCCTGACGGGCATGACCGGCGGCGAACCCGACTCCCTCCCCGTATCCGCCCGGGACGTCTGCAGCCGACTGCTGCAGGAAGGATTCGATTCGCCGGACCTGCGCATTCGCCTGGAAGCCCGCGCCGCCGCCCGGACCACCCAGCTGGTACCCCTGGCCCTCATCCCCACCGAGGCCAGCCTGCGCGAGACCCTGCCTGCGGTGGTCCGCGACCCGGCCCAGCCGCCGGTCGCTGTACCCTTCAAGGCCCCCCGCGTGCGCTGCACCACCGACAGGGGCGAGTTCGTCATCGCCCTGGACGGTAAGCTGGCCCCCAACACCTGTGCCGTGTTCCTGGATCTGATCGACAAGGGCTTCTACGACAGCCTGACCTTCCACCGCGTCGTGCCGGATTTCGTGATCCAGGGTGGAGACCCCCGCGGCGACGGCTGGGGCGGGCCCGGCTACACCATCCGCAGCGAGTGGTCTCCTGCGCCTTTCATCCGCGGGACGGTCGGCATCGCCCATGACGGCAAGGACACCGGCGGCAGCCAGTTCTTCGTGACCCTGTCCCCCCAGCCCCATCTCGACGGGCGCTACACCGTATTCGGCCGGGTCACCGACGGCATGGATGTCGTGGACAGGATGGAGATGGGGGATCACTTCTCCCTGGAAGTGATCCCCTGATACGGAAGGTAACGCCGCCTCAGGCCCGCAGCACCTTCATCAGGCTCGCCCAGGTGGGCGAAGTGCCGTACATCAGGATGCCCATGCGGAAAAGCTTGCCGGCCAGGCGCGCGGACAGCCAGATGGATACCGCCAGCAGGACCCACGAGGTGAGGATCTGCCACAGCGGGGGCGTCTCAACGCAGACGCGCATGAACATCAGCACCGGCGAGAACAGCGGCACCAGGCTCAGCACCACCGACACCGTGGAATCGGGCGCCCGCAGCACCAGGCTCAGCAGGAGCATGGGCAGCACCAGACCCATGGTCAAGGGACCGTGGAACTGCTGGCTGTCCTGCACGCTGTTGCACATGGCCCCGATGCCGGCGTACAGGGTCGCGTAGAGGAAGAACCCCAGCAGAAAGAACATCACGAACGAGACGAGGATGACCGGCGTCAGGAAATGGACGTCCAGGGAGAGGCCACCCACCGAGACGCCCTGCTGGGACATGACGAAGAACGCCACGGTCCACACCCCGAACTGGGTCAGCCCGGCCAGGCCGATGCCAAGCACCTTGCCCAGCATGAGGTTGCCGGGAGAG
>CAYPVD010000126.1:0-3559 GCA_964414055.1 uncultured Fibrobacteraceae bacterium
CACAAGAACCTGGCGACCACCCAGATCTACACCCATTTGAGTCGCAGCCGGTTGCGGGAGGCCTACGACGCCGCCCATCCCCGCGCCCGGGCTGTCGGAACCGAACCGAAGGATGAGTCATGACAATCAGATCGACCACCGTCCTGGCCGTCCTGCGCGATGGCCGGGGCGCCATGGCCAGTGACGGCCAGGTGACCCTGGGGGTCACCATCGCCAAGCACGGTGCTGTCAAGGTGCGGCCCCTGTTCAAGGGAAGGGTCTTGGCGGGTTTCGCAGGCGGTGCTGCCGACGCTCTGACCCTGTTCGAGAAATTCGAGGGCCATCTCGAAAGGTACCGTGGGCACCTGCGGCGGGCCACGGTGGAACTGGCCCGCGAATGGCGCAGCGACCGCATCCTGCGCAAGCTGGAAGCCATGATGCTGGTGATGGACCACAAGGACATCTTCCTGGTCTCGGGCAACGGGGACATCATCGAAAGCGACGACAAGCTGGCGGCCATCGGCAGCGGGGGGCCCTACGCCCTGGCTGCCGCCCGGGCCCTGGTCCGCAACACCGACCTGACCGCCGGGGAGATCTGCGACCGGGCCCTGAGGATCGCCGGGGAGATCTGCATCTACACCAACCAGTCCGTGTCGCTGCTCGAGATCGAAGGCGACGAGGACGATAACCAAGCCGGGGAGTCGTGACATGAGAATCAAGCAACCGGCCCGGCGTGCCATGTGGACCTGCCCGGAGATCGTGGAGCTGCTGGACCGCTACATCGTGGGACAAGGCGCGGCCAAGCGGGCCGTGGCCATCGCCCTGCGCAACCGCTGGCGCAGGATGCAACTGCCGGAGGAGATGCGCCGGGAGGTGGTCCCCAACAACATCATCCTCATCGGTCCCACCGGGGTCGGCAAGACCGAGATCGCCCGACGGCTGTCGCAGATCGCGGACATCCCCTTCCTTAAGGTCGAGGCCACCAAGTTCACCGAGAAGGGCTACGTGGGTCGGGACGTCGATTCCATGGTTCGCGACCTGGTGGAAAACGCCATCAGCCTGGTCAGACGCCGTGCCGAGAAGCAGATCTCCGAGTCCATCGAGCAGGCCGTCGAGCAGCAGCTGCTGGACATCCTCTTTCCGCCGCTGCCCGGCATGGACCAGGAGCCGGAGCGCCGGAGCCGCTGGGAGCGCAGTCGCGCCAAGATCGCCCAGCAGCTTCAGGAGGGAACGCTGGAGGACCGGGAGGTCACCATCACCAGCGAGGAGAACAAGGTCCCCATCGCCAACATCTTCACCTCCGCGGGCGAGGAGTTCGACGCCTCCTTCGGCGAGAGCCTCAAGGATCTCTTTCCCAAGAAGAAGACCGAGAAGAAGGTGAGCGTGGCCAGGGCACGCAAGCTGCTGCGGGAGCAGGAGGCGCAGCGGCGCCTGGACATGGACCAGATCGTGGCCGAGGCCATCGAGCTGACCGAGAACGGCGGCATCATCTTCCTGGACGAGATCGACAAGATCGCCGGCAAGAGCGGGCACGGTTCCGGACCGGACGTGTCCCGCGAGGGGGTCCAGAGGGATCTGCTGCCCATCGTCGAGGGTACCGCCGTGAGCACCAAGTACGGTCTGGTCAAGACCGACCACATCCTGTTCATGGCCGCCGGAGCCTTCCACATGAGCAAGCCCAGCGACCTGATCCCGGAGCTGCAGGGGCGGTTCCCCATCCGGGTCGAGTTGAGCAGCCTGGACCAGGAGGATTTCGTCCGCATCCTGCGCGACACCGAGGGTTCGCTCGTGCAGCAGTACACGGCCCTGCTGGAGGTGGACGGTTGCCGCCTGACCTTCACGGCCGGCGCCCTGGAAGAGATCGCCCGCCTGGCCGCCGAGCTGAACAAGCGGATGGAGAACATCGGCGCCCGGCGGTTGCAGACGCTCATGGCCCAGCTCCTGGACGATCCCCTGTTCAGGGTTCCCGCCGACGGTCCGCCCGAGCTGGACGTCGATGCGGACCATGTCAACGAGGTCCTGGCCGACATCATCAGGGACGAGGACCTCAGCCGTTATATCCTGTGAGCGATTCCGGTGGCTTCGCGGCCGTGAACGCTTATTTTTGCCGGTACGTGATGCTGCGAGGAAATGGACCCCAAGCAAGGAGCCTATCGTGACTGCCGCCAACACCCAAGCACGCAAGGATTTCGTGGCCATCGACGACTACAGCCTGGAGGAGCTGCGAAGCATCCTGGATCTGGCCCGCAAGCAGAAACCCCTGGCCCGCAACCACGAACTGCCCCATTCGCATCCCAACCGGGTGCTCGCCTGCGTGTTCGCCAAGCCGAGCCTGCGGACCCGCATCAGCTTCGAGGTGGCCATGGGCCAGCTGGGCGGAAAGTCGCTTTTCGTCACCGACAAGGAAATCGGCATGGGCAAGCGCGAGTCCGTGCACGACGTGGCCAAGGTCCTCAGCCGCCTGGTCGACGGGATCATGATCCGCTGGTTCGATCATGACGAGGTCGTCCAGCTGGCCGAGCATGCCACCGTGCCGGTCGTCAACGGGCTGACGGACCTGAATCATCCCTGCCAGGTCATGGCCGACATCATGACCATCGAGGAGCACCTGGGTTCCATCGACGGCAAGACCGTGGTCATGGTCGGCGACGGCAACAACCTGGCCAACAGCTGGCTCAACGCCTCCATCCGCTTTCCCTTCAACTTCATCCTGGCCTGTCCCGAGGGCTACACCCCCGACGAGGGGATCCTGCGCAAGGCCGAGGCCGCCGGGGCCTCCTTCATGATCACCCACGATCCGCGCGAGGCCGTCGAGGGCGCCCATGTGATCTACAGCGACGCCTTCTACAGCATGGGGCAGGAGGCGGAGGCGCAGCAGCGCAGGAAGGACTTCGCCCCCTTCCGGATCACCACGGAGCTGCTGGCCGCGGCCGATCCCGGTCACATCGTCCTGCACTGCCTGCCTGCCCACCGTGGCGAGGAGATCACGGACGAGGTGATGGACGGACCCCACTCGGTGGTCTTCGACGAGGCCGAGAACCGCCTGCACGCCCAACGCGCCATCCTGGCCACCCTCATCAAGTGATGGGAAACGGGCCGGGCAGGCGGCGGGCATGGGCCCTGATCTGGCTTTTCGGCCTGTCGGGCCTGGTGGCCTGCGCCGTGGTCGAATCCCCGCCGGGCGGGCCGGTGGACACGGTTCCGCCCACCCTTGTCTCCTTCCGGCCCGATTCCGCCGCCGTGGTTCCGGGCGCCGTGGACCGGCTCGACTTCACCTTCAGCGAGAAGATGAACCGGGTCTCGGCGGGTAGCTGGCTGCACCTGTATCCGGCGCGGAAATTCCGCAAGACCTCCTGGCACGGCGCCATCCGGGCGGAGGTGCAGTTGGAGACGCCACTGCCGCCCGATACGGTGGTCGTGGTCGAAGTCACCGCTACGATGAAGGATGCCCACAAGGGACGTGGTATCGAAGGCAAGCACTTTGATATCGTTGCCAATTACGCCATCAAAGCCATGCAAACTCTGAAGGTTGCACAGGATCTGCAAGACGAGGTTGTCGCGATTCTCCTGCCTTTGAAGC
>CAYPVD010000126.1:3569-8632 GCA_964414055.1 uncultured Fibrobacteraceae bacterium
CCGGACTCATCGAGCGCCGGTTCCCCATCGTCACCGGCGGGTCCTTGCCCGCCGGTGGAATCACCGGCTCTGTGGTCATGGCCGATTCCGCCCTTTCGGGTGCCGTGGTCGAGCTGTATGCCGTTCCGCCGGACACCCTGACATGGGATGACCAACCCTTGTTGCGACGGGTGCGCTGCGACAGCACGGGGAGCTTCCGGTTCGACTGGCTGACGGTACCCGGCGGCCCCTATCTCCTGAATGGTTTCGCCGATCCGGATCGCAATGCGCGTCAGGGCGAGAAGGAGGCGCACCGCCTGTTTCCCGACACGGTTATGATCACGGAGGAAACTCCGCTGGTGGAGCTGCAGCCGGTGGAGCTGTTCCCCGTCGACACACCCGGCGATCTGCGATTCCTTCCGCGCCAGGTCATGCCGCCCAGTCCCCAGTACCTGGTCTTCACCCAGGCCATCACCGATGCCGACACGGGCTGGACCCCCGTGCCCACGGCCTATGACTCTTTGGTATTCTCGGTGCTGGATTCGGCCGTTACCGATACCGTACGCGGGGTAGAGCCCGGTCCCAATCGGGTGATCCTTTTCGCGGATCTGGACCGGGATTCCTCCTTCTCGGTCGTCGCGGAATCGCTGATGGTCGGCCTCGGGGACCCGGGCCTTTATGCGGTGTCCGATTCCCTGGCCGACACGACCGGTTATGCTCTCGAGCCCTGGCTGGGCATGGAACCGGTAAGGATCGAACCGGGAATGCTCAACACCTTGAAGCTGTCCCCGGACCCCTTCACCATCGTGCCCTGGGCCGCGCCGCCGCCGGACACCTCTTCTGCAGCCGATTCCGCCTCGGCAGTAGGTGATTCCATCGCCGCCCCCGCCGATTCCGTTTCCGCGGCCTCCGATTCCACCACCGTCCCCGATCCCGTATCGGAGGAACCCGATGACAGGTAGGACGGGCACTCCTTTCGTGAAGATGCACGGAGCGGGTAACGACTTCGTCATGTTCCTGGCGCGTGACCTGCCCAGTCCATCCCTGAGGACTGAGACCATAGTCCGCCTGTGCCACCGACGGCTGGGCATCGGCGCCGACGGGGTGATCATCCTTGAAACCGGGGAACCGGATGTCGATTTCCGCATGCACTACTTCAACAGCGACGGACACGAGGCCGAGATGTGCGGCAACGGTGCTCGCTGCAGTTTCGCCCTGGCCCACGCCGTCGGCCTGGTTGGAGATCGGGGCACCTTCGCAAGCGCGGCGGGGCGCCATCAGGGGAGGATGACATCCGAGGGGGACGTGGAGGTCCAACTCACGTCCTGGTCCGGTCTGGAAACATCCCTGGACCTGACAGACCTGCCCTGGGCGGATTCGGGATTCTGCAATACCGGTGTGCCCCATGTCGTGGTCCTGCTGCCTGATCGCAACAGCCTGGAGGAAATCGACATCATGCGCTGGGGACCTGTCCTGCGCCGCCATCCTCGTTTTGGATCCTCGGGCTCCAACGTGAACTGGGCCGCGGTGGATGCGGAGAGCGGCAAGGTCCATCTGCGCACTTTCGAGCGCGGAGTGGAGGCCGAGACCCTCGCCTGCGGCACTGGCGCCTCGGCCGCGGCCGTGATATTGTGCGGACGCGGCCTCGTTTCCAGTCCGGTACGCGTCAGGACCAGGGGCGGGGACGAACTCGTCGTCAGGGTCGATCCGGACAGGAAGGAATTGTTCCTGCAGGGACCGGCCGTGGAGAGTTTCAAGGGAGAAGTGAACCTGGATGAGTAGCAAGACCTGGAGCATGCCCGATGGCATCTACACCGCCCTTGTGACCCCCTTCGCGGATGACCGGGTGGACAGGAAGGCGTGGGAAAACCTTGTTCAGCGGCAGGTCGATGCCGGGGTGGCGGGCGTGGTCCCCGTTGGTTGCACCGGCGAAGCGGCCGCCCTGGACCGTGCGGAGCGCGAGTACCTGGTGCGCAGTTGTGTTGAGATCTGCGCGGGGAAATGCAAGGTCGTCGCCGGATCCGGCAGCAATTCGACCAGGGTGACCATCGACCAGACAAGGGACGTGAAGGAGTGGGGGGCCGACGCCGCCATGCTGATCACGCCCTACTACAACAAGCCCCAGCAGCACGGTCTGCACGCCCACTACCGGTCCGTGGCCCGGACCGTCGACATCCCCATCGTCCTGTACAATGTTCCCGGGCGCACCGCAGTGAACCTCCTGCCGGCCACTGTTGCGTTGCTCAGCGCGGAGCCCAACATCATCGCCCTCAAGGAGGCCAGCGGCCTGCTGGGCCAGATCGAGGAGGCCATCGCCACCTGCGACCTCAAGGTCTTCAGCGGCGACGACGGGCTCAACTTCCAGATCTTCGGCCTGGGCGGCAGGGGGGCCATCAGCGTGGTCAGCAACCTGTTGCCGGGCGCCATGGTCCGTTTCTGGAAGGCATGGTCGGCCGGGGACGTGAACCAGGCCTGGCCCATGAGCAGGGCCTTCGACCCCATCACCCGGGCCTGCTTCATCGAGACCAATCCCGTGCCCGTCAAGGAACTCCTCTCGCTGGCCGGACTCTGCCAGCGCGATCCGCGCTTGCCCCTGGTTCCCTGCAGCGAGCAGAGCCTCACGTTCCTGGTTCAGTTCTACGAAGGAACGCTGGCTGATCTCATGGCCAAGGACGGTGCTGAAGGACCGCAACCATGATCCGGGCGGTTGTCCACGGAGCCGAGGGACGCATGGGGCGCATGGTCGCCGATCTGCTCGGCACCGCTCCCGATGTCGAGCTTTGCGGGCTGGTGACCGAACCGGGTTCACCCGGGCTGCAGCAGAGGAAGGAGGACGGTCCGGCGCTGATCGGCCAGGACCAAATGGCCCGAAGCCTGCCTGCCGGGGCGGTCATCGTGGATTTCTCCCTGGCGGCGGCCACCGAAGGGTTGTTGAGCGCGGCGGAGGCCCTCTCGGCGCCCCTGGTCATCGGGACCACCGGCCACACTCCCGATCAGCTCTCGGCTTTGCGGGAATATTCCCAGCGACAGCCTGTGGTGCTGGCGTCCAACTTCAGCGTGGGGATTCCCGCCCTGCGAATGCTCCTGCAGCTTCTGGCCCGGATCCTGCCAGGCGAGTTCGACGCCGCCGAGTTGGAGACCCATCACGTCACCAAGTTGGACCGCCCCAGCGGCACGGCCCTCAGCCTGGCCAATGCCTATGCGGAAGCGCGACGCACCGACCCGCCGCCCATTCTATCCCAGAGGTTGGGAGGAGTCGTGGGGGAACATACCTGGACCTTCAGCGACCAGGAGGAGACCCTCGTCCTGACCCACCGCGCACATTCGCGACGGGCCTTCCTGCGCGGCGTCCTGCCGGCTGTCCGCTTCGTATCCGGGCGGGAGAACGGTTTCTACGAGTTGCAGGATGTCTTGATGGCGCTTTCGCCGGGGGGGCAGGCGTGAAAAAACGGGCCCCGCGGTGCAAGGCCCGTCAGCGCCGATAATTCACAGGCAGCTTTTAGCCGACTACTTGGCGGCTGCTGCCGCCATGCGGCTCTTGAGACGCGCGGCCCGCCGCTTGGGCAGCAAGCCCTTGCGGGCCTGGACATCGATGAGCCGGTACATCTCGGACAGGGTCGCGGCCTTGTCCTCCGCAGGGGCACTACCGATGTTCTGGCGGTAGTTCTTGATCTTGGTCCGCATCATGGCGCGATTGGCGCGGTTGCGCTCATTGCGCTTGCGGCTCGTCACGAGCCGTTTCTTGCAACTCTTGGCATGGGGCACGACAAAAACCTCCGTTGTGGACTTACAGGCGAAGCAATTTAACAAGGCGCTAGGGTGATGTCAAGCCGTCGCGAAGCAAACTCCCGAACTTCCCGGTTGCAGGACAAGCTGGCATCGCTGCCGGAGGCGCCGGGCGTTTACCTGTACAAGAACCGGGACGGCAAGGTGATCTACGTGGGCAAGGCCGCGCGTCTCAGCCAGCGCGTGCGGTCCTACTTCGGTGCCGGCAGGGCCGAACAGGATCCCAAGACCAGGAAATTGGTGACCAGGATCCGGGATCTGGATTTCATCGCCACCGATTCGGAGGCCCAGGCCTTGGTGCTGGAAAACCAGCTCATCAAGGAATACCGGCCCTATTACAACATCCGCCTCAAGGACGACAAGCAGTATCCCTACCTGCGGATCTCCTTGCAGGAGCCGTTCCCGCGGGTGACCGTGGTCAGGCGGATCGCTGCCGACGGCGCCAGGTATTTCGGTCCCTTCACCGATGTGCGCGCCATGAGGCAGACCATGTCCTTCGCCGCCGGAGCCTTCAAGGTCAGGACCTGCCACCTCGACCTGCCGGAAAAGACCGTGCCCCGACCGTGTCTCGACTGGCAGATAGGAAGGTGCAGCGCCCCCTGCGCCGGCTACGAGGATGAGCCCACCTATCGCAAACGGGCCCTGGCCATGGTGAGTTTCCTGGAGGGAAGAACAGGGGAATTGTTGGCTGAGCTCGAGGCCCGAATGAGGGACCTGGCGCAGAGGCGGTTGTTCGAGGAAGCCGCGCGATTGAGGGACCTGGCCTCTCGTCTGCAGAAAACCGCGGCCAACCGGCCGCCCGTCGAAGGCATAACCGGCGACGCGGACCTCTGCGGCGTGGCAAGGGAAGGGACCGAGGCCTCGGGCCTGGTCCTGCGCGTCCGCGGGGGACATATCCTGACCAGCCATCATTTTCCCTTCACGGTGAAGCTCGAGTCCGTGGGCCCCGAGTTGATGGCGCAGTTGCTGCGCGAGTACTATTCCCGTGCCGGGGATATCCCCGTGGAGATCCTGCTGGCTGGCCCGGTCGAGGATCCCGCCAGCTGGGAATCCTGGTTGTCCGACCGTCGAGGTGGGCCCGTTCACGTGCGGGAACCGCGGCGAGGTGTCCGCCTGGCCGCCGTGGAACTGGCCCGGACCAACGCCGCCTTCCACCTGCGCGAAACACTTGTGCACAACAAGGGGCGTTCGACCAGGCGGGTGGCTTCGGCCGTCAGCCAGCTTCAGGAAGCCCTGGAACTTCACACGCTGCCCCGGACAATCGAATGCTTCGACATCTCCAATTTCCAGGGCAAGGA
>CAYPVD010000127.1:0-8604 GCA_964414055.1 uncultured Fibrobacteraceae bacterium
CGAGAAGTGGTTTCCCGAATGGGAATTCCACGGCAGGCCCTGGGAACAGAAGGCCCACGAGGTCTATCTGCGGAATTCCCCCACCACGCGGGTGGACAGGGTGAGAACCCCGACCCTGATCAGCCAGGGGCTCGAGGATTACCGGTGCCTGATCGCCGGCGGCGAGATCTGGTTCTCCAGCCTGCAGGCGCTGGGGGTGCCCAGCCGTTTCATCCGCTTCACCCACGAGGGTCACGGTATCCGGGATCCCCGCGACCAGGTTTTCTATCAGCGCCAGTTGCTGGCCTTTTTCGACCGGTATGTGCTGGATTTCTTCGATGACGACCGGGAGGCGCCGACCGATTCCACCGCGGGGGACGAGTTTCCCCGCAACGAGTAGGCCGGCCGGGCGTGGCGAACTGGATCCTGCTGATCATCCTGATGGTACCCGCGCTCTACAGCCTGGGCACCTTCGCCGTGGCCGGTCTGCTGGGGGGCGGGGGAAGGCGATTCCTGAGCCGGTCGGGACTGCGGGCCATGGTGCGCGAGACCCTGCTCCAGTACCGCGTGTGGGCCATGCTGCCGGTGGATCTGGGTCGGCGGCGGTGGTCGGAAAACCTTGCGGCCCCAGGACCGATCGTGATCCTGGTACCCGGTTTCACCGATACGGACTACATCTTCAGCCGTCTGCGCCGCGCTTTGACACAGGCCGGTTGCAGCCATGTCACCTTTCGTTACAACACCTTTCGCTGTGACCCGGACCTTGAGGCCCCCCTGTTGGGCCGTCTCATCAGGAACGTGAGGTCGCGGCATCCGGGCCAGGAGGTGGTGCTGGCGGGCCATAGCTTGGGCGTGCTGCTGGCTCGTCATTGCCTGGGGTTCGAGTTGGCCGACTGCCAGGTACCCCTGGTGGCCATGGCCGCGCCCCACACCGGCACGAAAATGGCACGTCTGGCGTTTTCCCGGGGCGGGCGCCAGGCCACCCCCGACAGTCCCTGGGTGATGAAATTGGCCGGCGTTCCTCCCCGGAGGTTGCTGAACATCAGGACCGAACATGACAACCTGGTCGTGCCCGAGGGCGGGATGACCTTGCCGGTCGATCAGGAGGTTGTCATCGACTCGGGCTGGGGGCACAATTCCCTGATGTGGTGCCCGGAGGCCGTCGCAGAGGTGGCCACATGGATCCTCGAACGCGGGCGAAAGGGGGAGCATGTCCCGCAGACCTGAAATACCGGTTGTTGTCCTGTGGGGGCTGATCTGGTGCTGCCTGGCCTCCGGCGGTGTCGCCTGCCGGGAGACCGGGGGAGGGTCCGCGCCGTGGCGGGTCCTGGAGCCGGGGCTGGAGATCGCCCGGTTCGATTCCCGCACGGCGATTTCCGCGGCCACGGGTGATCTCACGGTGTTGCGGGTCGATCCCGAACGCTGGCGCCTGGTAGTCATGGCCACCACGGATACGGGGGTCGGTCTGCCGCTCAGTCTGGATCGCTGGTGTCGCGATTTCAACCTGGTGGCGGCCATCAACGCCGGGATGTACCAGCGGGACGGGAAGACCCATGTGGGGTACTGCAAGGTCGGGGATCGGGTGATCAGCGAGGCGGTCAACCGCTACAGGTCGGCGGCGGCCATGGACCCGGTCAAGGCCGACGATCCGCCCTTCCGGATCTTCGATCTGGATGATACGCCCTTGGATTCGGTAACGGCCGCCTACCGGACGGTGGTGCAGAACCTGCGTCTGATCAAGCGCCGGGCCGAGTCGCGGTGGCCGTCCGGACCGGAGACCTGGTCGGAGGCGGCCCTGGGGGAGGATGAGCAGGGTCGGGCGCTGCTCATGCACTGTACCCGACCCCTGTCCATGCACGATTTCAACCGGCTGATCCTGGACCTGCCGCTGGCGGTGGTGGCGGCCCAGCACCTGGAGGGGAATTTTCCCGCCCAGTTGTGGGTCAACCATCCCGGGTGGACGGACCCCGTGCGGGGACCGGCCGCGCAATCCCGCGTCCTGCCCGTCATCCTGGGGGTCGCGGCCCCCGTTCCGGTCAACGCACCAGCACCACCCGGCCGGTAAGGGTCATTCCCTCCACAACGGCCCGCACGAAGTAGACTCCGCTGGCGGCATTTGCCCCGCGGCTGTTCCTGCCGTCCCAGACCAGCACATGGGCACCCTCGTCCAGGGAACCGGAAACCAGGTTGCGCACGCGCATGCCCCGGGCGTCGAAGATGTCCACCTCGACCGGAGCGGCCGTGGGTTGATTCAGACGGATGCGCGCGGATGACCCGGTGAGGCCCCCGAGGATCTCGAGCCCGGGTCCGTTGGACAGCACGGGACCGACGCCGCTGGCGCCGCTGAGGGAGAACCCGGCCAGCGGGCTCAAGGGGCTGCGCTCGACGGCGTCGGCGGCGTAGGCGCGCCACCAGTAGTCACCGTCCGGGAGAGCGGGGGCGGTCCACGAGGTCTGGTCGGTCCCTTCGGACACGGCGTCCACCGAGGCGACGGGAGCTGTGCCGTCGGCGTCGGAGTAGATCCGGAAGCCGTAGGCGATCGTGTCGCCGTCGGGATCGGTGCTGTTGGCCACGGTCAAAGTGACCGGTCCCGTGATTGTGCCTCCCAATGGCGAAACGGCCGCGGGGGTGGCAGGGGCGACATTGGCGTCGGTGACCTGATACAGGACGACATCGTCGATGTACCAACCATCATCCACGACATAGGAGTCGGATTGCAGGGCGAAGCGGAAGGCGAGATCCTGGCCGTCGTAGGCGCTCAGGTCTATCTCCTCGTAGCTCCATGCGGACCTCGTGCCGGTGTAGGAACGGACGGTCGTCCAGGGCCCGCCGTCGGCCGAGACCTGGACGTAGCCGAAGTCCCAACCGTTCTCGATGCCGAAGCGTGTCCAGAAACCCAGCCGGGGCGTGCGCCATACCCCGTCGAGGGTCGCGGCGGTGGAGCTGTTGTTGGCGTAGTCGCCGCCCGGGGAGTCGGTCAGGGACGAGGCCGGGCTATGGGCGTCGGCGGAGGTCAGGGCCCAGTCGCCGCTCAGGGTCCAGTTGCCGTTTCCGGCCTCGAAATCCTCGCGGAAGACGGACGGCGCTTCGCCCACGGTGAACGACAGCGGATAATCCAGGGCGCCTTCGGGCATGACCACCGTCACGGTGAAGTCGACGCGGTGCCCGGCCGGGCAGCCGGGATCCACGCTGAAGGGGATGGCGTCGGGGCCCAGGGTGGTGGACGACATGGCAGGCAGGGAACCATAGGTGCGAGACGTCGCGCCGAACTGCACCCAGGGGTCGTCCGATTTGAAGTGCAGGGTTCCGCCGACGGCGGTGGCGGCGGCGGCCTGGTTCTCGATGGTCAGGTCCAGTAGTCCGTCATCGCCGGGAGCGACGGCCTTGGTCGGTTCCGTGGCCGTGACCACCGGGGAGTTCACGGTTACGAAAGGACCGGCGGCGCGCAACAGGTAGATGTTGGGCCAGATGTTTTCCTCGAACAGGGGCCGCCGGCGATCCTCGGCGGGCCAGAAGCCATCGCTTTCGCCGCCGATCTCGTTGCTGAACGCGAAGATCTTCTGATGGTTGGTGGTGCCGCCGTAGTACCAGTCGAAGGACCCGCCGTTGACGTCGTAGAGGATCTGCCCCGGCTGGCCGGGAGTGTAGTCGTTGTAGCGGGTCATCTCGGCGGCCATCCGGTCGAAGATCGCATCGTCGGGAGTGGGATCGGAGGTGTAACCCCAGGGATACAGGGTCAGGTTGCTGTAGGTGTGCACCGAGTTGCCCGTGACGAAGCCGTGGGCGTTGATGAAGTTCATCATGGCCTGGACCTCGGGCTCGCTGCCGGCGTAGGGGCCACGGTAGGTCTCGCTGCCGGGGTCCGAACTGCTGCCCACGTTGTCGTAGGCCCACATGTAGGGGTAATTGCGGTTGGGATCGACGCCGAAGGTGCCGTTCCCGTTGTCGCGGCGGGTCTTGCGCCACATGCCGCCGCCGTTGGGGTCGGTGGTTTCGTTGTACACGAAGCCGTCGGGGTTGACGATGGGCACGATGTAGAGCTCGCGGTTGTCCAGCAGCCAGGTGATTTCCGGATCCGTGCCGTAGTTCTGCGCCAGGTACTCGGCGAACATGATGCCGAATTCCGAGGCCATGACCTCGCGCGCGTGGTGCAGGCAGTCGAGGAGCATCTCGGGCTCGTCCTCGTCCACGTCGGGGTTGTCCGAGACGCGTATGGCGAAGATCTCCCGGCCCTCGCCGCTTTGGCCGAGGGAGAACTTGGCGCTGACCACCTGCGGGTAGAGCAGGCGCAGGCTGTCCAGGAAGGCGGCGCTCTCGGAATAAGTGTGATAGACGCCGAAGTTGTTGCCCTTGTCCGCGTAGCGGTGGCTGGTCTCCATGTCCGCATCCAGGATCCTCCACTGCAGGCCGGAGGCGCGCAGCAGGTCGAGGTCGCCGGGCGTGGCGGCCAGATGGACGTACACGCCGGGTCTGCTGGCGACAACGTCCAGCTGATCCAGGTGGGCGCGGATGTAGGCCAGGTCGGCAGGATCGTCGGTGCTGACTTCGACCAGGCTGTGGTGGACCGGAGCGGCCAACAGGGAAACGGCTCCGGTCAGACTGAACATCACGACCAGCATCAGGAACAAGGGCAAGCGGCGCATGGGAAACTCCTTGACGGAACATCGGTCCCGCAAGGAGGGGTCGCGGGATGGGCTTTCATGTGAAATCAGGCCATGATTTTACCATATCCTGAGACAGGATGCCATAAGAGAAGGCCGGACCCTGGAGGGTCCGGCCTAGCTCCTGCTCGTATGGTGGAAACAGCCTACTTGGCCTTGTCCACCGCCGCGCACGTCTTCTTGACGGCGTTGACCGAGTTCTTGAACGCCTTGCGTTCCTCGGGCGTCAGCTTGATCTTGATGATCTTCTCGATGCCGTTCTTGCCCAGCATGGCGGGCACGCCCACGAACAGGCCCTTGACGCCGTACTCGCCCTGCAGATGGGCGGCCACGGGGATGATCTTGCGCTTGTCGAAGGCGATGGCCTCGACCATCTCCAGGGCGCTGACCGCGGGGCTGACGAAGGCCGAGCCGCTGCCCAGCAGTCCGACGACCTCGCCGCCGGCCTTGCGGGTGCGGGCCTCGATCTTGGCCAGCTTGGCCTTGCTCAGGAACTGTTCCACCGGCAGGCCGTAGATGCGGCAGGCGCTGCGGATGGGCACCATGGTATCGCCGTGGCCGCCGAGCACCACGGCCTCGACGTTCTCCACCGAGACGCCCGCTTCCTGGGCCACGAAGTACTTGTAGCGGGAGGAATCCAGGACTCCGGCCATGCCCATGATCTTGTTGGGCTTGAACTTCAGCTTCTTGAAGAGCCGGTATACGATGGCGTCCAGGGGGTTGGCGATGGAGATCAGGAAGGCGCCCGGGGCGTACTTCTTGATGCCGGCCGCGACCTGGTCGGTGATCTTGAGATTGACCGCCAGCAGTTCCTCGCGCGAGGGGAAGGTGCCATCCGGTCGCACGGCCCGCGGCACGCCGGCGGTGTTGATGATGAAGTCGGCGTCGGCGATGACCTCGTAGGTCTTGCTGCCTTCGATGTTGATATCGCGGCCCAGGACGGGAGTGGCCTCGCTGATGTCCAGGCACTTGCCTTTGGCGAACTGAGGCGGTTTGACGTCGACCAGGGCCACGTTGCGGGCCAGGCCCCGGGAAGCGATCTCCGAGACGACGACGCCGCCGATGTTGCCGCCGCCGATTACTGCGATCTTGTTGATCATGACCGCGCACTCCTTACCGTTGGTGATGAATGAAACATACCAAGGAACCCCGCTACGTTAACACCGTCCCCGAGATAATTCCAGCGTGTTGAATCGGTTATAACCCATCGGGTCGGTTTGATTTTTTCTGCCCGATCAGGCCGCTCACCGCGATGCGGGACCAGTCCTCGAAGTCGGCGCCGTCGGGCCCCCGGCCCGGCTCGGTCAGGGCCGCCAGTTCCCGCACGGCGATCCAGCGGGCCTGGTGGGGCTCGGACTGCCGCGAGACCAACTGCATGATCTCCTCGTCGCTGCCGGGAAGGCCGTCGACGGCCACGGAGTAGACCACGCCGAAGTGCACGCTGGAGACATCCTCGCGGTCCGAGTTGATGAAGCCCACGCGTGTGAACGCCTCGGCCCCGGGGGCCAGCCCCGTCTCCTCCTCGAGTTCGCGCAGGGCCGTGGCCATGACCACGTCCAGGGCGTCATCGTCCCCGTTGCGGTCGAGCGGCTCCATGTGCCCGCCGAAACCCACGCTCCACAGGCCGCCCAGCCGGGCCTCGGTATGCTTGGCGCGGCGCTGGTAGCACAGGATGCGCGCCTCGTCCCCGCTGCCGCGTTGCAGCAGCATGTAGGGGATGATCTGCTTGAAATGGGAATTCTGTTCCATGTATCCGCGCTCGGCGAAGAACAGTCGGTCGGCCAGACCGTCCAGATCCACCGCGCCGGTGGGCAGGAAACCCTGGGGACTGAGGCCGGGGAACAGATGCTTGCGCTCGATGACCAGGATGAATTTCACGTCGGCATTCCTTCGCGTCAGGGCAGGAACTTGCCTACCGCCGCCAGCTTGTTGGGCAGGTACTCTTCCATCACGTAGTTCAGACCGTGCTTGGCCAGGGCCTGCTGCTCGGCGCGCACGCCCATCTTGATCATCTGCTGCAGGGCCTGCTGCCAGGCCTTGTAGTGCAGGATGAAGGGGTCGTTCTTCAGGGCGTCCTTGGCCCGCTTGATGTCCACTTCCTTCAGGGGGTGGGTGGGCAGGTCGTAATCGATGATGTCCTGGGGGGTGATGCCCAGCAGGTGGGCCTGGGGCACGCAGAAGTACTCGTTCAGGTGGGCGGCGTTGCCGCTGCCGACCTTCAGGGTGCGGTAGATGTTGCTGAACCCGTAGGGGTCGCCGTCGACGAACACGTACACCGGCAGCCCGTGGCTGTCGGCCAGGCGCCGGACGAAGCGGCGGCAGGCGCGCGTCGGCACGCCGCCCAGGGAGATCAGGATGCACTCGGCCTTCTTCCAGTAGTTGTGCTTGACCAGCCGCTGGAACATGCCGGCGGTCTCGATGCACAGGATGAACCTGGCGTCGGTCTCGAAGGCCAGCTCCTCCACCGAGATGGGGATGGAGTAGGCGCCGCTGCCGAAGCGGGTGCAGTCGATGCGCAGCTCCTCGCCGGTGTCGCGGTCGTGGTCGATGACGATGAGACGGCCGGCCACGTCGCCGCCCTTCTCCTCGGGTACGAAACCGAGCTGTTCGCGGTTGACCCCGAAGAAGGCCTCGACGTCCTCCATGACGGTGTCGGATTCGGGCTGCTCCTTGAACCGGGCCTCCGCCCAGTTCTTGCTCACGTAGTAGGCTTCCCTCTTGGTGGCGATGTCGTCGGTCTCGACCAGTTCCTTGGACAGGGCCATCATCTTGAGGGTCTGGGCGAAGGTCTTGACGGTGTTGACCGTCAGGGTGCGCTCCTTCTTCTTGCCCTTCATCTTGAAGTAGCCGGTAGACGCGTTGTAGGTCACGTTGCTCAACGAGCGCAGGGGGAACTTCATCACGGGTTTCTCGCCCAGCAGGATCTTCTGCCGGATGATGTTCGACTCGCTGCGGATACGTCGGGCCACCTTGCCGAAGGCGGCTCCGCCCGGCCGGGACTGCTCCGGGACCGGGGCCGGGGTCGCGGCCACGGGGTCGACGACGGGCGCCGGACCCTTGGCCTTGGCGGCCGGTGCTCCGAAGCCCAGCTCGCCCTGGGCGGCCGCCGGCTTGGCGGCCTTCTTCTTGCGCGAGGAAGTCTTTTTCCGTGTCGGTTTCTTGGCGGGGGCCACGTCGGTATCCTTCCCTGTTCAAGGCCGGTTGCGGAAAGCGGCCTGCTACAACTTGCGGCTGCGCTCGAGGGTGTCGGTCAGCGTCGCGATGATCTCTTCCTTTTCCCGGTCGTCGATGTCCAGGATCTCCTGCAGGGCGTCCCCGATGTGGGGGATGTACTTCTGGATGTAGCTCTGCTTCTTGGCCGCATCCTTCTCGCGTTCGCGGCGCCGAATGTGCTTGTGCAGGCGGCGGCCGGCCTCCTGCAGGGCCAGCTTGACCTCCTTGATGATCTCCGGGTAGTGGGCCACGGCCTCCTTGCTCTCGGAGGTGAAGGGCACCCACACCGAGGCCATGTGCACCAGGATGACCAGGGGTCCTGAGGGCAGCGCGCCCCTGCTCTGCTGCAGGCCGTAGCTGCGCCAGTTGCTGGTCAGGATGGACTTGTGGATGGCGCAGGCCGAGGCCTGGTACAGCAGCGGCACCCGGTTGGCGAAGCGCATCACGCGGGCCAGCTCGTCCCCGGGCAGCTTGCCGCCGTAGGCCAGGCCCACCTCGATCTGGAAGGGGTTGCCGCGGTACACGGAAGCGGGGCGGGTCACCGAGGTGTAGAAGTCGGCCTCCACGCCGCTGGAAAGACCGGCCATGACCAGCTCCTCGCCGATGGGCGAAAGGCAGTCGGTGGGGGGCGAGGAGATCTTCGTCTCGGCGATGCCCTCGAGCAGCTTCTGGATGTCGTCCTGGACCAGCCGCTTGGGATTCTTGCGCGCGGGCAGACCGGCGTGTTCGAGGATGGAGTCGGCGGCCTTGG
>CAYPVD010000128.1:0-8485 GCA_964414055.1 uncultured Fibrobacteraceae bacterium
ATCAACCTGGTGCTGTTTCACGAGCAGGCCCCGGTGACGGTGGCCAACTTCGTGAACCTGGCCCGCCGCGGTTTCTACGACGGGCTGATCTTCCACCGGGTCATCCCCGACTTCATGATCCAGGGCGGCTGCCCCGAGGGCACCGGCACCGGCGGTCCGGGCTACAAGTTCGAGGACGAGTGCTGCGAGCAGCGGCGCCATGACGGGCCGGGCGTGCTGTCCATGGCCAACGCCGGTCCCGGCACCAACGGCAGCCAATTCTTCATCACCCATGTGGAGACGCCGTGGCTGGACGGCAAGCACACGGTGTTCGGCAAGGTGATCAGCCGCGACGACCAGGGCGTGGTCGATGGCGTCGCCGCCGGCGATACCATGGTCAGCGTGACCATCGGCGGCGACTGGGGTCCGGTTCTGGAGAACCAGAAGGATCGGGTGGCGGAGTGGAACGAGGTCCTGGACGCCAAATTTCCGGATCTGGGTCCCGCCTGACCCGGTGCGGGCCTTCCTGCTCCCGGGGCCAACAGGATAATAACGGTCGTCATGATCTGCGAAAGATCGCGACCGTGCCTATCTTGGCCGAAAGGAGTTGATCATGAACAAGCATACGATGGTTAAAGCGTGCCTGGTCCTGCTATTGCTGATGACCGGCAGCGTCGTCGCGGGCGAACCCCCGCAGGGCAAGGGGTCGGAAGCCGTGAAGAAGACGGACAAGCAGTGGGAGAAGGACCTGAGTCCCGACCAGTACCGGGTCCTGCGTTGCAGCGCCACCGAGGCGCCGTTCAGCGGCAAGTACTGGAATCATCACGCCGAGGGGATCTACGTGTGCGCCGGTTGCGGCGCGCCGCTGTTCTCGTCCGCGAGCAAGTTCGAGTCGGGCAGCGGCTGGCCCAGCTACTTCCAGCCCGTCAATGACGCGGCCATCCGGGAGAAGCTGGACGGCAGCCTGGGCATGGCCCGCATCGAGATCCTCTGCGCCAAGTGCGGGGGGCACCTGGGCCACGTGTTCCACGACGGCCCGCGGCCCACGGGCCTGCGCTACTGCGTGAACTCGGCGGCGCTGGATTTCCGTCCGGCCGACCCGAAGAAATCCGAAAAGGGAAGATGAAGCGGAACAGCAGGGTCATTCTCATCCTTTGTCTGCCGGCCCTGCTGATCGCCGGTGCCGCATCGGCCGCCGATGAGGATCTCCTTGCCGGCCGGGATCCCGCCACTGCCTCCTACCTGGCCATGCGGGCCATTCCCCGGGTGGTCTATGCCGATCAGCCCGATTCCCTGCTGGCGTGGCTCAACGCCTGGGAGGACCGGGACGGCCCCGCCGAGCCCATCATGCGCCTGCGCATCCTGGGCGCCATATGGGACGGCGCATTCAGCGAGGATATCTACGACGCCCGGATCATCGATCTGCTGCTGCAGTTCTGCGGTTTGAACGAAGACCGCGGTCAGGGACGCCGGGATGCGTCATTCCTGCAGACCCAAGGGGATTTCGAGACCTTTTCCCGCGCCTTCGCCGACCAGCTGCTGCCCCACGTGGCGCAGGACAGCCCGGAGGAATTCTTCTGCCTGATGTATTCCGGCCGCCGGGAGCAGGCCTGGCGGTTGCTGGACTCGGAGCCCCTGCGGGGCACCCTGCTGCGCACCTACCGCGACCGCAGGCTGCGGAAGCTGGACGAGGTGCTGCCGGTGTTCGTGGCCGCCGAGGGCGGTTACTGGTCGGCGTTCAGCCGGTATGCGTTCGCAGGGGATCATGCCCTGACCGGACTGCAGGCCGGCGTGCGCAAGGGCCCCTGGTTCGCGCGCCTGGTGGCCGAGGTGCGCCTGGGGCGGACCGAGCGCGGCTACCTGGCCCGCCAGGGGGATGTCCTCGGCGTTTCGGATCGTTTCAACGCCGTCCTGATCGGGTTGGAGCTGGGTCGCACCTTGCCGGTCTGGAAGGCGGTCAGCCTGGATGGCTTCGGGGGTATCGGGCTGGACGGCGTCAAGCCCCTGCAGGACGAGGATGTGTTTCTCAACGCCCTGCACCTGGATCTGGGCGGCGGACTGCACCTGGACCTGGGCCGGGCGCGGCGGTGGTTCACGGCCGTGACCTGCCGGCGGGAATGGATCCGTCCGCGCAACACCGAGGGCAGTGCCCTGTGGGGAGACGCCTGGAGCGTGCGTCTGGCCGTGGGGGTGAACCTGAAGGCATCCACCACCTGGGAAATCGAACTGCTCAGGCCCTGACGTGTGCCCGTGGAAGCGGCCTGCGGGTCCTGCCCCCGGGCTCGATCTACATGCCGCCCGCTTCCAGCGACCGCCACAGGTACCACGCGCCCAGGCTGCGGTACGGCCGCCAGGGTTCGGCCACCGCCTGCAGACTGTCGGCGGTGGGCTTTTCCCCCAGGCCGTACAGCCGGGCCGCGGCGGTCTGCACGCCCAGATCGCCCACGGGAAAGACATCCAGCCGGCCCATGTGGAAGATCATGTGCATGTGCGCCGACCACACGCCGATGCCCTTGACGGTGGTCAAGGCGGCGATGACCTCGTCGTCGCTCATCCGGTTCAGCGCCCGCAGATCCAGCCGTCCGTCCGTTACCCGGGCGGCCAGATCCTTCACGTAGAGGGTTTTCTGGCCCGACAGACCGGCGGCGCGCAGCTTGCCCGGATCCAGGGCGAGCATCTCCCGGGGCGAGGGGAAGCGGGGTCCGGGTGTCAGGTCGCGCACCCGCCCGGCGATGGTCCGGCCGGCCTTCACCGAAAGCTGCTGGTGGATGATGGCCCGCACGAGGGTGTCGTACGGCGGGCCGGGCTTGTCGGGCAGGGCCAGGTAGGGTCCGTAGGCGTCGATGATCCGGCGCAGGATGCGGTCCCTGCGGCGCAGGTGGGCGATGCCCCGGGCGTGCTCACGGTCGCGGATGTAGCCCTCGAAGTGCAGCAGGCGAGCCTTCAGCTCGATGCCGCCGCGGCTGGAAAACCCGGTCAGGGAGCCGTCGGCGCCCACGCAGCGGTGGCAGGGCACGATGAGCGGCACGGGGTTGGCGCCCATGATGCGGCCGACCGCACGGGCGGCTCCGGGTCGGCCGGCACGCCTGGCCAGGGCGCCGTAGGTGATCACCCGGCCGGGCCCCACCCGGCGCAGCGCGGTGTAGACGGCCCGGGAGAAATCCGAGCATCCGTCCAGGTCCACCGGGATGTCCCGCAGCGCATCCCGCTCGCCTCGGCTCAGGCCCCTGAGGCGCCGCGCCACCTCGGCGATGACCGCGGGGGGACGCTTCACCAGGGGCAGGCCGGGATGGGCGGTGCTCAGCTCGGCCACCAGGGAGTCCGTGTCGTGGCCGCCCAGATGCACCCGGACGATGCCCCGCCGTCCCCAGACCACGCCCACGCCGCCCAGCTTCCAGGCGAAGACGTGCCCCCCCGGGGGGATCTTTTTGAACTCTCCGGCGGTCATGGGGTGCCTTTCGGTGTGCGGGGGATTATCATTGACCCATGTCAGGTAGACCCAGGATGCGCAGAAACAGGATAGCATGAACCCTTCCCCCGACAAAATCCCGGCGGTCATCCGTGTGGCCGAGACACCGCTCGATGTCCTGAAGGTGATGGTCGTGCGCGGCATCGTCTTCATCGAGGAGCAGGGTGTGGACTGGGAGGGTGAGATCGACCGGCACGAGGACGAGTCCATTCATGTTCTGGGGGAAGTGGACGGCCAACCGGTGGCCAGCGGGCGGTTGCGTCTGTTGCCGGATGGCTGGGCCAGGCTGGAGCGTATCGCCGTGCGTCCCCGTTGGCGGGGGCGGGGCATCGCGCGGCAGGTGGTCCGGTTTCTCATGGACGAGGCTCGGCGCCGCGGCGCCCGGCGGTTCAAGCTGCACGCCCAGGTCTATCTCGAGGATTTCTACAGCGAGTTCGGCTTTGCCAGGGAAGGAGAGGTCTTCGACGAGTGCGGCATCGACCATATCCTGATGCTGCGCAGCGAGAGTTGAGGACACGACCATGTTCTTGTATCAGCAACGCGGAGAGTTCTTCGCCCAGACCGCAGGCGGCCTGGAGGAGCTGGCGGCCCGGGAGCTCGCGTCCCTGGGCGCCACGGCCGTCGTGGCCCGCAAGCGCGGTCTGAGCTTCGAGGCCGACCTGGAGACCCTGTGCCGGGTCAACTACCGCGCCCGCCTGTTGAGCCGGGTGCTGGCGCCCCTGGTGCGCTTCCGCGCCGAGACGCCCGAGCAGCTCTATCTGGGGGCCAAGAAGGTGGACTGGACCCATATCCTGCGCATGGACCAGACCTTCGCCGTGTTCGCCAACACTCACCGCAGTCGCATCGACCACAGCCAGTTCGCGGCCCTGAAGGTCAAGGATTGCGTGGCGGACATGTTTCGCAAGCGCTACCGGGGACGACGCCCCAACGTGGATCCCCGGGAACCGGACCTGTGGCTCTCGGTGCACATCTTCGAGGACGAGGCCACCATCAGCATCGATTGTTCGGGAGGTTCGCTGCATCGCCGTGGGTACCGGCAGGAGCAGGTCGAGGCCCCCATGCAGGAAACCCTGGCCGCGGCCATCCTCGACCTCGCCGGGTGGGACGGCAAGCGGCCCCTGTACGATCCCATGTGTGGTTCGGGCACGATCCTCAGCGAGGCCTGGCTCAAGGCGGGCAACATCCCTGCCGGCGTGCTGCGCAAGAAGTTCGGTTTCATGCTGTTGCCCGACTACGACCGCCGCGTGTGGTTCAAGGTCAAGCTGCAGGAGGACAACAAGGTCAAGTCCGTGCGGGGCGGCCTGATCCGCGGCAGCGACATCGATCCGTCGGCGGTCGCCATGACGCGTCGCAACAACGCCCGCTTGCCGGGAGGGGACGAGCTGCGCGTCCGCACCGCCGATTTCCACGACCTGGAGCCCCTGGAGAACCGCCTGATCGTCTGCAACCCGCCCTACGGCATCCGCATGAAGGAGGCCGACGAGATGGCGGGGTTCATGCGGGACTTCGGCGATTTCCTGAAGCAGAAGTGCACCGGCAGCGAGGCCTGGATCTACCTGGGCGACCCCGACCTGTTCAAGCTGGTGGGCCTGAAGACCGCGCGTCGCATTCCCCTGCGCAACGGCGGCCTGGACGGCCGGCTGGTGAAATACGAGCTGTACTGACAACCTCCCGCGACAAGGAGCGAGGACATGGGCGAGGGAACCGTCATCGTCATCAACAACAACGGCATGGGTGTGGCCGAACCCGCCCTGTCCCACAAGCTGGTTTCCACCTTCCTGAACATGCTGGACCTGGGCGACCGGCTGCCGACCGCCATCTGCCTCTATGCCGAGGGCGTGAAGCTGGCCGTCGGCGGCTCGCCCGTGCTGGAGGAGCTGCGGTCCCTGACGGAAAAGGGAGTGCGCCTCATCGTCTGCACCACGTGCCTGAACCACTTCGGCCTGCTGGACGATCTGCAGGTGGGCACCGCCGGCGGCATGAAGGACATGGTCGAGACGCAGTGGGAGGCGCAGAAGGTGATCACCCTCTGATCCTGCCCTATGGGGTTTCTTTAGGAGCCCGATCACCGTATATTCAGGCACGCGCCCCATGAGGGTCCCCCGGCTTGGAATGCATAGATATTCAGAAGGCTGGCAACGAAATTTTAATTTGGTCCCGGGCAAGACGGCGAGGGTCGTTATTCCGCATCAGTCCGCTATGGAGCCTGGTGGTGTTGTGTACCCTGCTTCCGGGAACCACTGCGGGCGAATCCCCCCCGGAGCTGCGCAGGGATGAGACCATCCGACCCGATGGGATCCATGTCCTGGATGGCTCCTGTGTCCTGGATGCCGGTGATCTGCACGTCAACATCACCAACCACGGCCTGATCGGCTCCCAGTATACCCTGCACATGCCCTACAGTGATGCGGCCAGCGGCCAGTGGCCCGGCGGGTCGGGCCATGAATACCTGTGGGGGGCCGGGCTGTGGATCGGCGGCAGGATCAACGGCCAGCTGGCGGTGACCACCGGGCAGCCTCAGCGCGAACTGAGGCCGGGCGATGATATCCTCGACACGATCTACGAGGCGCGCGCGGGGCGCATCATCCGCCCGGGCAACCACCCCGATGTCACCGGCAGGCGCCTGCCCCAGTCCGGGGCCGACGATGACCATGACCACCGGTACGATGAGGACATCCTTAACGGTCGTGATGACGACCATGACGGCAAGATCGACGAGGACTTCGGCCAGATCGGCTCCCAGATGTTCACCTGCACCATGCACGACGATCTGCCGCTGGTGCGGGAACTGTACCCGGACCACTCTCCCCTGGGGGTCACGGTGGTCCAGCGTGCGGCCGCCTTCGAACAGGAGGGTTACAGGGATATCGACCTGCTGGAATTCAAGATCACCAATTCGGGGTTCCAGACCGTCAAGGATGTGTACCTGGGCATGTACGTGGATTGTGATATCCAGGCCCGGGGCGGCGGTGTTTCCAACCCCGATGACCTGGCGGGATTTTACCGGGGCGCCGTGCGGAGTGATGACGGCACTTTTCACCGCCTGGAGATCGGTTGGATGAAGGATGGGGCGCGGGACGATCCCCTGCCGGGAGTCTTCGGGGTTATCCTGCTTGGCCACGACACGGATCCCCTCCAGTACTACGCGCCGCACATGGTGGGGGTCCACAGCTTCCAGATCTTCGCCTCCAATGCTCCGAGTAACCAGGGCGGAGAACCCCTGTTCGATTCCGAACGCTACGAGCAGATGGCCCGCACTCGGATCGATCGCGACCGCCGGCCCGACGAGACGGGCGATCTGAAGTTCATGTTCTCCAGTGGGCCCTTCGGCAGCCTGCCGCCGGGCCGCACCCTGACCTACCAAGTGGCCATGGTCATCGGCGACGGCATGTCCGGCATGTTGCGCAGCGCCTTGAAGGCCTCGGAAATCCACCGCGGAATATACATGGATCTGGACCACGACTGGCAAACGGGCCGAGGCGGGCAGGAAACCAAGGTATGCATCGGTGATTACCCGCTCGACAACGCCGGTGGGGAGCGCCTGTTCAGCCATCGGATCCAGTTCATGGATGAAACCTGCACGGGGTCGGATCCGGTTTTTGGATTCGAGCTCATCTCCGATGACAACATGTTCACCGATACCAACGGCCGCAGGTGCATCTACGTCAACGCCGACAACTGCGAGGAATGCTACCGCATCATGGGGCGGGAATGTACCGAGCTCAACGGGCTGTACTGGATCTCGATGTACAGCCGTTACAAGACCGGCATCTACGGCCGTGAAACCAATGTGCCCTGGGTCCTGCCGGGAGCAATGCCGCCCCAGCCGCCGCGGATACGCCTGGTGTCCCAGGATAACGCGGTGGAGATCTTCTGGGACGATATCAGCGAGTATGACGTCGATCCGGACACCGGAGAACGGGACTTCGAATCGTACAGCGTGTGGCGCGTCGCGGGCTGGTCTGCCCCGGAGGGGACTTCCAGCGACACCCCCCCCGGGGCCATGCTGTGGGCCATGATCGCCGAATACGACCTTGTCAACAATATCCCGGCAGGAATCGGCGGCTCTCCCAACGAGCGCTCCCTGGGCCCCAACACGGGGCTGGAGCCGGCGCGCTATATTCCTGCCTGCCTGTCGGATCCGCAGTTCGAGGGGTTGGCCGAGGCCATGCAGGCATTCGTGGCTGCCGATACGGCGGGCAGTTTCCTGGTGCGGCCGCCCCTGCGTGACAGCCGGGGCGTGATCATCCCGGGGCGGGAATCCCTGGTGTCGTGGGAGTATGCGCCGGCAGTGCTGGACACGTTTTTCGACATGGCAAGCCGGGAAGAGAGTCCGCCGCCGGATCGTGTGGTGCCCAAGCGTGGCGTCACCTACTACCACTACCGGGACACCGATGTGCACAACGGTTTCAAGACCTACTATGCGGTGGTGGCTGCGGATCACGAGCTTTTCTGGGATGGACACCGCTACCAGCTGGCGGGGTTGGGCACCCAGAGCGACCCCAGCAACAACATGGCCTTCGCCACGCCTGCTCCTGCGGCCCAGACGGTGGAGCAGAGGCAACAGTACGGGGTGAACATCTACGTCTATCCCAACCCCGCGACACGGGAGTCCTTGGCGGAGTTCCAGAAGCAGCCGGGCTCGGCCTCGGACCCCACCGGCGAGCGGGTCATGTTCAACAACCTGCCGGCGGCCCGCAACACGGTGAAGATCTTCACCGCCAGCGGCGACCTGGTCCAGACCCTGACCCATGACGGGACCGGCGGCAACGGAGCCGTGGCCTGGAATCTGATGTCGCGCAACAGCCAGGAGGTCACCAGCGGGGTCTATCTGTTCACCGTCGAATCCGATGATCCGCAGTTCCCGGTGTTCCGCGGCCGTTTCGTTGTCATTCGCTGATGCCGGAAAACGAAGCGACCCCGGGTTGACGCCCGGGGCCGCTGCCATGTCGCCGCCTGTCGGCGGCTCCTACTTGATCAACGTCATCTTGTCCTGCAGCACCGTCTTGCCGGCGGTCAGGCGGTAGAAGTACACGC
>CAYPVD010000129.1:0-8479 GCA_964414055.1 uncultured Fibrobacteraceae bacterium
TTGCCATCATCGGGCTGCTGCCGACCATCCGCGCCCTTTCGGTGTCCAAGGCCGACCGGGAAGCCGCCAAGACCGATCCCGTCCTGGCCGAGAAGATCGCCGAGATCGACTCCAAGGCCATCCGCCGGGGTCTGGACCTCAAGGGCGGCATGTACCTGGTGCTCGAAGTGGATCAGACCGGCATGACGGCCAGCGAGGCCCAGGATGCCCTGGTGCGGGTCAAGGAGATCCTGTACAACCGCATCAACAAGTTCGGCGTTTCCGAGCCCGAGATCACGACCTTCGGCAGCAGCCGCATCGTGGTCAAGCTGCCGGGTCTGCAGGATCCGGAGCGGGCCAAGAACCTGCTGGGCCAGACCGCGCGCCTGGAATTCCGTATGGTACGGCCCAGCGAGGATCTCCAGGCCGCGCTGGACAAGATGGACCAGATCTTCAAGGGCGTGGAGGTTTCCACGGCCGATTCGACCGCTGCCGACGTCGAAGGCGATGACGTCGCCGCGGCCGACACCGCGACCGATGAGGCCGAGACGACCGCGGCCGACACCGCGGGCTCGGACCTGGACGAGTTCATGGGTGATGAGACGGATACCGCCGCGGCCGATGAGGCCTATCTGAAGGATCATCCCTTCAGCGGGCTGGTCGTGCGGATCCCCAGCGCCTCCCGGAGCTCCAGCACGCCCCTGTTCGTGGAAGAGCCCAACGTGAAGCGCGTCCAGGCCATGCTCGACGATCCGCGGACCAAGGCCCGCCTGCGCGGCGTGGAGTTCCAGCTGGGCATGGAGGCCAGGAACATGGGGCAGGGCCGGTCCCTGCGCCCGCTGTACCTGGTGGACGCCAAGCCCGTGCTCAGCGGCGACCAGCTCGTGGACGCCAACGCCACAGCCAGCCACGACCGTCCCGGCGCCTGGGAGGTCAACTTCACCCTGAGCGGCCGCGGGGCGCGCATCTTTTCCAAGGTCACCGGCGAGAACGTGGGCCGCTACCTGGCCATCAGCCTCGACGGGCGCATCAGCTCGGCCCCGGTGATCCAGGGCAAGATTCCCAACGGTTCGGGCGTCATCCAGGGCAACTTCACCAACGCCGAGGCCAGCGACCTGGCCCTGCTGCTGCGTGCGGGCGCGTTGCCGGTGGATGTGACCATCGCCGAGGAGAGGACCGTCGGTCCCAGCCTGGGCAGCGACTCCATCCACGCCGGCATCAACTCCGCCCTGTACGGGTCCTTGATGGTGATCCTGTTCATCGTCTTCTACTACAAGATGAGCGGCGTGGTGACCGACCTGGCCCTGATCGCCAACATCGTGATCCTCATGGCGGTGCTGGCCCAGTTCGACCTGGTGCTGACCCTGCCGGGCATCGCCGGCATCATCCTGACCGTGGGTATGGCGGTGGACGCCAACGTGCTGATCAACGAGCGCATCCGCGAGGAGTTGCGCAAGGGCAAGACCATCAAGGCGGCCGTGCAGGCCGGTTACATGAACGCCACGCGCACCATCGTGGACGCCAACGTGACGACCCTGATCGCCGCCGTGATCCTGCTGTGGTTCGGCACCGGCCCCATCAAGGGCTTCGCCGTGACGCTGAGCATCGGCATCCTGTCCAGCATGTTCACCGCCCTGGTCATGACCCGCGTGCTGATGGAACTGATGGTCAAGGGCAAGGCCCACGAGAAGCTGAGCATCTAGATCCCGTCCTACCGGACGGGCAGACGGATTGTTTTTCGCCCTGCGGGGCACAGACCGGAGCGAGGGCTTCGGGAAAGGTCGAGCGATCATGGAATTCTTCCGGGATCCCAAGTTGAATGTCGTCGGTGCCATGAAGGGTGCGTTCACCTTCTCCATGGTCCTGATCCTCATCAGCATCGTTTCGCTGATCCTGCACGGCGGGCCGCGGCTGGGCATCGATTTCACCGGTGGCTCGGTGCTGCAGGTGAAGGTTCATCCCGCTCCCGATGTGGGTGTGGTACGGGCGGCTCTCGAGGACAAGGGTTACGAGGGGGTTCAGGTCACCGAGTTCGGCTCGGCCGACGAGTTCCTGATCACCGTGCCGGGCATCGAGACCGGGGACAAGAACCTGGACGAGTCGCAGGCCCTGCTCAGCGATCTGAGGGCGACCCTGGGCGATGCCGACGTCGAGCTGCGCCGGGAAGAGAGCGTGGGACCCAAGATCGGAGGCGAGCTGCGCACCGCAGCCATCAACTCCATCGTGGCGGCCCTGGCCCTCATCGTGCTCTACCTGACGGTGCGGTTCGTCTTCCGGTACGGCATCGCGGCCATCATCGCCCTGATCCACGATGTGACCTTGACCCTGGGGGCGTTTTCGCTCCTGAACATGGAGGTCAACCTGCAGACCATCGCGGCCTTCCTGACCATCATCGGTTACTCGCTGAACGATACCATCGTGATCTTCGACCGTATCCGCGAGAACATGAAACTGCGGCGCAAGGAGGGCTACCGCGAGGTCATCAACCGCTCCATCAACGAGTGCCTCAGCAGGACGATCCTGACCTCCCTGACGACCCTGTTCGTGGCGTTGATGCTGTTCCTGTTCGGCGGCCCGGTGATCCACGACTTCGCCTTCGCCCTGGTGTTCGGCGTGGTCGTCGGTACCTACAGCTCAATGTTCATCGCCAGTCCGGTGCTGGTCTTCTGGTATGAACGGCGCCTGAAGGACAAGAAGCGGGCTGCGGTCAGCATGTAATAACCTGCCGGGAAAGCCGGGGCCGGGAATTTTTCCGGGTGATGGACCCATGTGGTTCATCACCCGGATTTTTTTCAGGGCCTCGGCCAAACGTTGAAAATTTATCAAATAATTATAATCGAAACCGACAATTTGGCCAAATTCCCGGCCCAATCAGGGTTTTAATGAAATTAATAAATCAACAAACACTGCAGCAGATGTAGGAAATAGTCCCCCTGATTTGCGGACAACTCGCGCAAACATGAGTTAATGGCATAATAGGAAAAATACCTCTTGATTGCTGTGACATACCTGTGATATTGTTCACATGTCGATAAAAATTAAACACCCGTCCGGGGGCGAGGCATGATGCCGACGGCGAAGCAGCGTAAACAAGGGGTCCGGATACCGACGATGGGCATCGTCGGTGCCTGCCTTGTTGTGCTGGCCTTGGCCCTTCCGGTCCTGGGGCGGGGGGGGCCGTCCGAGCCCGCGGTTCACGTGAAGGACATTCTCGTTCCCGGCCACGGCGAGGCCATCACCAGGCCCAGCGCCCTGCGCTTCGACCCCGTGCACCGGGAGTTGCTGGTGACTGATCCGGGGCACGACCGGATCGTCATTTTTTCCGCCGAGGGTGCCTTCAAGTTCGCCTTCGGTCTGGGTGACTCCATGACCACACCCGTGGACGTGGCCACCGATTCCGCCGGTTACATCTACGTGCTGGGTTCCAGCCCCGCGGGGCGGATCCTCATGCGTTTCGATTTCGACGGTCTGGCCCTGGAGAGGATCGCCATCCCCGCGCAGCTGGCGGACAAGGATGTCGCGGTGACAAAGGTGGCCTGCGACGACCGGGGCAACCTGTACGGACTCGATGAGAAGGGCCTGCGCATCCTCAAGCTGGGCCCTGGCGGCGCCGAGGTCGTGTGCGATCTGGCGCAGCAGTTGAAGGACAACGTCACCGGTGTCTACGGCCTGGGCGTCCTGTCCTGGGACCGGGGGGAATTCCTCCTGCCGGTGGCCACTTCCGGCTTCGTCATGCGGTACAGCCCCGAGGGCGAGTTCCTGGGCACCATCGGTCACGGCGGCGCCAAGCCCGGGGCCCTGGCCTTTCCCGTGGCCGCCGCCCGCACCTCCGGCGGCGATTTCCTGGTCCTGGACAAGAATCGTTTCTGCGTCGTGTGCTACGACGAGAGCGGCGCATTCCTGGGCGAGTTCGGGGGCAAGGGATTTTCGCCCGGCTGGTTCATCAACCCCTCCCTGCTGGCGGTAACCGGTCCGGAGACCGTCGTGGTGGGTCAGATATTCTCGAGTCGTATCCAGATGCTCGAGCTGCCCGGTTTTCTGCACGTGAGAACGAGCCGGGCGGCCGTGATTTTCCCGGCCGGGGCACCGGTGGATGGGGGCGGCGAGGCCGCAAAACCCACCCGTGCCCCAGAAAAAAGGAGGTCCATCGACACGCAAAACTGCTTGTTCACCTGTGGGGACGTAACAGGTCGCCACAACTTTGCATCTGTCTCTCCTTCGGAGGCATCATCATGAGGAAGATCCTTGTCCTTACCGTCGGCCTGTGTTTCATCGCAGGCACGGCCTTGGCCTTCCACGATGGCGGCGTTGCCCATTGCAACGGCTGCCACACCATCCACAACAGCCAGAACGGGGTCCTGGTCGATCCCGACAGCCCCAACGGCAACCCCTGGCTGCTGAAGGATTCCACCCCCAGTGACGTGTGCATCGCCTGCCACGACCACATCGACCAGCCCCTGGGCGCCGATCCTCTGGCTCCCCCGCCGCTCAAGGGCGCGGGCAACTTCGTCTACCTGCTGGAAGACAACCTGAATGACGGCCACAACGGCGCCCTCGATCCCATTTCCGGTGATGCCGCAGGTCACAACCTCGTTGCTCCCGGTCATGGCCTGGCCGCCGATGCCACCCATTCGGTCGCCCCGGGCGGAACCTTCCCCGCCGGCGTCATGGGTTGCACGAGCTGCCATGATCCTCACGGAACCCAGGATTTCCGTTTCCTGTACGGCGCCGGCCGCGTGGTCCAGGCCGGCGTGGCGACCTTCACCAACCCGGCTCCGGATGCCGAGGGCCTGTCCCTGTTCTTCGGTTCGGAATCCCAGTCCAGCCACACCGCCTACAAGGGCGGCATGAGCGCCTGGTGCGGCAACTGCCACGGGGATTTCCACAACAACAACACCAAGCTGATCCATCCTACGGGTTCGACCATCGGCGGCACCATCGCCACGACCTACAACCTGTACAACGGCACCGTGGATCAGACGGGCGGCAGCGCTGCTACGGCCTACCTGGCGGAAGTGCCTTTCGAGGATCCCGCCAACACGACCAGCAGCACAGCCGGCCCCACGGCCAGCAGCCAGGTCTCGTGCATCACCTGTCACCGGGCCCACGCGAGCTCGGCTCCCGATGCTGGCCGCTGGGACTTCAGCGTCACCCTGATGGAAGAGGACGGCGTGGAATCGGGCTCTTATGCCATTCCCGATCCCTACAACAACCCCAACCAGCGTTCGTTGTGCAACAAGTGTCACAACAAGGACGCTTTCGATCACATCACGCCCTGAGGTTGAAATCCCTCAGGAATGATGGGAGAAAACCTGTTAGACTACCCAACGCCCGGGCAACCAGTCCGGGCGTTGGGCCTGCATCATTGTCCGGACGGAGGACTCGTGAAGGGCACCAGGGTCATCATCATTGTTCTCCTGGTGATATGCTGCGGCAGGTCGGCCCGGGCCTCGTTCCGGGACGCCTTCGGCGGCTTCGTCGATCTGGCACGGGTCCACGCCGAGGTCGACGACAAGCGGCAGGATACCCTGCGTCGTGAGATCAAGGGGAACTTCACCCGGGATCTTGCTCCCTACCTGAACCTGGTCCTGGGCCTGCGGTACTACAAGTACAACCAGGATCTGGATCTTTCCCTGGGCAGCTACCGGGAGGAGATCCAGCCCACCGGCGAGCTGCGGTGGAACCATCCCCTGTTCCAGTTCAGCTCGGCGGCCATGCGGCGCCGCGTGACCACCAGCAGCGAGGCCGCCATCATCACCGACGATTTCCTGTATTCCCTCCAGTCCCAGGACGCGGCTTATCCGCTGGTGAAGATCAGTTACGAGGACCAGCACACGTTTTATCCCGATGATCCGGCTGCCCGCGACATCCGCAACCGCCGCTTCCAGATCGGCGCCGATTACTCCCGGCGACGCAACACCCTTTCCTACAACTTCAGCCGCCAGCGCAGCGAGAATCTCGTCAGCGGTCTGAAATCCCTCAACCTGCGCCACCTGCTGCGCTGGAGCGGACAGTACGGGGGCGGGAAGTCGGACCGGTTGTCCCTGAGCGGCTCGCTGACTTCCCAGTATCTGGATCAACTGGACGAGGTCCCGGGGGGAGGAACGGTGCTGGAGCTCATCGCGGCCAGGAAGGGGCTCTACGCCCTGGACGACGGCCCGGACCTGGATCCCCTGGAGGAGGTTCCGGGCCTGGTCGACGGCATCACGGACGAGCCCACCGATCCGGCCATCGACATCGGGGGCGCGGCCGTCAACACCAACCTGGGGGTGGACCTGGGGGCGCCGGTGCCCGTTTCCGGCCTCTACATCTACACCGATCGGCCCTCGGGACGACAGGTGAGCTGGACGGTCTACGTCTCCGAGGACAACCTCACGTGGGAGGTGTGGGACCGGCTGCCGGTGCAGGTGTTCAACCAGGCCCTGAACCGCTACGAGATCTCGTTCGTCACCAGTTACCAGCGTTATGTCAAGGTGGTCAACGCCGGGTTGAACGAGGTGGCCCAGGTCTTCGTCACCGAGGTGGAGGTTCTGCGCGAGCGGCCCGCCATGGCGCGGGAAAAACGTCTGACCTTCATCAACCTCATGGACAGCCGCGTGGGCTACCAGCTCTCGGAGAAGTGGCACACCAGCCTCGACCTATCCCTGCAGCACAGCGAGTTGATGGGCCGGCAGGGGGATCGTACCCTCGGTGGCGCCGGTTGGCGTCTCGACTACGTGCCTTCGCAGGTGTTCGGCCATCACCTGCGCGTGGAATACTCCGGGCAGCAAGGCAACGGGGACGAGGCGACCCAGAACGATCGCTCGGTGGGCTATTCCCTGGTCTTCCGGCCCCTGAATGCCTGGCGCGGGGCGTTGTCGGTCAACGACCGGCGGTCCACCCTGGAGGGGAAGGATGCCCAGGATATACGGGGGGTCTCCTTCGAGAACACCATGGCCCTGCTGCCGGGGCTCGATTTCCGTCTCGGCAGCGGTGTGACGCGCACGGATGACCACCTCGGCGGGGTGCGCATCGATACATGGAATTCCCGTTTCGGCTTCGATACCGAACCCCGATCGGATCTGAAGGTCTCGCTGGACGGGAGCTACCAGGAGAGCACGGGCGGGGTGGCCGGCGACACGAGGGTCAGGCGCACGGGCAACGTGGCCGTGGACTGGCGCCCAGGCACCTTGTTCCATGTGCGCGGCAACGTGCAGGGCGTGTCGGAGAACACCGATTCGGTGATCCGTGATATCCTACTGGGATGGAATATCTTCCCGGGGATCCGGTTGTCCGGCCAGGCGTACGCCCTGCGTACCGGCGGCGTCACCACCAGCAAGCGCTGGAGCGTCAACATGAACGTTGATCTGAACAGTCGTAGTTACCTGTATCTACGCTTTGCCGAGGTCGATTTGACCGGAGGCGGCGGGGCCAGGACGGTCTCATTTCAACAGGGATTCAGGGCCGGGTTCTGAGTCCGGATGGGTGGCTGACATGAAACTGCTGAGATTCGCTTTGGTGGCCGTTGTGCTGCTGGCCTGTGCGGGGTGCGCTGGAACGGGAGCCGAAAAGTTCGTACATCCGGACTTCGATTTCTCGTTCATCGAGAAGGTGGGGGTGATCCCCTTCGAGAACCTCTCGGGCGACCAGGGGGCCGGGGCCCGGGCCACGCGGTACTTCGTCAACTCCCTGCTGGCCAGCGAGGCCTTCGACGTGGTCGAGCCGGGCGAGGTCGCCAAGGCCCTGGAAAAGATCTCGGTCGTCAGGACGGCCGAGCTGACGCGGGATCAGTACGTCCAGCTGGGGCGGGAGCTGGGGGTCCAGGGGCTCTTCCTGGGCTCGCTGGGCGAATCAACCTCGGTTCGCAGCGGTTCGGTCAACGTCAACGTGGTCACGGTGGTCCTGCGCCTGGTGGAGACCGAGACGGGTCAGACCGTGTGGTCGGTCACCAGGTCCGAGGACAGCCGGGGGTTCTGGTCGAGTCTGCTGGGCACGGCCCAGGCCTCGCGGGGGGAAGTCACCCGCCGATGCCTGGACAAGTGCCTGGACAGCCTGCTGGACTGACACCGTGAAAGGCAGGGCATGAGACGCGTGAGGCATGCATTGCTGGGCTCGGCGCTGCTGGTCCTGCTGATCCAACTGGCGTCCGGTTGTTCCGGAACCGGTCCGGCAGCCGGTCCCCGGGCGCAGGTCGCCGCCACCCAGCGGTACCGCGTCGCGGTCATGCCGTTCGCAAACTATTGCCGCCGCAGCGAGGCGGGCAGTTTGCTGCTGCCGCGCATCACCGCGGGCCTGGCGGCCGCGGGTCTGGACGTGGTGAGCGGGCCGGACCTCAGACCCGTGCTGCGGCGCCATCGGATCCGCAGCCAGGGCATGATCGGCGGCAGGGATGCCCGGCTGCTGGCCGGGGAACTGGACCTGGATTTCCTGCTGCTGGGTTCGTGGGATGTCTACGAGGAGGGGGCAAACCTCGAACTCGGCCTGTCGGTGAGGGTGCTGGACCCCGTGTCCCTGAAGTTGA
>CAYPVD010000130.1:0-8442 GCA_964414055.1 uncultured Fibrobacteraceae bacterium
CCTGGACATCAAGGAAGCGGGCCGGGCCAAGCGCGACCGGAAAGGGAAGATCGTCCGGGACGAGGACGGCAAGCCCGTCCTGGTGCCCGGGCCCTATCGCTTGGAGGCCTGCAAGGCCGTGGGTTGGGTCATCCCCGAATACGACCGCGCCCAGGTTTCCATGAACCTCGTGGACACGGCCGTGACCAAGCCCCACCAGGCGTTCGAGGCCTGCTGCCGGAGCGCCGATGACCGCGGAGTCAGGGTCACCGGCAGCGAGCTGGTGGGCCTGATCCCCGAAGGGGACATGATCGCCGCGGGCAAGTACTTCCTGCGCAAGGCGGGCCAATGCCCGGGCATTCCCCGCCGCATGATCATCGAGACGGCCATCCAGAGCATGGGCCTGTGCGACATCGCCCCATTCGATCCTACCGAGAAGATCATCGAGTACCAGGCCGGGTTGACCGACGGCCCCTTGGTCCGCATGACCAACCGTGAATTCCTGGACGAACTGTCCAGCGACTCCCCCGCTCCCGGCGGCGGGTCCGTCGCGGCCCTCGGCTGCGCCCAGGCGGCAGCCCTGGTGGCCATGGTGGGCAATCTGACCGCGGGCAAGAAGAAGTATGCCGCCGTCTCCGACGAGGTCATGTCCATGGCGGAGGAGGCCCAGGATCTCAAGGATTTCTACCTGACGGCCATGGATCAGGACACCGATGCCTTCAACAAGGTGATGGACAGCTTCCGGCTGCCCAAAGGTACACCGGATCAGGCCAAGGAGCGCGATCTGGCCATCGCCGCCGCCACCCGGGAAGCCACCCGTATCCCGCTGTCGGTGCTGGAGATGACCCCGCGATTGCTGGAACTCGCCGACCGCATGGGCTCCATCGGCAACACCAACAGCCTCAGCGATGCTGGTGTGGCGGTCCTGACCGCGACGGCGGGAGCCGAAGGGGCCTATTACAACGTCCTGATCAACCTGGAAGCCCTGGCCGATCTGGACCAGAGCGACGAACCCGAATTCCGCGACCGGACCCTGCAAAGGGCCCGCGAGGCCCTCGCCGCCTGCGAAGAAGCGGCGGCAAGCGCACGTCGGCGCATTCGGGAAAAACTGGAATCGGCAGTGGGCTGACCCGACCCCGGATCCCGCTGCCGGAAACCTCCTTGCGCCCCCTGCGGGGAACGTATTAAGGTTGCCCACAACATTCTTCCCCAAAGAAAGGACTATCCCTATCCCATGAGCGATAAGATACCAGAAAAGAAGAAGACCGCCGGCGAGGTCGTCGCCGACTCATTGCATGAGTTGGGGCAGACACTGGTCGCCTTCGTCAAGGCTCCCAAGGCCTTGTGGGGAGTCAACATCCCCTATGTACTCGAGGGCCTGGTCTACTTCGGCATCCTCACCATCCTGGGCAAGTACTGCTCGGAAAACGTGCAGCTGACGGATCCCCAGGCCGGTTGGGTGTACTCGGTCGTCACCGGCGGCATCACCTTCGCCATGCTCTTCCTGGGCGGGGTGAGCGACCGCATCGGCGTCCGCAAGGCCCTGGTGTTGGCCTTTTCCATGTTCCTGGTCGGGCGCACCCTGATCGCACTGTCGGGCACTCTGCCTCTCGGCCATGGCCTGGGTTCTCCCATGTTCCTGCTGATGTCACAGGGTCTGCTGATCATGGTGGTCGCCTACGGCCTGTACCAACCGGCCGCCTACGCCGGGGTCAAGCGCTACACCAATCCCCAGACCGCGGCCATGGGCTACGCCGTGATCTACGGCCTGATGAACCTGGGCGCCTTCTTCTCCGGCTTCGTCTCCCCCTTCGTCCGCCACCGGTTCGAAACCGTATTTCCGCCCAACGGGCTGACCGCGGTCTTCTGGACCTACGCCGGGCTGATGGTGGTATCCCTGTTGGTGACGATGACCATCCTGACGCGCAAGACCGACGCCGAAGCCGTAGCCAAGGTCGAGGCGGAGACCAAAGCCCTTCAGACCGAGGAAGAGCAGAAGAAGGCAGCCGATGCCGAGGCGGCCGCAGCCGCCGCCCCCAAGGTTTCCATCAACAACATGCCCTTCGCCTCCCTTGTGATCCTGGCGCTGGCCTCGTTGGCATTCGGCGTCCGCAGTCAGACCTCTGCAGCCCAGGGGGGACTGATGGACATCCTGCCCGGAGGCCTGGGGGGCTTCATCCTGGCCGGAATATTCGCCGTGCTGGCCGTGTGGGAATTCCTGCGCCACCGCCCCGATCATCCGTTCCGGGACAGGCGGTTCACCTTCTTCATCTTCATCCTGATCCCGGTGCAGACCCTGTTCGCCCATAACTGGCTGACCCTGCCCTACTACCTGGACCGGGCCTTCCGCGGCGGCATCGTCAGCGAGTACTTCGAGTTCTTCGGCAACCTCAATCCCATCATCATCTTCTTCCTGGCGCCCATCGTGGCCGGTCTGACCGCCCGCGCCAACATCTACAAGATGATGATCATCGGCACCCTGGTCATGGCCCTGCCCACGTTCCTGCTGGCCATCGGACCCAACCTGTGGCTGTTCTTGACCTATGTGCTGCTGATGTCCGTGGGCGAGGCCATGTGGCAGCCGCGCTTCCTGCAGTGGATCTCGGAGATCGCCCCCGAAGGCAAGACCGGCGTCTACATGGGCATCGGGCAGTTCCCCTGGTTCATGACCAAGATGATCACCGGGTTCTATTCCGGTTTCTTCGTGGCCAAGTACCTGCCCCGACCCGAGACGGGCCTGCCCACGCACAGCCAGCCCATGTGGCTGATCTACGGCCTCATCGCCATGGTCAGCCCCGTGGCCTTGATCCTGGCCAAGAACTGGATGCAGGAGGGCATGCAGCAGAAGCGGAAATAGCCCCCTGTCTCCCTCCGTTGTCCATCGCGGCCCCGGGCGTCAACCCGGGGCCGTGCTTATTCTCGTGTCCACCTTCGAGCCGGCAAAGCAGGACTCTCCCCCGACCGACCAGGGGCGACGCCTCCACGGCATGATTATCGCATTGGCCGAGCAGCCCATCTCTCCCGGTCGGGATACGCTCCCCCATGCTCAAGCCATTTCTTTGCCATACCGGGGTACAGGTGGCGGCCGTGCTTCTGACCACCATTGTGGTGTACGGCTGCCGAGGAATTTCCCAACCAATGCCTATCGTCGACGCCCCGGAACTTGTTCTGACCACCAGAGTGCCCTACCTGGCAGGCCAAGAAGCCATCTACGCCCGTGGCCACCGTTGGTCCTGGCGCATGGCCGCCGAAAACCCTCCCGGCAGCACGCAAACCCCTGCCCACGGGTCGGCGGACCTGGCGTGGCTGCCCATGGCCAAGCGGCAGTGCCGGACGCGACAGGCCGCCTGGACACTGACCCCGGCACCTCCCCTGCCGTCCCGGGTCATCTTCACACCGGCGGACACGACCTTGTGGCACGCCTTCAGGTGCCGGATCGCCGACACCAAGGCCCAGCCGGTCCCCCTGCCGAAATCCCCGGTGGATTCCCCCTGCTACGACGATCTGCTGGACCTGGTGGAAGACCTGACGGCCGGCTACTTCGATCACGTCATGCGTCACTGGCAGGATTATCCCGTGCCCGTCAGGTGCGGCAATCACCGCAGCGGTGAAGTCGACCTCTCGGCCTGCCTGGCCCGGGCGGTCGCCATCTGGAACAGGGCCGAACACGCCCCGTGGTTCACCCTGGACGAGGACGCCGACTGGGGCGTGCGCCTGCTCCATTACGCCGGGGCACACATGTCCCCCACCCTGCGGGTGCAGCTGACCCGCCACGACGTGCACGGCGACCCCGTGCGCATGAACATCGCCGTGGGTGACGACTACCGTACCGCTCGGGACAGCACCTACGTCATACGGGGCATGGTCCACGAGCTCGGGCACACCCTGCTGCTGTGGGGGCACAGCCGGGACCGTGACCACTGCCTGTGGGGAGCGGCACCGCCCCTGGTCTGCACACCGTCGGCGGACGAGAGAAAGGCCGCGCACCTCGTGCGCGACCTTCCCGAGGGTCTGGACCTGAAGAACTACTTCCGACTCAGCGCCAGCGGATCAGATACGGCATCATCGCCACAGGCCGGCCGTCCAGCAGGGCGGCCGCCGCGAAAGTCTCCCGCGCCGGCGCATCGGCCAGTTCGATGAAATCTGCCAGGGCACGGGTATCTGCACCGCCGAACAGGGACATGATGCCCACCCGGGCATGGGCGTTGCCGTCGCGGAGGGACTTCAGCAGCATCCTTTCCATCCAGCTCATCTGCTTGCCGTAGGTGACCAACGCTATGTGATCGTCGCTGGTCAGGCCGATGCTCCACTTGGCGGAATCCAGCGCCCTGAGCAAACCGCCGAGTCCATCCACCAGACCGCGCTCCCTGCCCTGCGCCCCCGTCCACACACGGCCCTGGGCGATGGCATGGATCTGATCCCGCGTGCTGTGGCGACCGTCAGCGACCTTGGCCAGAAATCGCTCATAGAAACCGGAAAGCTGCGATTCGAATAACTTGCGCTGGTTGGGAGTGAACCCGCCCTCGTCGGAGAAGAACAGGGCATTCTCCCCTCTGGTTATGAACTCGCGGTTCACGCCGATCTTGCGGTACATGCCGCTGCGGTCCAGCTTGCCGGCATAGACCCCTATGGAACCGGTCAAGGTGCCGGGATCGGCGAAGATGGAATCGGCGCCGCAGGACACGTAGTAGCCCCCGCTGGCGGCCATGCCGCTCATGGAAACGATGACAGGAATCCGGTCCTTGACCTTGCGGACCTCCTCCCAGATCAGATCGCTGGCCAGGGCGCTGCCACCCGGACTGTCCACCCGCAGCACCAGGGCCTGAATGTCCTCGTCGTCCTGGACCTTCTGCAGCTGCTCGATCACCGTCTCGCTGCCGGCGATCTTGCCCTGCAGGTTGTCGAACTTGCTGGGACCGGGCATGATGATCCCGCTGATGTTGACCAGGGCCACCCGGGGCGCATCCTTCCGGGCGGCAGGAAGATCCAGGACATAGTCATCGAGATAGGTCACCGGCTCGTCCGGGAATTCCTCGTCCAGCAGGTCGTTCCAGTACATGAGGGTATCGGCCATGCCGGCGGCGACCGCGCCCCTGGCGTCGAACATGCCCTGGTCGATCCATCCCGCAGCCACCGGAGAATCGACCCCACGACCCCGGGAAAGCATGTCTACCAGGGCGTTGTACCGGTCATCCACGATGGAACCGACCATGGTCCGGTTGGCGTCGGACGCGCTGTCGCGGGTCATGCGCTCGGGCGCGCTCTTGTATTGCCCGATGTGGATGAAGTCGGCCTTCATGCCGAGCTTGCCCAGGGTGTCCTTGAGAAAATCCAGCTCGGCCACCACGCCCAGCACCATGAGATTGGCCTCGGGCGACAGCACCACACGGGGCGCCTGGGCGGCGAGGGCGTAGTCGCGGGTCATGCCTCCGTCCAGATAAGCGACCACCGGCTTACCGCTGCCGGAGAAATCACGCACGGCCTCCTGGAGCTCCTCCAGCTTGGCCCAGTCCACCTCCAGCCCCTCCATGTCCATGACCAGCCCGTGGATGCGATCGTCCGTCTCGGCCCGCTTGAGGGCCAGGAGGACCTCCCGCATGACCGGTTGGTCCCCCCCCCGTATGCGCCCCACGAAGCTGTCGTCCCTTTCCTCGGTCAGGGCGCCCTGGGCCTTCCAGACCAGCACACCGCCCTCTATGGGAGCGACCGATTCCTGCAGACCCGAAACCACCTTCCATAACGTGAACATGCCGCCCCCGATGAGGACAACCAGGACGGTAAACACGATCCAGAACTTTTTCATGACGACCTCTTTGTTTCGGCGCAGAAGGCGGCCAAGGCCCGGGCGGCCCGGTCGATCTTGCGGAAAACCGGCACTCCGGCGGCCAGGAGCATACGGCACATGGGATCATAGATGTTACCGGAATCGACCACGACCACCGCCGGTTTAGCGGAACCATCCATAACGTCCATCATCTGACGGGGCTGGGAACGGGGATCATCCAGATCCTCGGGGTGGCTCCCGTCGGCAGCCCGGGGCAGATTGTTCAGGGCCGGGGTGACCGGCACCGAGGACAGGATGGCCGCATCGACCGCCGGACTGTCCAGGATCGCGCCGCAGGCGGCGACAAAGGCGTCGGTCCCGGTCATGGGCGTGCAGTCGATGGGGTTGCTCCGGTGGGCGAACGGCGGCAGGACCTCATCCAACAGCGCCTGTGTGGCTTCATCGAAGACCGCCAGGGAGAGACCCTCGAGTCGGTCCATGACCGTCGAACACTCGAACCCGGCGTTGCTGATGATTCCCGTCCGGCGCCCCGCCGCGGGACGCCCCGCCAGCAGGGTGAAAGTCATGATCAGGTCCTCGAAATGCTCCAGGCTCTCGGCCACGGCAACGCCGGCGCCTTCGAGGCAGGACTTGGCCACGGCGTAGTTCCCAGCCAGGGAAGCGGTGTGGCTGGCGGCGGCCTGGGCGCCCAAAGGAGTCTTGCCGGCCTTGAAGACGATCACCCGCTTGCCCGCCTCCCGGGCCGCACGGGCGAATTCCAGGAAACGCACGCCGTCGCCGTCACGAAAACCCTCCACGTAGCAGGCCATGACTGTGACCTCGGGTTCGGCCAGGAAATGTTCCAGGAAATCCGCAACCGTCAGATCCATCTGGTTGCCGAAGCTGATGCTGGCCCGCGGGGAGATCAGCCCGTCGTAGTTGCTGGCGAAGGTCACCAGATAGGCTCCGGACTGGCTGATCAGGGCCAGGTTCTCGCCCCGACCGGGGTTGAAGGGCAACTTGTAGGTCGGCAGAAAGAAGGTGTTGTAGTTGTCTCGCGAGACGATGCCCAGGCAATTTCCCCCGACCATCACCGGGCCGCCGCCGGGGTTGCGGTGGGAGGCGTCCAGCACGCCTTCGATGGCCACGGCCAGATCCTGGCGCCCCGCCTCGGCGAAACCACCGGGTATCAGGATGATGGATTCGGCCTTGTCCCCGGCCACCAGGTCCTCGATGGCCGACAAGGCGCCCTCGGCGGGGATGGAGACCACGGCCAGATCGTATTTTTGCGGCAGGGAGGATACATCCGTATAGCAGGGAACCCCGGCGATCTCCTTCTCCCGGCCATGAACGACCGCCAGCTGTTCAGGAGCCAAACCCGGCGACCGCAAGAGATTGTCCAGGATGATGCGGCCTGGGTTGGAGCCCTTGGCGCTCACCCCCAGGACCACGGCACTGTCGGGTTCCAGCAGGTTCCTGATTTTTTCCACCGGACGGTCGGTCGCGGTCGCCACGGCGACCTCCAAAGCGCCCACACCGTCCAGGGCCACCAGCCGGCCCTCGCTGGCTACCGCAGGGTTGATCTCGATCTCGGCCAGGCTCCAGGGGAGATCATCATCCTCTTCCAGGTCCCGGCCGAGTTCGGCCAGCCGGGCCATGATTCCCGTCAATTCCTCCACGCCCAGGGGAGCCGTGGGGTACAGCCGGGAGGGTCGGCACAATAGAGACAGCAGGGGATGAGCGGACAGGGCGGAAAGGGCCATCTCCTCGTCGAATCCCGCCGCGGGCATGATGAGCGTACTGCCGCCGGCACAGCCCTTCCCGTACCATTCGGTGAGCGTGCCGCCGATTCCCAGGATCACAACCGGACCGAAAGCAGGATCGCGCCGCAGACTCAAAAGGACTTCCTGCCCGGGAATATTGGGGCGGTGAGCCACGAAACCCTCGGCCAGGAATCCCTCGATCAATCCGGCGTCCACCTTGGCAGCAACTTCCTCGAGCATCCTCTCTTTCGCCTGGACAAGGGCGTCGGGCCTGGAACACTCATCTCCGGAAAGCACTCGCACACCCTTGATCTCGGTCTTGTGCAGGATCTCGCGCCCGGTGACCTTCAACAACAGCTTCCCCGGCCCCTGCGCCAGCAGCAGGGCCTCCTCGGCCCACTCGGCCACCGCGTCAGCATCCGCGTCGGCGGGGCAGAAGGCGTAGGGAGCCGTCGCCAGGCCCAGTTCCTGCAGGAGACCGAATACCTCCGGCTCATTGAGCCTCAGCATCCGGCCGGAGTCCTCGGTGTGGGCGGAAAAAATCCCCTGCAGCCTGTTCTTGATCCGGGACACATCCATGCGCGATTCCTTTCCAGCGGGGTCAGTCGGTTAGGCTCAAAATAGAGGCTCGAGCTGAACAACCAAACAAAAAAAGCCCCCGACATATGTCGGGGGCTTTCAAGAATCCGGCGGTGACCTACTCTCCCACAAGGGCGACCCTGCAGTACCATCGGCGCAACGCAGTTTCACTTCTGTGTTCGGAATGGGTACAGGTGGTTCCCGCGCGCTATCGCCGCCGAAAAATCACTGTCCTAAGACAACTGAATATGGAGAGTAGCGAGATTCACTTACATGCCCGCCCCTTTTCCGTGAAGAAAAGGAGATGATTAAGCCGCACGGCTTATTAGTACCACTCGGCTGAACACATCACTGTGC
>CAYPVD010000131.1:0-8411 GCA_964414055.1 uncultured Fibrobacteraceae bacterium
CCTTGATGATATCCCCTGCGGGGATCTCCCCCTGACCACGGGGAATTTCCGCCAGCAGATCGGCCAGGGCCAGGCCGCTGAGCATGTGGGACTCCTGGCGTGAAACCGGCCGCGCCAGGATCCGGTCCCGGGACGGTTCCAGGTTTCCCCGCAGCCACTCCAGACGCGCCGGGATCCGGGCCGCGGTAACGCCAAGAACCGCAGGTATCGCTTGCGGCGCCAAATCCCCGCCCCCCATCATGAGCCGCAAAGCCGGTTTGACCAGCTGGTGAAATCCCACCAGGGCCGAGACCGGATTGCCGGGCAGGGAGAACACCGGTGTGCCGTCGGGAGCCAGACCGAACATGTTGGGCTTGCCCGGTTTGACGGCCACCCGGGTGTACAGGAATTCGATGCCCAGCCGCCTGCCGACAGTCTCGGCGTGGTCATGATCGCCAACCGAAGCGCCACCGACGGTGATGACCAGGTCGCTGCGCCGCAAAGCCGCGGCCAGCGAAGCATGCAGGGCCGCCTTGCGATCTCCGACCCGACGGTGCCATACGCGTTTGATGCCCAGGGACTGCAGGGCCGCCTTCAGGGCCGGACCGTTGGCGTCACGGATCTTGCCGGGCGCCAGCGGCTCGTCCGGTCCCACCAGCTCATCGCCCATGGTGATCACCGTTACTTGGGGCAACCTGCCAACCGCCACCGATGTCGCATCCAGGGATGCCAGCACCCCGACTGCCGGCGGCGTGATCTGCATCCCCGCCGGCAGAATGACGTCTCCGCGCCGGTACTCCGTTCCCACCTGGCGTACATTCTGTCCCGGGGTGACCGGATTGCTGAAGGTGGCCTGATCACCCTGAACCGAAACCACCTCGACAATCTCCACCGCGTCCGCGCCTGTGGGCAACCGGCCGCCGGTGAACACCCTGATGGTTTCACCGGCCTGCAAGCGCCTGGTGGGCCGGCTTCCGGCGGGTATCTCGCCCACGATCCTAAGGGTGACCGGCGTCAGGCCACCCGCCTGGACCAAGTCTCCGGCGAGCACCGCGAAACCATCCATGGACGACTGCTCGAAACGGGGCGCGTGATGGCGGGCCTTGACCGACCGGACCAGGAAACGGCCCAGGGACTTTTCGAGAGGGACTGTTTCGCCGCCCAGTGGCTTAACCGACCGGGCGATCAATTCCAGGGCGCGGGCATAGGGCGTCAACTCCGGCAACCGGGTCCGCGCGCTCATGATTCACCCCCGGCAACCGCGGCTGCAGGCAGCAGGACGACCTCGGCACCCACAGCCACCTGCCCTCCGGTCAAAACCCGGCAGAACACGCCTTCGCGGGGCATGATGCAGTCTCCGGTGATACGCTGGATCTCGCAGCCTTGATGGCATTTCTTGCCGATCTGGCTGACCTCAAGCACCGCAGGCCCAACGGACAGCCGTGTGCCGACGGTGACCCCGGCCAGGGATACCCCTGATATCACCAGGTTTTCGGCAAAGGCGCCGTCGGCCAACGCTGGAATCAGCGCCCGCACCTTATCGATGCTTTCGGCCGGCAGCAGGGAGACCTGGCGGTGCCAGTCACCGGCATGGGCGTCGCCGACGATACCGTGACCGGCACGGAACTCGGCCTGAACCACGGGTTGCTTGACCGTGCCCCGTTCGGGGCTGATGCAGATGGCTTTCAGGATTCCCAAGGTTCCACCTTCGTGAATTCAACCGCCGATGTTCGCCATGCTGTCCAACCGGCCCGCCTGGGCGGCGAAGCCGTCGGGTTGGCGCGAGGCCAGCGCCCGGCGCACGCCGGCCAGAATATCCGAGTCCGCCGCTCCACCCATGAGCATATCCTTCAGGTCCACCACCGGGGGGCCGTACAAACAGGTGCGCAGCCTCCCGCGGGCATCGATGCGCAAGCGACTGCAATCATGGCAGAAGGTGCGGCTGTGCCCGCTGATGATGCCGACATGACCGGCGTAACCGGCGATGGTGAACTCGTCGGCCACCGCCGCGGAACGGCGGGGCACCGGCTCGAGACTGAAGGACTCCTGCAGCCGGGCCAGGATCTCCCGACCGCTCATGGTCGTCATGGGCCGACCGCTGCCGTCGAAGCCCATGGCCTCGATGAAGCGAACCGTCAGCGGGCGTTCCCGGGTCAGGGCCACGAAGTCGGCCAGCTCATGGTCGTTCACCCCCGGCAGTACGACCATGTTGATCTTCAGACCCAGACCGGCGGCCAGGACCTCGTCGAGGGTGCGCCGGACCTTGGCGAAGCCCCGGCGGCGGGTGATCCGGAACCAGGTCTCAGGATCCAGGGAGTCCAGGCTCAGGTTGACGCGCCGCAGGCCCGCGGCGGCCAGGTCGGCCAGGTGGTCCGCCAGCAGGGTGCCGTTGGTGGTCAGCAGGATCTCCGGTTTCTGCGGCAACCGTGCCACGTCCCGCATGAACTCCGTAATCCCCCGGCGCAGCAGGGGTTCGCCGCCGGTGATGCGGATCCTCCCCACCCCGACAGTGCAGAGGATCGCGCACAGGCGCAGCAGCTCGGGGAAACCCAAGCCCCCGTCGGAGCCCCAGGGAGCAAGGCCCTCTTCGGGCATGCAGTAGACGCAGCGCAGGTTGCAGCGGTCGGTCACCGACAGGCGCACGTAATCGAGGCGCCGGCCCTGGGGATCGATCAGGAAACTCCGGTCCACAGGCGGACCGGCGTCTCCGGGCGACACGCAAGGGCGGGAGGCGGATCGGAACATGCTGTGGTCGCCTCCCTTGCTCGTCGCGGGCTAGAACCTGTAGTACACGGTCACCCGGGGGATGACGTCGGTGTCGGGGTCGGGACCGTCATCCACCGCACTATAACCCACCAGCTCCACATTGGGCATCACGTGCAGACGGGAAGAGAGATGAAAATCCAGCCCGCCTACAATGAAGGTGGCCTTGGCCGTCTCGTCAAAGGGGATGTAGGCGATGGCGGCGCCGTCCGGGTTGGGATCGGATATGATGTCCACCCGCCCGAACATCGCGACCTTGCCCGTGATCTGCGCGGCTGCGAACCCCGACCAGATATTCATGTCCAGGCTCGGCTCACCCGCACCCATCTGGCGATGCTGGTACATGAACTGGAAACCTACCCGGGCTCGATCGGTCTTGTAGGCCACGAAACCCTGCAGGGTGGCGCGGTTTTGATGATCGGGGCGGCCGTCGAAATCGGCGTAGCCCTCGACGATGAAGTTGTCCGTCAACCAGGCGCCCAGCGAACCCATGACTTTCTTCTGCTTGTTGGTTTCGCTCTTGTTGCTGCTGCCGTTGCCGAACATGGCGTGGTAATAGACCTTGCCGGCCCGCCCCAGTTTGCCTTTGACCGAGATGCCGAAATCACGGGAGGAGCCGAACTTCTGCAGGTCGACGGGGGTTTTCTCCACCGCGCGGTAGCCCCAGATCTTCTCCACCGTTTCCCAGGTCGGGGTGGCGGAGATGCCGAACAGCACCTGCGTTCTCCCGCAGGTCCACTTGAGATAGGCATCCTTGATGTCGGGAGACATCTTCTCGCTGGTGCTGAAATCGCCCGGGCTTCCCATCTCCAGCTTCAGGCGCGTGGACAGGCCGTCGTCCAGTTCCTTGTCGTAGGCCAGGTAGATGCGGCGGAACCAGAAACCGTTCATGTCCTCGATGTCGGCCCTGTGGTCGGCGACGATGTAGTAGTAATCGCCGAACATGTAGCCGCTGATCCTGCCGGGCTCGGCGGCCGCGGCAGCGCCGACCCGGACGGCCGACAGCAGAATCAGGACAGGCAGGATGATCTTCGTTTTTCCCACGGGATGACCTCCAGGATCAGGTCGGGGACGAATCTTGATGCTCGGGTCGGGGTGAAAATGGCGGAGCCGCTCGCCGGAAACAAGTTAATATCCCACGGAACCGGATCATTTGTTCGTCTTTGTGTCCTGATTATATGGTATCATTATGTGGCGATATCATGGAGGGAGAACCGTCATGTTCCAGAACCGGATCCGCCATATCTCACGTGCCCTGCCGTCCGCCATCCTCATCCTCATCCTGACGACCCTGGCCGCGGTTCCGGTCTCCGGAATACCGTTCGACATCCGTGGGGGCGATGACATCGTCGTGGATGCGATCCTCGGGCCGGCCGATGATGACATCGCCATTTCCGAATTCGGGGACATCTACATCGCCGTCGAACATTATTTCCCCGTCGGCGGCATGCAGATCCAGGTGTACCGTTCCCTGGACGGCGGGGACAGCTTCCAGCTCTGGGGCGAATTGTCGAGCATCTTCACGGAAATCACCTACCACGAACCCAGCATCGTGGTAGCCGGGGAGACCTGCTATGTCGCCTATCGGCGCACCAACCAGAGCAATCCCGACAGCATCTTCCTGTCGGCCGCCTCCACCCAGGGTGCCACGGCCAGTTGGGGACCCGCACTGGAAGTCCTGCCGGGCACCGGTACGACCTGGTTTTCCCACCCCGACCTGGTCTGCGACGCCGTCAATTACCAGGGCTTCAACCTCTACCTGGCGGCCAAAAGCAGTCGGGACACCAGCGAGCGGGTCTGGTACACCCGCAGCACCGATGGCGGGACCAGCTTCGAGACCCCCTACGCCCTGGTCAAGTACCCCGACACCGACGGATCCCTCGCCCCGCCCCATATCGCCGTCGGTTTCGGAGGCGTGGTCCACCTGGCCTGGACCTTCTTCATCTCCGACCCGGCCCGTGACCACAGTGTGAGCTACCGCCGCTGCACCAACCGCGGCGCCGGCGGCCTGGCCGCATGGGATACGGAAGTCGTCCTCGCCTCCGGCGGCAACGGCGTGTCCGAATCCGGCGCCGTGCTGGCGGCCTCGCCCTTTTCCAGCGATATCCAGGTCTGCTACCTGCGCCGCCTGTGGAGCGAAGCCACCCAGAGCTACACCCTCCTGGGCCTGGGCGCCCGCTACTCCGCGGACGCCGGCGGGACGTGGGATGTCGAAGCGGACATCGCCTGGTCCCTCGACGGTCTCCAAGGCATGATCTGGGCATCGGACAACCGCTTCGTCATCACCGGCTGGTCCGGACCCGCCCCGGCCTTCCAGGAAGCGGAGGCCTCCGACCCCTACGGCTGGGACGAGCCCATGAGCTTCGCGGACACGGCGCCCTCCTCCCTGCTGATCCCTCCGACCGCCCTGGCAGCCGATCCCGCTCACGGGTGGCGCATGGCCCAGATCTGGTCCCATGGGGACGGAAACGTGTTCAGCGGGGAAACCGATCCCCTGTTCTTCGACGCGGAGTGGCGTAACGACCCCGGCTACCCCAACCTGAAACCGGGTTTCCCGGTGGCCCTGGTTGTGGACCCCCTGTGCGACCCGACAGTGGCGGATCTCGACGGGGATGGAGACCTGGAAATCGTCTTCACCGACGAGGCGAACCGGATCAACATCTACCAGCATGACGGCACCCCGTATCCCGGCTGGCCTCTGGCAACCGGAACTCCCCTGACCCGCGGACCGGTGGCCATCGGCGATCTGAACGGGGACGGCGTTCCCACGATCTTCGCCGGAACCGCCGACGGCAGGATCCTAGGTTTCACGGTTCCCGATGGAGTTTATCATCCCTTCCCGGTCACCCTTTCGCCCGCCGATTCGGTGTTCGTATCCATCGGCGCCCTGGGCGGCCCCTATCCGCGCACCCTCATGGCCACCGTCGGCTACAAGCTGGTCTTCCTCGACTACAGGGGCGAAACCCCACCGGGAGCCATCAACTGGATCTTCCCCATGGACGACCTGCATCAGCCGGCCGCAAGCGGCGACATCGACGGCGATGGGGTGGCCGAGGCCATCGTCACGGGCAACACCTCGGTGACGGCGGTGGATCTCCGCGCATCTTCCGTCCTGTGGACCCGAGACCTAGGCAGAACGATCTCCGGCGCGCCCACACTGGCCGATATGGATCAGGACGGGGACGTGGAAATCGCCGTCCCCACCGCCGACGGTTGGATGTACCTGCTGGACGATACGGGGTCGGACATGCCCGGCTTCCCGGTGGCCACCAGTACAGGCTTTCCCCTGACCAGCATCGCCCTGGCACCGCTGGTCGGTACGATCGAACCCGAACTGGCAGCCACATCCCGGGACGGGACCGTGCAGGCCTATGACCACAACGGTCTGCCGGTCATGGGCTTCCCTGTGACCGCCGACCCCGGCCTGCCCCTGCGGGGCATGCCCGCGGTGGCCAACATCGACTTGGGGAATTACGAGATTCTGGCCGGTTCCGACTCGGGAAACATCTGGGCCTGGAACGTAACCAGCGCCGTGCCTGTCGCCTGGCCCTACGCCCTGCCCGGTGCCGTGTCTTTCAGCCCGGCCTTCGGCGACATCGATCACGATTACCGGCTCGAAGGGGTCTATCTGACCCGTGCGGATCCGTCTCTTGTCGTGCTCGGTTTCAATGCGAGCAACCTGAACACACCCTGGCCCATGTCCGGCCACGATCCCCGGAACACGGGCTGCTACGGCTGCCAAGAGGATGTGGTCACGGGTGTGGGTGACGGACCCGGCACCGGGACCGACGCGGCCCGTGTGCAGTTCGCGGCCCCGGCCCCCAATCCCTCTCATGGGTCCACGGTGTTCAACTTCAGCCTGCCCGCGCGGGCTGCGGTCCGGCTGGAGGTCTTCGATGTGCGGGGGATGCGCATGCGCACGGTGCTGCGGGAGGAAATGGACGCAGGACTGCACACCGTGTCCTGGGACGGCCGCGACGACCGGGGGCAGCGGCCCGCCAGCGGCGTGTACTATGCGCGATTGAGGTTGCGTGGGCCTGGTCTGGACCGGGAACTGATCAGGAAGATCATCCAGTTGCGGTGACGGGAGAAAGCCGCCTCACACGTCCAGGCCGACGATAAACGCCTGGATCTCGTCCCGCACCCGGCGGTAATGGACCAGGGCCTCTTCCTCGTCGGCCGCCTCGCGTGCCAGGCAGGGCGGATCCTCGAAGCCGTGGTGGATCACCCTGGCCGTGCCGGGAAACACGGGGCAGCTCTCGCGCGCATTGTCGCAGACGGTGACCACCAGGTCGAAGGGGATGTCCAGCAGGTCATCCACCAGCTTGGAACGATGGTTGGATATATCCACACCTGCCTCGGCCATGACCTTGACCGCCAGGGGATTCAGGCCGTGGGTTTCGACGCCGGCCGACCAGATCTCCATGTCGCCGGGACGCAGGGCGAGCGCCCAGCCCTCGGCCATCTGGCTGCGGCAAGAGTTGCCCGTGCACAGGAACAGGACCTTCGGTCGGCTCACAGCAGCCCCTTGATCTCCTCCACGGGCAGCACCTTGCCCACGGACTTCACCTGGCCGTCGATGACCAGGGCCGGGGTCATCATCACCCCGTACTTCATGATCTCACCGATGTCAGAAACGTGGCGGACCTCGGCCTCCGTCCCCGCCACGGCCTCACGCGCATTGACCTCCAGCTGGGAGCACTTGGCGCAGCCGGTGCCCAGAATCAGCAGTTCCCTCAAAATCACACTCCTTGTCCGTACATGGTCCCGAAGATCATGCCCGTGATGGTGGCCATGATGACGACCAGGATGATGTAAAGGGCGGTCTTCCTGCCACCCATGACGCTGCGCAGCACAAGGATGCTCGGCAACGAGACCGCCGGCCCCGCCAGCAGCAGCGACAGCGCCGGACCCTGGCCCATGCCGTTGCCCAGCAGACCCTGCAGAATGGGAACCTCGGTCAGGGTGGCGAGGTACATGAAGGCCCCCGAGATGGCCGCGAAGAAATTCGCGGCCAGGGAATTGCCGCCCACCAGACCGGCGACCCAGGCCGAGGGGATCAACCCCTCGTGACCCGGCCGCCCCAGCAGCAGGCCCGAAACCAGCACCCCGGCCAGCAGCAAGGGCAGGATCTGCTTGGTGAAGCCCCAGCTCTGCTCCAGCCACTGGCGGTTTTCGCCCTTTTCGAAGCTCGCGGCGATGCCCAAACCCACGGTGCCGGCCGTGAAGGGAATCAGCGGGCTGATGCCGGGCACGAGACTCAGCCCGGCCACCGCGGCCGCCACCACCCCCAGGCGCCACCAGGCAAAACCGAACCAGGCGCCCAGGATCACGCCCAGGGCCAAGCCGCCGGCACCGGCCAACCACCACTTGACCGCGAAGACCGCGTGGAAGAACCCGCCGCCGTCTGCACCGCTCCAGGTACCGAAGATCAGCACCGCAACCATGGCGAAAAAATGGAGGGCCGTCCGCCATAGCGGGCGTGCGGTATCGTCATCGGGCATGGCGACCGCGGCCGGCAGCTTCTCCTGCTCCTCGTGGCGGAAGAACAGGTGCATCAGCAAGCCGATGATGATGCTGAACACAACGGCCCCGACCGCCCGGCCCACGCCCAGTTCCAGGCCCAGGACACGCGCGGTCAGGATGATGGCCAGCACGTTGATTGCCGG
>CAYPVD010000132.1:0-8200 GCA_964414055.1 uncultured Fibrobacteraceae bacterium
CCGTGCGTCGGCCGGCAACACATATGAGAAGGTCGTAGCCTGGCGGCCGGCGCCGAAGGGGTTGGGGAAGTTGATGAATGAGGACTCGAATTCCTGCGCCCCCAGATTGCCCACCTGGGTGACGAAGGGGAAGGAGGTGCCTTCGGCCGGCGATAGATGGACGGGCGAGCCGACGGAGCCCTCCTGGACCGCCTGGATGCCGTCGGCCTGGACCTCGAGTTGAAGGCCGTCCCCCGATCCGCCTTCGCGAGCGGTGATCTCGACGACGACCTGCTGCGATTGTCCGGCGGCCAGGGTCAGGGGTTGGTCGAGGGTCAGGACGGCGGTGTCGGCCGCAGGGTCCAGCTCCGCCGCGGAGGCCAGAATATCCTCTCCGGATCGCAGGCGGACGGCCGCCACCAGGTTCCCCAGGTGGGATGGCGCCCGCTTGGCCGGTTCGGCGGCCTGACCCAGGGTCAATGTGACCAGGTCGACGGCGCCGTGGCCGTCGGCGGCGGGGTTGAGCAGGTCGAAGCCCATGACCGATGTGAAACCGTTTTCCGGGGCCAGCAGGGGCGGCATCAGGTCCTGGAAGGCGACCTGCAGCTCATCGGCCGGTGGCACGATCCAGGTCGTGCCGGAGGAGACGTAGGGGAGTCCGCCGTCCGGTCGAACACAGGCCACGGGCAAGCCGGTGACATCGTCATGGGCCTGGATACTCACGTTGTCCACCACGACTTCCAGGGCCCCGGCGGGGGCGTCGGATTTGAGGTCGAGCAGGACATCCAGCACGACCTCGGGTCCCGACGGGGCCAGGACCTGCTCGGCCAGGGGCACGGTGACGATCCCGTCCGTCGCTTCGGGTTCGATGATGAAGCCGGGATAGGCGTCTCCGCTGCGGACACGAATGCGGTCGAGGTAGAGGTCGGGGTCAAGAGGACCGTGATCGGCGCCCAGGAACTTCAGGACCAGGCCGTCGCAGGCGATGGCGGTGCTGCCGGAGGGGTACGTGTTGGCCAGGGTCAACTCCAGGGCCATGGCGTCGCGAGCGCCACGGGCCAGGTTGGCGGGAAGTTGCCCGTGGCCGGAGACGATCACCGTGGTTGCCGGGGCGAGGACGAGCACCTGCGGTCCGGACGCGGCCGTCGTGAAGGTGACGGGCACGGGATTGTTCATGTTTCCGTCACGGGCATCGACGCCCCCGGGACCGGTCAAGGCGGGGGTCAAGGGGCCCAGCGGCATGCGGTCCGACAGGTCGGCCTGCAGGAATAGGTCCAGGGTTCCTCCGCCGGGAACGGTGACCGGGGGAGAGAGCAGCAGGGTGAGCAGGGAGTCGTCGGTGACGACGGCCGGGCCGCTGTAGTGGTCCAGGAACATGCTGTGCAGAACGACCCGGTCCAGCAGGCTGTCGGGATGGGAGAAGGCGGTGCCTGTGTCATCGCGCAGGATGAAGGTCATGCGCCCCACCTCGATGGTGGAGGAGTTGTCGTTGCTCGTGCTGTTGGCCAAGCTGACCCTGAGCAGGGGAACATCCATCTGGCCGGGTGCGGCAGGGATTTCCTCTCCGGTGGGTACGGCGACATCCAGGCCGGTGGCCGGCGTCACCAGGGTCGCCTGTCCCGTCTGCACGGGGAAGGCGCCCTCGCCGAGCTGGACAGGTACGCTGCGCATGTCCACCGCGTCGTTGCCGGCGAACCAGGAGGCATCGGTGATGCTGATCAGGAACGAGGGCGCGGTCGAATTCAGGTCGAGATCGAATCTCACGCCGAGGGTCACGGGCTCCTCGCTGGTGATGCGTACGGCCCGGTCGAAGATGAGATCCAGCCGCGAACCGTCGCTCGGCGGGTCGGTGCGGTCCAGATAGATATCGGTGCCTTCGCTGATGGTCACCCGGTCGATCAGGTCGGACGGCACGATGTCCGGCCCGGAGGGCGTTTCCATGAAGCGCAGGGAAAGACCCGTCAGCTGGGCATCCGCCACGTCGGTGTCCCCGGGGTTCATGAACGTCAGGGTCAGGGGTACCAGGCCGCCCTGGCCGCGGTTGATGGAGAACGGGAGGTTCACCGTGGGGTACAGCTCGATATGGTCCACGGGATTGAAGATCCGGTGCGGCGCGGTCGGCGTCTGGATGGAACGCCGCACCTGCGAACCGCTGACGGTGCCGGAGGCGTTTCCCGTCAGGATGACGGTCCCGGCGCCGGTGCCCGTGTAGGACCAGGTGATCTGTTGCGCGTCGCCCGGTGCCAGGTCGCCCAGGACCGCCGGTACGGGATCCTGGAGATCGATGCTTCCGTCGCGGTCGTCGGCCTGCAGGACCGGCACGATGCCGGAAACCACCTCGGCGCCGGCATTGGTCACGGTCATGGTGATCGTACCTGTCTGGCCGACGTTGGAGGCCTGGGTGTCGAAACTGACGGTCGAACGCAGGGGCGAGGTACTGATGATCAGGGTTCCGCCCGCGGGTACGGCGGTGTCGAGGGGCCCGTCGTTGCTGGAGGCGAAGAGAATTCCGTTGACCGGCACCGTGAGCTGGACGGTGACCGAGTCGTGGGGAGTATCGGCCACGTCGAGACTGACGAACAACCGCAATCCGTCAGCCGGCAGGGACCGCGCCAGCACGGTGCTGGCCCAGGTGTCGCCGTCGATGTTGAGTGGGCCGATGATCTCATCGTCGCCGGCCCCACCGTCGAAGGTGCCGTCGCCGCCGTCGGCCCACAGCCTGGCCAGGGCCACGTCCGTGGCGTCGGCCGTGCCCTGGTTGACGAAGGTGATGCCCTGCAGCTGGTCGCCCAGGCCGCCGTTGCCGGGCAGGGTCAGGTCCATGGCCAGGACCGGACCGTCGTCGGGTCCCAGGGTCATGGTCCGCACGGTGCCGATGCCTACCTGGTCGGCTACCAGGCCGTCGACGATCCACTCGGCTCCCGAAACCAGGGGCCAGCTGGCCACCAGGGTGGCGCCGGGAATGTCCACGTCATAGGCATCGCCCACCTGCGCGCTGACGGCGTCGCCGTCGGCCACGCCCAGCAGATCCAGGTCCGCAGTGACGAACAGGCGGACACCCGCATCCGCGGGCAGGACCTGGTTCAGGCCTGTGAACACGACCTGACCGCCGTCGTAGGTTCCGCTGGCGAGCTGGGGATCTGTGCCCAGGTCATCCAGGATGCCGTTGTCGTTGCCGTCCAGGCGCAGGATCACCTGGCGGCACAGCCGGTCCAGGCGGGTCTGTCCGCCGGGGCCGGCGGCGGTGTTGGTCACGGTCAGTCCCTGCAGGGGCTGGTCCACGGCGTAGGTGTTGGTCAGGACGAACTGCAGGAGGGTCAGATCCCTGCTCCCCGGCCGTATGGAACCGGAGTGGACGTAGTCGGCGGTCAGGATGATGCGGTCGGTGACGTTGATGCCCTGAGTGCCGGGATTGTCCAGAGGGGCGTCGAGGGGACCGTCGTTGTCGCTGAACATCTCGACGGCGGTGCCGGCGCCCGCGGGCAGGCCCAGCCTGATGTCGGTGGTAGGCCGGGCCGTCTCGGCGATGTCCACGGTGATGAAGATGCGCTGGCCGCCGGGGGGGATGGTCGTGTTGAGGCCCGAGATCTGCCACAGCTCGCCCGAAAAGGCCAGGGAACCCAGGAGGATGTCCATGCCCGGGTCGAAGGTTCCGTCGCCGTCGTCGGTCCAGGCCCGCATGTGGCTGATGTCCTGCTGGGGCTGGGCGGTGCCGTAGTTCACGACCCCCAGACCGTAGAGGGTGTCTCCGAGGTAGCCGTTGCCGGGCAAGTCGACGGCGAGGGCGAGGTTGTTGGCCGAGCCCACGGGGAACAGCACGCTTGGCACGGGGATCACGGCGGCCTGGGCGGCAGTGAACCCGTCCACGACGATGACCGAACCGTCGGTCAGGGGCCAGGGTCCGGAGGCCGAGACGTCCTGGGTGACGGCCACATCCAGGGGATCGGCCAGTCCCAGGAGCAGGCGGCTGTTGTCCGGCGCGGCCAGGGAGGGGGCGCCCTGGACCAGGATGTCCAGGGTGTCGGCCGGGGCGATGTTCCAGCCCAGATCGCCGAAGACGATCCGTCCGTCGCTGAAGGTGCCGGTGACCGGCTGGTTGGCGACCACGGCTCCGTCTCGCCGCGTGCAGCGCAGGGTCAGTTCCTGCCACTGGGCATCGAGCTGGGCCTGGGTACCGGAACCGGTGGCCAGGTTGGTCAGGGTCAGGGAAGTGACGACGTCGTCGTCGGCGCCCTGGTTGGTCAGGGTCAGGGCCAGAACCTGGGATCGTTCGGTGACGCCGGGCCACATCAGCGCCGTGGCGCCGGATCCGGTCCAGTACTGGACAGTGCCTTCCTGAAGGTGCGCGATCACGTTGAAGGTCGCCGTGTCGCTGTTGTTGCCCGTCACCGCATCGGCCTGGTCGCTGGCGGTCACCGCCGCGAAATTCGTCACCTGGGTGCCGCCGGTCCCGTCGGCGACGGTGCAGGAAATGGTCAGGACAGCCTGTGCCGAGGCCGCGAGGTCGCCGATGTTCCATATGCCCGTGCCCAGGGTATATGCGCCCCGGGTGGCTACGGCCGAGGTGAAGTTTATGCTGGCGGGCAGGATGTCGGTGATCTGGACTCCGGTGGCGTCTCCGGTGCCGGTGTTGGTGACGGTGATGGTGTACGTTACCGGATCACCCTCACCGGAAATGGTCACGTCCACGGTCTTGACTACTTCCAGGTCGATTCCCGCCACGATGATGACCGCGTCGGCGGCGTTGTTGGTGGTCTGGGTGTCGGTCTGGTCCACCGAGGTGATGACGGCGGTCTGACTCAGGGGTTCGCTGGCGAAGATGGCGTCCACACGGGCCTGCAGCACCAGGTCCACGGTTTCCCCGCCGGCGAGGGACCCCACCTGCCAGAGACCGGTGTCCTGGTCGAAGACGCCCTGTCCCGCGGTCGCGTCCAGCAGCGTGGTTCCGTCGGGCAGCGTGGTCTGGACGCCGATGCCGGTGGCCAGGACCGTGGCGAGGTTGCTCAGGGTGATGGTGAAGTTCACCACGTCCCCGCCCATGGGGGTGGAGTTGTCCACATCGGAAGCGAGCTGGAGATCCAGTCCCTGGACCGTGAGCTGCACCGATCCGGAGTCGTTGGCGGACTCGGTGTCGTCCTGGTCCAGGTTCGTGACGGCGGCGGTGTTGGTGAAGGTCAGGCCGGCGGTGCCCAGATCCGTAGTGACCGAAAGGGTCAATCCAACAGAGGCCCCCACGGCCAGGTCGCCGATGTCCCACACGCCGGTGCCGTCATCGTAGGCGCCCGAAGTGGCGGTGGCGTCGCTGAAGGTCAAGCCGGAGGGTATCAGATCCATGACCTGGACCGAGGTGGCTGGGTTGGGGCCGTTGTTGGTCACGGTGAGCTGGAAGTTCACCTGGGCTCCTTCGCCCGGGGCGGCGTTGTCCAGGGTCAGGTCCAGGCCCAGATCGGTCAGGGGCGCACCGGTGACGGTCAAGCTGACGGAGGCCATGTTGTCGGCCGTGTCGGGGTCGATCTGATCGGCGGCGCTGATGGTGCCCGTGTTGACGATGTCCATGTCTGCGGTGCCCAGATCGGTGGTGGCCACCAGGGGCAGCTGGGCTACGTCGCCGTCGGCCAGGTCGCCGATGTCCCACACGCCCGTGCCGGCGTCGTAGGTGCCCTGGTCGGGGTTGGCGTTCTTCAGGGTCAGTCCGGTCGGCAGCAGGTCGGTAACCTGGATGCCGGTGGCGGGATTGGGCCCGTCGTTGGTCACGGTCAGGACATAGAGGATGTCCTGGCCCTCGCGGGGTGCATCGTCGTCCAGGGTCATGGCCAGGACCAGGTCGCTGCCGGTGACCGTCAGGGTCCGTGCGGCGCTGTCGTTGTCTTCTGCGGGGTCGGCCTGGTCGACGGCGCTCACGGCGGCCGTGTTGGTGATGACATCGCCGATGGTGCCGCCATCGACGGTGGCCTTCAGGACCAGCAAGGCACCGCCCCCGTCCATGAGGTCGCCGATCGTCCACAGGCCCGTGCCGGAGTCGTAGGTGCCCTTGCTTGGGGTGGCCTGGGAGAAGGTCAAGCCGGACGGCAACAGATCGCTGATCTGCACTCCCGAGGCGGCATCGGGGCCGTTGTTGATCACGGTGAGATCGTAGGTGACCGTGTCCCCCTCCTGGGGCGCATCGTCGTCCAGGGTCAGGGTCACGGCCAGGTCGGCCAAGGGCGTGCCGGCCACGGTCAGGGAGGCCGAGTCGGCGTCGTTGCCGTCTTCAGGATCGTTCTGGCCGGCCGCGGTCAGCGCTGCGGTGTTGATGATGGTGTTGCCGGCGGTACCGGCGTCCACGGCGGCCAGGAGGGTCAGGGTCGCGCTGTCGCCGCCGGCAAGGCTTCCGACGGCCCAGTTGCCGGTTCCGTCGTCGTACGTGCCCTGGTCGGGGGTGGCCACGCTCAGGCTCAATCCCGCAGGCAACGCATCGTTCACCACGATGCCCGTGGCGTCATCGGGGCCGTTGTTGGTCACGGTCACGGTGTAGGTGATTGTTTCGCCCTCGTTGGGCAGACCGTCGTCCACTGTCTTGAGTACAGCCAGATCCGCCTGGGGTGCACCCAGCACGAAGATATCCACGCTGTCGATGTTGTCGTTGGTGTCGGGGTCGGGCTTGTCCGAAGCCGTGACCCAGGCCGTGTTGGTTATAATGGTGCCTGCGGTGCCGGCATCCACGGTGGCCCCCAGGATCAGGGAAGCCGTGTCACCGTTGGCCAGGGATCCGACATCCCATTCCCCGGCCATGGCGTCGTAGGAGCCGCGATCGATGCTGACGGTGGTCAGGGTCAGACCAGCCGGCAGCAATTCGTCCACGACCACGCCGCTGGTTCCGATGGTGCCCAGATTGGTGATGCCTACAGCCACGTGGATTTCGTCCCCTTCGTGGGGCATGTTGTTGTCGACGGAGGTCTGGAGCCACAGATCCGCCTGGGCGGTGGAGTTGCCGAAGGACAGGATGTAGTAGGTGTTGGGGAAGGTGTTGACGGCGGGGTCGCTGCCGACCTGGATCCCGATGGGCCACATGTCCTGGATCAGGTTGGGTTCCGCAGCCTGCTTGAGGAACAGCAACGAGGTATCTCCGCTCAGGGAGGCCATGCGCTGGACCGTGGGCTCGAATGTGTCGGCCTGGATGATCACGTACTGGTGATCCGTGTCCGCATTGATCAGGTTGCGGTCGTCCTGTTCGGAAAAACTGGCACCATCGTAGGAACCATTATCGATGATGCCGTCCCCGCTGTGCCAGGCCACGTAGTAGTAGGTGTCCCCGTCGTGGTTGACGTTGTCGGAGTCCCCGATCTGGAATGTGTTGGGGATGATGTAGTGGATGGCCTCGCTGATCTCTCCGCTGCCGTCGAAGGGGTAGGATTCGTCGTAGCTCATGTCCTGGGTGTGGAAAACGGGAGATTCCCCGTTGGCGGGGATGATGAGCACGGCCTGGGGATCCATGTTTATGTCGATGTTCCGGGAGCCGTAGCCGTCGCCCACGTACTGGCCCAGGATCATGGATCCTGTGTCGGCCCGCATGGCCACCCAGTGGTAGGTATGTCCGCTGTTGTTGGTCTCCTCACCGCTGCCGAGGGTGAAGCCGTTGGGATCCAGGCTCAGGATCTGGTCGTATGACAGAGGGGTGTCGTCGGCCAGGGTCTTGGACGCCCCTGCGGGCATGGAGGCGGTCCTGATCATGGCGAAGTTGGCGGCGATGTCCTTGACGATCACCAGGTCCGGTTGGAAGCCCACGTCGGTGATGGTGTGATAGGAACTGCCATCGCCGGTGTAGGAGCCGGTGGTCATGAAGTTCTGGGCCAGGGCCGAAGAGGTCGCTCCCAGCGCAAGGGCCAATGCAAGCAGGAAACAGACTGGATAGGTGCCAGGTCTGAAGTTCGGGCGACGCTTGTGCATGTCTCTAATCCTGAACCACAAGGCGAGGACCTCGTGGATTTGCCAAGTACCTTGTTGTGCGGTTGTTTCCGGAGAAGAGGATTCCGGAAATCCGTACAGGTTCCGTATCGTCCAGGTGTGGGATGCATTTAGGGAAAATCATGAATAGTTCCGGCTTGAGTTTTGGCGAACCCGCTGGTCGTCAGGGATCAATTCAGCGGTCATGACATGGGTTTGGTGGTACAGTTCCGGTGCGGATCGGGATGCAGGAGTTAAGGAAAGGATGGGTCTTGTTGATCGACACCCACTGTCACCT
>CAYPVD010000133.1:0-8163 GCA_964414055.1 uncultured Fibrobacteraceae bacterium
GTGGGGATCCTCCTGCTTGATCCGGCGAATGAACTCGGAACCCGCGTCGGGACGGTCGACTCCGTTCCACGGGAAACGCCCGTCCGAAATCACGCCCAGCAGTGAATCCTTGTAGGCCTCGTAGAACTCCCAGGCTTCCTCGAAATCAGTGGCCAGCAGGATCTTGGGACGGGCCCGCAGCCGCAGCAACCGATGGCTGAGGTTGATGCCTTCTTCCATCAGGGATTGGGTCTGGACCAGCACCTCGGTATAGAGGGTAGGCAGGTACGACGAATAGAAGCGGACCGAATCCTCGATGAGCAGGATCCACCTGACACCGCCGAATTTCGTGTCGTGGGCCACGTTCATGCGGTCCTCGACACTCTTGATGATCCCCGTCAGCAGGCGGACATCCCCGTTCCACATGAAATAGCGGTCGATGACCCGGTCGGTATCCGCCTCGCGGATGTACTGCAACTCGCGGGGGTTGAAAGCAAGGTTGAAGATGGGCAGGTCCGGACGCCGGTCCTTGATGGCATGGGCCAGTTCCACGGTGGCCATGTCGCCGAGACGGCTCATGGTGATGACCAGGTCGAAGCGCCGGCCCTCGATATGGGCCAGGGCCTCCTCGCTACTGGAGACACGGGTCACATGGGGCGGGAAACTGTGGTTCAGTTCGCGGTACTCGCCCAGCAGCAACTCGGTGAGGCGGCCGCCCTCCTCCAGGGTGAAGGCGTCGTACATGCTGGCCACCAGCAGGATCTCCTGCACGCGATGGGGCATGAGCTGGTCGAAGCCGCTGAAGCGGATTCCGGCCTCGGAGGCACTGGGTTGGCGCGGTGGATCCATCATTCCGGTAGGCTAATGCATCGGTACGGTATCTGCCAGGGGAATCGCGCGGCTCCACCATTCAAACGCCCAAGCAAACCACATGGTACTGTCCCACCTGGGACAGAGGTCAATGAAGTCCTGGGACACTTCTCCGGGGCACATCAACTTGAAACCCTACCTGTCCGCCATCCTCCCCAGACATATATGTATCCATTAATAAATATGTTACGCCAGTCATGAGCCCTGTTGACAAACCGCCTGGCCCAAAATGACTCCGGGACACTTCCGGGAATACGACTTGCAGCCTGGACTATCGGGCATACAAACGTGGACACATTTTCGCTTTCCCGTCACTCCAAAGTGACCAAACGGAAGGATGATCATGGAACAATTCATCAGGCAGACTATTCTTCGCCACCTTGGACGATCGCTGGTTATAGTGCTGTTGGCCTTGTGCATATTCCCGGTCGGCCCCGTCGTGGCCGAATGCCCGATTCAGGTCATGGGGAAACTCAACAACGAGATCCTCAGGCAGCACTGGGAATATCTGCAGAACGGTGATTGTGATGAATGCATGAACACCCAATGGCCGGATGATTGGTCAGATTATGCCAATCCTTTCGACGTGGAGGATGGGGATAATTGTAACGGCATCAGAAAACCGTGGTTCTTCATCTTCAAGAACATATTCACCGTCCATACCAGTCGCCGCTATGGCTCCGATTGGACGACTTTCACCATTTGCGGTGGAGCAGCGACCCTGCGCTCCACTGTCGACAATTGCAACCTGGATTATAACGCAGACACATACCCTTTTCTTCTGCATATTACTACCGGGATGATTTCGGCAATTGGTTTTCTTTACCTGGAGTCTACCTCGTCGGAACAGAAATCCACCTCGATTCCGATGTGAATTACTATATCAACCTGGGCCAACTCGGATACCCCGAAGGTGTCGGCGAAGGTGATTGGGACACCCTGCGCGGATTCATCGAGGACCAAGTCTTCGAGGACCAGTCGGGATGGAAAGCGGTTTATCTCGCTTCACTTTCATACCTGAATGATTCCTGGGATTACACGTCCAATCCCCCCGCAAAAACCGGGGAAATCCCCGGCCCGCGTCAGGAGAAGGTTGTCGGGATCTATGACTTCGAGTGGGGCAAAAAAGTCATGGCTCATGCCTTGTGCGGTTGGCAATGTTGGGAAGACGGACAATATGAGATTGACTTATGGTCGGAAACAGGCATGTCCTGCATTCCCTTTCTGGTGGAAGAAACACCATCTTTTTTCTTTGAAATCTCCTGGGAGTATGGTGACTTGATCTTTCTCCCGGTCACCAACGGCAAATCCTCATGGGGAGCACTGAAATGCCAGTATCGTTGATGTCGAAAAGCCGAAGAGATGATGATCATCACCATGGAAGCCAAGCCTTGCCGATCAATGCCTTCCTGATGATGGTCCTCATTTGCGGAATCATCGATGCCGCCCCCGTCCAGGGGGCGGAAACGAGCCGAAAGTGGAGGGACGACACCTATTCCTCCTACTTCGACGCCCATTTCGACCCCATCGACGGTTCATTCAGCTGGGGCCTCATCACCGATGCCAGGTACAAGCTGTGCAGAGAGGACACCACAGCCATCGCCCTGCTCAAAAGCATCAACGCCCGTTCCAATGACCCGGCCAAGGTGTGGCTGGCCATCGCCGCCATCACGGCCAATGCAGTCTCTCTGGAGGAAGCGGCCATCGACAGCAGTGGTCTCACCCCGCAGCAGTGGAAGGAGCAATTCCCCCTCCAGGCCAGATTCAGCATGCATTCCGGCCACTGGTGGGATTACTGGAACCGGTTGGCCCAGTTGGCACGGTGGGCTTATTCCGACCCGTATTTGGAAGATCTCCTGGACCCCGGAATCATGCCTCTGCTGACCGAGATGGAAGCGGCATTCCTGCCCTACCTTGTCGTCGCCCCCGAACTCGGCCCCGGGCTCAGGCCGTGTTCCCCGCCCCCGGGACACGAAGCCGACACCTCCGGGGACCGGTAAAGAAAAGCCCTCCCCGGATTGACCGGGGAGGGCTGTCGCGCAGAGCGGGATGGACCGGGCGGTCAGGGCTTGAATTCCACGCCCTGGGCCAGGTGGACCTCGCCACCCCAGTTGATAGTGTTGGTCTGGCGCCTCATGTACATCTTCCAGGCGTCGGAGCCGGACTCGCGGCCACCGCCGGTCTCCTTCTCGCCGCCGAAGGCGCCGCCGATCTCGGCGCCGCTGGTGCCGATGTTCACGTTGGCGATGCCGCAGTCGCTGCCCAGGTAGCTCATGAAGGCCTCGGCCTCGCCGACGCTGTCGGTGTACACCGCCGAGCTCAGGCCCTGGGGCACGTCGTTGTGCAGCTTGAGGGCCTGCTCGAACTTCTTGTACTTCATGACGTACAGCACGGGCGCGAAGGTCTCGTTCTGGACGATCTGGGCCTTGTTGTCGATCTCGATGATGGTCGGCTGCACGAAGGTCGGCACGCCGAAGGGCTTCATGACCTTGCCGCCGTACAGGACCTTGCCGCCCTGCTCCTTGGCCGCCTTGATGGCGCGCTCGTAATCGGCCACCGCGCCCTCGTCGATCAAGGGGCCCATGAGGGTCTTCGGATCGAGGGGATCGCCGATCTTCACCCGCTTGTAGTTGCCGATGAGCTTCCTGATGAACGTGTCGTAGACCTTCTCCTGGATGATCAGACGCCGCGTGGAGGTGCAGCGCTGGCCCGCGGTGCCCACGGCGCCGAAGAAGGCGCTGGCCAGGGCGCCGGTCAGGTCGGCCTTGTCGCTGATTATGATGGCGTTGTTGCCGCCGAGCTCGAGGATGCTGCGGCCCAGGCGGGCCCCCACGACCGAGCCGATGCGCTTGCCCATGCGGGTCGAGCCCGTGGCGCTGACCAGGGGGATGTCGTGATCGTTGATGAGCCGCTCGCCGATGGTACTGCCGCGGCCGATGGTCACGCAGCTGAGCCCCTCGGGCAGATCGTTGGCGCGGAACACCTCGTTGACGATGTTCTGGCAGGCGATGGCGCACAGGGGCGCCTTGCTGGAGGGCTTCCACAGGGTCGCATCGCCGCAGACCCAGGCCAGGGCGGTGTTCCAGGCCCAGACGGCCACCGGGAAGTTGAAGGCGCTGATGACGCCCACCACGCCCAGGGGATGCCACTGCTCCATCATGCGGTGCTTGGGGCGCTCGCTCTGCAAGGTCGGCCCGCTGAGATTGCGGCTCAGACCCACGGCGAAGTCGCAGATGTCGATCATCTCCTGGACCTCGCCCAGGCCCTCGGTGTGGATCTTGCCCATCTCCAGGCTCACCAGGGCGCCCAGCATGTCCTTCTTGGCGCGCAGGGCCTCGCCCACCTGGCGCACGACCTCGCCGCGCTTGGGTGCGGGCACCGCACGCCAGGCCGCGAAGGCCTTCCGGGCCTGCTTCATGACCTTGTCGTAGTCAGCGGCCGAGGCCTGCTCGACGCGCGCCAGCACCTCGCCCGTGGTTGGGTTGACGGTTTCCAGGTAGTCGCCGCTGTCGGCGAACCACTGGCCGCCGCAGTTGGCGCCCTTCAGGCGTGATTTCAGGCCCAGGGCCCGGAAGATCTGGTTCTTGCTCGCGACGCCGTGCGTCTTCTTGGTTTTCGCAGCCATGGCAGGTTCCCCTCCCGTATCAGGTTTCCAGCTTTGTGATCTCTTCGCGACAGTCGATGCCCAGCCCGGACAGCTCGTCCAGGACCGGGCCGTAGATCTCCGGGAAGACCGGCCGCACAACCCCGCGCTGGGGAATGCGGTCGGCCAGGATCAGGCGCGCAGCGATGGCCGCGGGCAGGGATACCGTGCGGCTCATGGCCGAATCTCCTCCGGGCTCGCCGCAGGCGACCAGGGTGGAGGTGATCTTCTCGTACCTGCCCTGCTCCGGGTAACGCGCCTTGAACTCGTGGAACAGGACCACCATGTCCCGTTCCTGCGGTCCGTAGACCAGCTTCTCCAGCATGAGGTCGCCCACCAGGTCCAGGGGCGCGATCTCGTCCCGGTCCACCGGCCGCTGGGACATCAGCCCCAGCCACTGCAGGTTGCACAGGGGCAGGCTGCCCAGGGGAATCCCCAGGCGCCCGGCCACACTCGCCATCAGGTCCGCTCCGGCGGGCACATCGAGCAACCCGGCCAGGTAGTCGGCGCAAGTCAATCCCGCGCAGGGACGCGGTTCGGTATCCAGCAGGCCCAAACGGCCGAAGCTGTAGAGGGTGTCGCACCAGCCCAGGTTGCGCAGGGTGGCACGGAAGATGGTGCGTACCCCGTCGCCCAGGCCGTAGATCTCCCGGTACTGCAGGGAATCCCGGTTGGGATAGGCCTCGAAGTCCCCTGCGCCCGGCACCCTCAGCAGGTGCATGTCGCGGAACAGATCGGCTCCGGCCACCTGCACGTCGTGGCCGTCCATGCGGTAGCTGGCGGCGTTGCGGCTGGCCATCAGGACCCCCCGCGGGGCCCAGGAGAACTTGTAGCCGAAGGGGTTGGTGTTGGCCTCGGGCGCCGGCAGCCCGCCGCAGTAGGAGCGGAAGTGCAGGACCTGCCCGCCGCCTGCCTTGACCTCGTCGATGATCTTCATGGCGGACATGTGGTCGATGCCCGGATCCAGGCCGATCTCGTTGAGGAACAGGAGGTCCTTGGCCCGCGCCTCGGCGTCCAGGGCCGCCATCTCGTCCGAGACATAGGAGGCGGTCACCAGGTGCCTGCCGTGCTTCAGACAGAGCCGCGCGATGCGGGGGTGGAAGGTGTAGGGCAGCAGGCTGACCACCAGGTCGCTGCCGGCCACCAGACGGGAAAGCTGGTCGTCCTGGTCGAGGTCAAGGAATAACGGATGACCGTTGGCATGCCCGGCCACCAGCTTCTCGGCGGCGGCCAGATCGAGGCTCGTGACGGTGACGTCCAGATCATGGCCCAGCAGGTCGCGAATCAAGGGACCCGCCACCATGCCCGCGCCCAGCACCAGCACCTTCTGCATGGGAATCCTTTCGGCGCAGCGCCCGGCTGCGCTACTTGCCGGCCTTGTCCAGGAAATCCTGGAGATACCTGTAGTTGGGCGTCAACTCGCCGCGATGGGTGATGACCGCCTTCTTCAGGTGCGAAGGCAGCAGCAGGGTCTCGAAGCCCGTGTTGAAATCAGCCTGGGCCAGGTCGGGCACCATGTCCCGCAACGCCCGGCTGAAACTGAGGGACGACTCCCGGGGCAACTCGCAGGGCAGGTTGTCCACGGCCATGATGACCGGACCCTTGCCCTCCACGCCGGGGATCGCCTCCATCTTGGCCGGATCCACCACGTAGCAGGGCTCATCGGGCATGGTCGCCTTGACGGTCAGCTCCACGCCGCCGCCGATGTCGCAGCTGATATCGCCGATCACCCGCAGACGCGGCGGCTGGTCCTGGCCCCACGCGCTGCGGGCCCATTTCCTGGTCACCAGGCGGGGATAGCGGTCCTCCCAGTAGATGCTGTTGATCAGGATGTCCAGATGGGGCAGGTGCCGGGCGAACACGCCGCGATAGTTCTCCGGGTGCTGGTAGTAGTCCTGCAGGACGAACTGGGCCTCGTCGGCCCGCGGCTCGACCATGTCCTCCTCGTGGAAGACGACCTTGGCCAAAGGCATCCCTGCCCCGGATTCGGCCGCCGCGACCTGCTCCAGATCCTCCACCTGGATCTCGGTGACCGGCAGGCAGTCCAGCAGTTCCTGGCAACCCCGCGACACGTTGCCGTAGCCGGCGATGCCGATGATGACCGTCCGCGTGTGGTCGCCGAGACCTTCGGCGGAAATGCGCGCGCCGATCTGCCGCATGTGCTCCTTGGCATCATCCAGGTCGGCGTACTCGTAGGCGGGCTTGATGTCGGCCAGGGGAGTGTCGACGCCCTCGTGCCGCAGACGGAGGCCCCAGGCCCGCAGGGTCTCGATGGTGCCCGCGTAACCGGCGTGCAGGCTGAAGAAGATCAGGCGGCGGTTCTGCTCGTCGGTGATCCGCTCGTAGTCGATGAGGGTGGCCTTCAGGTCCAGCAGCCGCTGCAGCAGGGGCATGTTGTAGGCCTGGCCCTTGATGGTGTGGGAGAAGAACAGGTAGGTCTTCTTGGCCGCCAGCAGATCCAGGGGGATCTCCTTGACCGCCAGCAGGATATCGACATCCTGCAGGTCCTCCTGCACCACCGCCCCCGCCTCGACGTACTCCTGATCCCGAAACACCCGGATGGGCGACGGCTGCACGATGAACTCCAGGTCGTGATCACGCTTCAGCGCCGCCAGATCCGCGGGAACCAGCGGTACCCGGCGCTCCCATTCGTTCTTGTCCTCCCTGCGGATGCCGATGCGTGTTGACATGGAACTACCGTCTCCTGGTGTGGCGCTGACCGGAATCCTCGCGCCGAAGGGCCCTGCACGAGTCGTGAAGTTGACGCAACGGGTGCAGACCCGCCGAGCGTTTCCGTCCGGGTAAGCTAAATAGGTACAGGATGGGAGTCAAGCCCACCGAAAGCGGACAGCGACACAACGCGGGAAACACCGTATTTGGCCATGACAACGGCCTGTCCCCGGCGTACAATCCGCCCTGTTGGTTGCCCCGGCGCCCCAGCGGCGCTGAAAACCCGTCGTCGGAAGGATATGCCATGGCCGCTAACGCCTATGCCGTTCCCGTCACCCAGGCCCTGCAGTTCTTCAGCCGGACCTGCAGCGTCTTCAAGGAAGAGGATTCGGGGTACGCCCCCACACCGAATCAGTTCACCGTGGCCCAGCAGGTGGCCCACGTGGCCCAGACCATAGATTGGTTCATGGAGGGAGGCTTCCGGTCCGAGGGGTTCGACCTCGACTTCGCCGCCCACCAGATGGCCGTGCGCGAGGTCAAGTCCCTGTCCACGGCCATGACCTGGCTGGCCGAATCGGTGGACAAGGCGGCGGCCTTCCTCAAGGAGCAATCGGCCGAGCAGATGATGGAACCCATCGCCGACGGCCCCATCATGGCCGGCGAACCGCGGGCCGCCATCGTGGCCGCCATCGCCGAACACACGGCCCATCACCGGGGATCCCTGGCCGTTTACGCCCGGTTGCTGGGGTATTCGCCCCCCATGCCCTACGGCGACTGATCTTCCCCGGATAACGATGAAGAGGCGGAAGGATCTCTCCTTCCGCCTCTTGTATCGGTAGCATCCGATCCGACCGCGAGATCAATGACCTCAGCGCACCGCCAAGGCATACACGACCGGCAGGATGAAGCCCAGCGCCATGAGCACACCCCCGCGCCCGGCCAGCCCCTTGCCCCCCTTGACCAGGAAGATGCCCGTCAGGGCCATCACGATCAGCATGCCC
>CAYPVD010000134.1:0-8142 GCA_964414055.1 uncultured Fibrobacteraceae bacterium
ATTTCGATCTGGGGACGGGACTGGGCTATCAGGTCAAGACCTCCCTCATGCGCTACGGGGTCGATTTCCAGCTGTTCATGGGGCCGAGGCGCGGCGTGGGACTGACGCCGTACGTCAGCGGCGGTCTGGCCCTGATCCACAACCGCTACCGGGACGATCTGGCCGGTTACGGGCCCTACGAGGCCTCGGTCAACGCCCCGGGCGTGAGCCTGGGGGCGGGGCTGCGCACGGCCAATTTCGAGCTGTCGGCCAGTTACACCTTCGACCGCTTCTCCACCGACCAGATGGCTTCGGTGGACCAGGAACTGGACTACAACTGGGATTACCTGAGCGTGCGTTTCGGCCTGGCCTTCGGGACCCGCTGAAACGCGGAATTTGACAGAACAGGCGGGCGCTCTTAATCTGGATGTCATCATCCGTTTTGGGTGCCCGTTTCCGTGGTCCAAGCGGGGACATCCGACAAACTGAAAGCGATTGCCAACATGTTTTCCCAGACCATGGAGTATGCCCTGAGAGCCATGATCGCCCTTACCGCCAGTGACGGCTCCCCGACGACCACCAGGCGCATCGCCGAGACCATGAAGGTACCGGCCAGCTACCTCTCGAAGGTCCTGCAGTCGCTGGTGCGGGCCCGGCTGGTCCGATCGACCCGTGGTTTGCGCGGGGGCTTCGTGCTGGCCCGGGCGGCCGACAGCATCACCATGCTGGATGTGGTCAACGCCGTCAGTCCCATCGTCCGCATCACTTCCTGTCCCCTGGACCTCACCAGCCACAGCTCCGAGCTCTGCCCCCTGCACCGCAGGCTGGACCAGGCCCTGTCGCAGTTGGAGCAGGCCATGAGCGGCACGTCCCTCGCCGAGCTGATTTCCGAAGAGAATCCCTGTCCGATCCTGAAGCAGCAGCTGATGAACCTGCGGACGCCCGAGTAGGCCCACCGGGATTCAGCCGCCGAGCTGTTCCACGGCCCGGGCCAGATCGGCCAGGGCCATGGCGATGTCCTCGTCCGTAGTGGTGCGGCCCAGTGAGAAGCGCAGGGTGCCGGCCGAGACGTCGGGTTCCACGCCCATGGCACCGAGGACGTGCGAGGCCACCAGGCGGTCGCCGTGGCAGGCGGCGCCGGCGGACACGGCCACTTCCGGCATGGCAGCCATGAGATCGGGGGCCTTCAAGCCGGGCAGGCCCACACTCAGGGTGTTGGGCAGGCGCTCGGCACCTCGGGCGTGGATGACCGCCCCGGGAATCATCTCCAGCAGCCTGATCTCCATCCGGTCCCTCAGCTTCCGTACCCGCTCCATGGTTCCGGCGGCCAGGTTCGTCGCGGCCAGTTCGCAGGCCATGCCCAGGCCCGCGATGGCGGCCACGTTCTCGGTCCCGGGCCGTCGGCCGCCTTCGTGACCGGCCCCATGCATCAGGTTGGCCGGATCGGCGCCGTCGCGGATCACCAGCAGCCCGATGCCCTTGGGTCCGTAGATCTTGTGACCGGCCAGCGACAGCATGTGGACGCCCAGCTCGGGCGCCCGGACCGGGATCTTGCTCACCGCCTGGGCCGCGTCCGTGTGGCACCAGATGCCTCGCTTGCGCGCTTCGGCGGCGATGTCGGCGACGGGCTCGATGGTGCCTGTCTCGTTGTTGGCCAGCATGACCGAGACCAGGATGGTTCGCTCGGTGCAGGCGGCCGCGACATCCGCCGGGTCCACCCGGCCCTCGCCGTCCACCGGTACGGTGGAGAAGGAGAAGCCCTGGGTGGCCAGGAACCGACACACTTCCAGGATGGCCGGGTGTTCGACGGCGCTGGTGACGATGTGGTCGCCCCGATCGCGCAGGGCCCAGGCGGTCCCCATCAGGGCGTGGTTGTTGGATTCGGTGCCGCCGCTGGTGAAGAAGACCTCGGCCGGGTCGACGTCCAGCAGGGCCGCGGCTTGACCGCGGGCGTGCTCGATGGCGTGCCGGCCCTGCCTGCCCAGGGCGTGTCCGCTGGAGGGGTTGCCGTGGCGGCCCGCCAGAAACGGCTGCATGACCTCCACCACCAGGGGATCCAGGAATGTGGATGCGTTGTGGTCGAGGTAGATCAGGTCGTCGGGATTGTCGTTCATGAGAGATCCTCGGCGGGAGGGTGGAAAAGGGGGGAGACCGGGCGAATCTGGCGAGATGCAGAACAGGTGTCCGTCTCGGATGCAGAACCGGCTGTGGGGATTCGAAGGCGCCTCCCCCTCTTTTCACAGTAGGAAACGATACATGCGCCATGGCCCCTTTGGCTACCAAAAAATTCCCCCGCAGGGCAAAAAATATCATGATAAACACTTAACATTTATAACCTTTTATCAGACACCCAGTTGAGCTTCCGCCCAGAAGACGGTCGCGCAGTGGGCCGGTAGGGTTTTGACCGCTTCCGGGAAGGGAGCAGCATGTTCCGGGAGGGTGAGGTCGTCCGGAGCGGGCCGGGCAGTGTCCACCACCAGGCGCCAGGGAGAGCCGTCCCGGCTGTCGGGCAGGGTGAAACGGGCCTCGCCGTCGCCGGTGTTGACCAGTACCAGCATCTCGCCCGGCTCGCCGGGCAGGTGCAGGGTCCAGGCCAGTTGCCGTGACTCTTCCGACCAGTCCGGTTTGCCGGGCTCCAACCCGTGCCAGGTGATCTCCCCCTGCTGTTGGGGGCTCGTGGCGGTCCACCAGCGGTTGCGCTGCAGGGCGGGCACACGCCGGCTGAAGGCGATGAGGCCGCGGGTGAATTCCCGCAGTTCGTGCTGTTGCCCATCGTCCCATTCCAGATGGTTCAAGCTGTTGTCCTGGCACCAGGGATTGTTGTTGCCCCGGCGGGAGTGGCCCACCTCGTCGCCCATGGTGAGCATGGGCGTGCCGTGGGACAGCAGCAGCAGACACAGGAAATTGCGCACCTGACGGCGACGCAGGTCCAGGATTTCCGGGTCGTCGGTGGGGCCTTCGACCCCGCAGTTCCAGCTGAAGTTGCTGTCGGAACCGTCCCGGTTCTCCTCCCCGTTGGCCTCGTTGTGCTTGCGGTCGTAGGACACGAGGTCCTGCAGGGTGAAGCCGTCATGGCAGGTCACGTAGTTGATGCTGTGGAAGGGCAGGTGGTCCTCGGGCGGCAGCAGGTCGCTGCTGCCGGTGATGCGGGCCATGACCGCCTCGATGGTGCCGGGATCCGAACGCAGGAAACGCCGGACGTCGTCTCGGAAGGCGCCGTTCCACTGGGCGAAACCGTCTCCCGGCAGGGAACCCAGCTGGTACAGACCGCCGGCGTCCCAGGCCTCGGCGATCAGGGTCGTCTCCACCAGTTCGGGATCCGAGCCGATGGCCCACAGGACCGGCGCCTGGGACAGGGGCCGGCCGTCCTCGCCCCGGGAGAGGGCGGACGCGAGATCGAAGCGGAAGCCGTCCACGTGCATATGATGGACCCAGTACCGCAGGGAAGCCAGGATCAGGCGGCGCGAGATGGAGTGGTTGGCGTTGAAGGTGTTGCCGCAGCCGGTGTAATCGGCGTAGCGGGCCATGTCCTGCTGCAGGAGGTAGTAGGCCTTGTTCTCGAAGCCGCGCCAGCAGAGTGTGGGCCCGTCCGGCCCTCCCTCGGCCGTGTGGTTGTAGACCACGTCGAGGATGACCTTCAATCCCGCACGGTGCAGCACCTTGACCATGTCCCTGAACTCGCGTACCGGTCCCAGGGGACTGCGGTCGCTGCTGTAGGCGGCGTGGGGGGCGAAGAAGGACACGCTGCTGTAGCCCCAGACGTTCCGGCGTCCGGGCGGGGCGTCCTGGACGTCGAATTCGTGCACCGGCATGAGCTCGACCGCCGTCACCCCCAGGTCCTTCAGGTAGGAGGCCTTGGCGGCCAGACCGGCATAGGTGCCGCGCAGGGAGGGTTCGAGGCCGCTGGCGGCCGCGGCGGTGAATCCGCCCACGTGAAGCTCGTAGATGACCTCCCGCTGGTCGCTGCGGGGCAGGGTCCGGTCCTCTTCCCAGTCGTAGTCGTCGGGGTCGACCACGACGCTGCGCAGGCAGCAGTGGCTGTTGTCGCCGTCGCCGCGGGCTGCCTCGCGGTCGTAGATGTCCTGCCCCGTCACGGCCAGGCCGTACGGGTCCAGCAGGGCCTTGTCCCGACGGTAGAGATGGCCTTCGGAGGGAGCGTAGGGACCGTCCACACGCCAGGCATAGACCTGGCCCGGACCGATGCCCCCGACCAGGATGTGCCAGTAGTAGGAAGTACGGTTGCGTGCGGGGTCCAGGTCCAGCACGGCGCTGGGCCGGGGGGAGGTAGGGTCGGCGAAGAGCAGCAGGCTGACGGCGCGGGCATCCTTGGCGAAGACCGAGAAATTGACTCCGCCGGGCATGATGGTGGCCCCCAGGGGGGCCGGGCGTCCGGGCGCGGTGGGATGGTTTTCTGCAGTCATGACGTCTTTCGCTGTGGGGCGGCGGGTGGGCGAATAGGCTAAACCCGCCGCCGCAATGGTCGATAAGGACCAGGAGGGAGTAACCCCCCGCTCTGCAAACTTCTGGTCACGGCCAGGTAACCTTAGGTCACGGATGGTATAGCGACATCATGTTCCTGGGAACCCTGAAAACCCTGATTCTCGCCGGCAAGGAAACCCTGCAGGAAATCCTGGGCGTGCCGGTCAGCGGCGCCTCCGTTTCCCAGATCCACCAGGGGCGCCTGAGTTTCCCTGCGGTGGGTGAGATCAGGGTCCGCAGCGGGACGTTGCAGACGGTGCACCTGGGTTGCGATCAAAGCCTCACCGACCACCTGGCTGGCAACGACGCCGGCGGCAAGTCCCGGCCTGGTGTGGAGGCCCTGACCAAGGCCTTTCTGGGCCACCTGCTGTCCGAGATGGAAGGGCGCCACCCCCGGGGCAAGGTGACCAGTGTCCGCGGAGGCACGACCAGCATCACGACGCGGGGGATCCGTTCCTACGGCATCCGCCTGTCCACGGACCGGGGACAGCTTTTCATGCTGGCGGAGATCCCCTCCAAGGTCGAGCTGGAGCAGGCCAAGGGCAGCGATTTTCTCGCCGGCATGATGTCCACCTATCTGCCGCGGGACTGGATGCAGCGGGATTTCCTGGAGAACCACGGGCTGGTGCAGGGCCTGCTGAAGCTGCTGACCAAGATCGAGGCCGATTACCACCTGGAAATTCCCCTGGCCAACGGCGAGGCGGCGGTCCATGCGGGAATCACCCTGGAAGAAAGGGTCCTGGACGGGCGTCAGGTCATCAAGCTGGCTACCGGATTGTCCGGCCTGGAGGGGGGTCTCCAGACCGGAACCACGGTCCACGCCACAGCCGGCCTGGAGGATCGTTCGCTGGAATGCGACCTGGAATACCTGGGTCCGGCGACCCATCCGCTGGCCGGCGGCATCAGCCTGGATTGTTCCCTGTTTGCCGCGCCCGAACGGTTCGACCTGGTCCAGCGCCGCAAGGCCTTCCGGATCCCCGTCCCCAAGGGCGTCCGGGTCGAGATGCTGGTCCTGGAAGATGGCATGCCGGCCTACCTGGCCTTCCAGGAGGCGGGCGCCGACCAGGTGGAGAGTTTCCACTTGGCGGACCTGAGTTTTTCCGGGGCGCGCCTGACACGTGACAGCGAGGAAGCGCCGGAGATCCTGGCCGAGGGCCGGCGGGTGATCTGCCGCATGATCTTCCCCGACGAATTCGAACCCCTGGACGTGCTGGGACTGGTGCGGCGCTGCACCAAGAGTCTGGCCAACCGCAACGAGTGGCAGCTCGAGGTGGGGCTGGAGTTCCTCATCTCGCCCGACCTGGATCGCCGCGCCCTGGACTTCATCCGCCAGTACGTGCTGGCGGAGCAGCGGGCGAAGCTGGCCAACAGGGTGGCCGTGGCGCGTTCCCACTGACCGGTTCCGTTTTCCCGGCGCTCGCGCGGGATGGTTGATCCGTTGGACGAGCGGTTCCCGTATGTTACTTTCCTTCCTGCTTGAGGGCTGCATCCTGCAGCCCGTCGTGTTTCTGTTTCCAGACGGTTCGGTATGTTCCTGCTGTTGCTCCTGATGATCCTGACGGTGTCGATGTTGCCGGTGTCGGCCCTGGTGGCGGCCGGGTTTTCCCGGGCCGAAGGCGAGCGAACGGCAGCACGCCGCTGCCTGGGTGCGGCCGCCGTCCTGACGCCGTCGGCGGGGGTGCTCATCGCGCTGGCCGCCGTCCACGTGATCTGGCCGCTGGCGCTCATCACCGCTGCGGTCTGGCTGGCGGTCCTGGTGCTCCTGGTTCCCACAGGCAAGCCTCGTATCTCCTGGCAGGGGGAACCCGTCTCGCGCATCGACGAGCGCACTGTCATGTTCGCGCGCGCCGAACTCGTACCGGGCTCCGATCGCGCGGAAGGCTACTACCGCGATCACCCCGAGCACAGGGAACCGGACGACCAGTGGCGGAAGCTGGCGGGCCTGATGTCCTCGCGGGCGGGCAAGTTCGAACCGCTGTCTTTCGCCGCCGCCGAGGCCAGCTTCACGGCCGTCGAGCAGCTGGCCTCCCTCGTGGAGCGCCCGCCCGTCGGGCCGCGCCGGGAGATCGATCCGGCGAAGGCGACGGCCTTCTGCAAGGGATGGGCCCGCAAGCTGGGCGCCGTATCCTGCGGCGTCACGCGGCTCGAACCGGTGCACATCTACGCCGTCAAGGGCCGGGGCCCCCGGTACGGCGAATCCATCACGCTGGAACACCCCTTCGCCATCGCCGTCACCGTGGAGATGGATCACCGGCAGCTGGGCTGCGCCCCGGAGGGGCCGACCCTCATGGAGTCGGCCGAGCAGTACATGAACGCCGGGGCCATCGCCGTCCAGATGGCCGAGGCCATCCGCAACCTGGGCTGGAAAGCCGAGGCCCACATCGACGCCAATTACAAGGTGGTCTGTCCCCTCGTGGCCCGGGATGCCGGCCTGGGAGAGATAGGACGCATGGGTCTGCTGATGACGCCGACCCTGGGGCCGCGGGTCAGACTGGCGGTGGTCACGACCGATCTGCCGCTGGAGACCGACCCGCCGCGCCGCGACGAGACCATGCTGGATTTCTGCCGCATCTGCCGCAAGTGCGCCGATTGCTGCCCGGCCGGCGCCATCCCCGCGGGCGATCCTGAACCCATCGCCGGGGTGCGGCGCTGGCGCATCGACCAGGAGGTGTGCTACACCTACTGGTGCGCCGTCGGCACCGATTGCGGCCGTTGCATCCGGGTGTGCCCGTTCGCCCATCCGGACAACCTGATGCACCGGATCGTCAGGTGGTGGCTGCGCCGCTCGTCCCTGATGCGGCGGCTGGCCCTGCGCCTGGACGATCTTCTCTACGGCAGGAATCCCGGACTCCTGCCCTATAGGCCGTGGCTGCCCCGGCGGCGGCGCGTTGACGGGACCGCGCCCGACCGTTAACCTGATCCTGCCCCCGACAATCCTTGAATCAGGCCGGTGTCCACGGCGCAGGGGAGTTCATGATCGATCTGCAACGACTAAACGATCATTCGCGGGAGTTCGCCGCCAGGTTGTTCAGGGTCTATCCCGACTGGATCCGCTTCGCCCGCTACGATCCGTACGAGGATTTCGAGAAGGAAGCCCTGCTGGTGGAGGTGCCCCGGCCGGTGGACGGGGCCCGGCACGGCCTGTTCATCACCACCAGCGAGTGGGAGATATCGGTGGGTTACGGCGAGAGCTTCCACACGTGTTTCGGCGCCGAGGGCGGCGACGGCGATGACGGCGGCGACTTCTACGCGGCGGCCCTGGAGTTCATCGACGACTTCGTGAACGAGAGGATCGTGGTGGCCACCGCCAGCGAGGACAGGGAGTGGCTGGGCGCCTGGCTGATCGATCTGCGGCACCAGTCCCTGGAGGAACTCGAGGTGGGGCCAGGCGAGGATATCAAGGTCCGTTCCTGGCATGGGAACTTCGACTGCCGACTGCAGGGATGACGCATGACCACCTTTGAACGCGCCGTGCTCATCGTCAACCCCGTCTCGGGACAGGCGCGCGGGTTGCGGCTGGGGCAGAACCTGCGCCGCGCCCTGGAGCAGAAGGGGATCTTCTGCTCCCTGAAGGTCACCAGCTGCCAGGGAGACGCCCGGGAATGGGCCCAGCAGGCCGGTCGGGAGGGCTTCGACCTCATCGTGGCCGTCAGCGCCCTGGAGATGGCGCTTGCCGACGCCGGC
>CAYPVD010000135.1:0-8119 GCA_964414055.1 uncultured Fibrobacteraceae bacterium
CTACCGCCGCAAGGTGGGGCATCGTCAGCCCTACACCGAGATCAAGGTCACCGGCATCACCGTCTGATTCGCATCCCCTGCGGGGCGCAGGCAGAGACAAGGAGCGCTTCCATGGCACATAAGAAAGCAGGCGGCAGCACACGCAACGGCCGCGATTCCAATGCCCAGCACCTGGGCGTCAAGCGATTCGGCGGGCAGCCGGTCCGCGCCGGCACCATTCTGGTGCGGCAGCGCGGCACCCGCATCCACCCCGGCACCAACGTGGGCAAGGGCGGCGACGACACCCTGTTCGCCCTGGTGGACGGCACCGTCGTCTACGAGGATTTCCGGGGCAGCAAGAAGCGGGTGAATGTCCAGCCCTTCTAGCTGGCGCCCGTGCGGTTTCCGTGAGCCCGCCCCCTCCGGGGCGGGCTTTTCTCTTGGTCCGAGGTGGGTGATATGAACAGGATCGAAGTCAATCCCGCGCGCGTCCTCGTGGTGGTCCCCGCCCGCTACGGTTCGACCCGTTTTCCAGGCAAGGCCCTGGCCGATCTGGCCGGCCGTCCGCTCATCGTGCGGGTCATGGAGAACGCGGCCCGGATCGAGGGTGTGGACGAAGTCATCGCCGCCACCGACGACCGGCGCATCCTGACGGCGGTCCAGGAGGCGGGGTTCGCGGCCGTCATGACCGGCAGGCACGATACCGGCACCTCCCGCGTGGGGGAGGCGGTCGCCGACGATCCTGCCGGCATCGTCGTGAACCTGCAGGGCGACGAGCCGCTGCTGGAGCCGCAGACGGTGGAGAAGCTGGTGGCCTTCCTGCGCGCACGTCCCGAGGTGGACGTCGCCACCTGCGCCCATCCTTTCTCTGATCCGGAAACCTGGCGGGACCCCAACGCGGTCAAGGTGCTGGCCGATCGCCGGGGGCTGGCTTTGTACTTTTCCCGGGCGCCCATTCCGGGTACCTTCCCGGGCAGGGAACCAAGGGGGCATGAGACCGCCCTGCGCCACATCGGGATCTACGCCTTCAGGCGTGCGGCCCTGGCGAGATTCCTCGAACTGCCGCCTTCGGCCCTGGAGCTCAGCGAGGGACTGGAGCAGCTGCGGATGCTGGAAGACGGCGCGAAGATCGGCGTCGTGCGCGTGGAGGGTGCGCCCATCGGCGTCGATACGCCGTCGGACCTGGAGAAGGTGCGCCGGATCTGGTCCGCGCGCTGAAAGTTCACATACCGCCTCCAAGGGGCGGCGAAAGGATGGTCATGGCCAAGTTCGTGTTCGTAACCGGCGGTGTGGTGTCGGCCCTGGGCAAGGGCATCGCCAGCGCGTCGTTGGGCAACCTGCTCAAGGCCCGGGGGCTGAACGTCATCCTCCAGAAGTTCGATCCCTACCTCAACGTGGATCCGGGCACCATGAGCCCCTTCCAGCACGGCGAGGTCTTCGTCCTGGACGACGGCGCCGAGTGCGATCTCGATCTCGGTCATTACGAGCGCTTCACCGACATCAAGCTGTCGCAGATCAACAACCTGACCAGCGGCCGCGTCTACGAGACCATCCTGGCCAAGGAGCGCAAGGGCGAGTACCTGGGGCGCACGGTCCAGGTCATTCCCCACGTGACCGACGAGATCAAGCGGCGGATCATGCTGCCGGCCAAGGAGGATCCCGAGGTCGACGTGGTGATCACCGAGATCGGCGGCACCGTGGGCGACATCGAGAGCCTGCCCTTCCTGGAGGCCATCCGGCAGTTCCGCCTGGAGCATGCGCCGACCGATTCGGTCTCGGTGCACCTGACCCTGGTGCCGTACATCGCGGCCGCCGGAGAGATCAAGACCAAGCCCACCCAGCACTCGGTGCGCGAGCTGCGCAGCATCGGCATCCAGCCGGACTTCCTGTGGTGCCGGACGACCCGGCCCCTGGGGGAGGAGGCCCGGCGCAAGATCGGTCTGTTCTGCAACCTGCCCGTGGACCACGTCTTCGACGGGCGGGACGTGGACAGCATCTACCAGGTGCCCCTGAACCTGAACCAGCAGAATTTCGACCGCCTGGTGTGCGAGCACCTCAAGCTCGAGACCCAGGAGCCGGATCTGGAGCCCTGGCGCAGGATGGTGGGCATGATCCTGGATCCGCCGGCCACGGTGAAGATCGCCATCGTGGGCAAGTACATCGAGCTGAAGGACGCCTACAAGAGCATCATCGAGGCCTTCATCCACGCGGGGATCCCCAACCGCGTGGGGGTCGAGCAGGTGTGGATCGATTCGGAGAGCCTCGAGGGCGACGACATCGGCGATCACCAGCTGGCCGAGATCTTCGACGGCATCCACGGGGTCCTGGTGCCCGGCGGTTTCGGTGAGCGGGGCATCCCCGGCAAGATCAACGCCATCCGCTACGCCCGCGAGAACGGGGTGCCCTTCCTGGGCATCTGCCTCGGTCTGCAGTGCGCCATGATCGAGATCGGCCGGGACGTCGTGGGTCTGGAGAAGGCGGGGAGCGCGGAGTTCGACCCCGCCTCGCCTCACCCGGTCATCCACCTGATGGAACAGCAGCGCGGCGTGACGGACATGGGCGGCACCATGCGCCTGGGAGCCTATCCCTGCGTCCTGAAACCGGGCAGCCTGGCCGCCCGCTGCTACGGCAAGGAACAGGTCAGCGAACGGCACCGGCACCGCTACGAGGTCAACAACGACTACCGCGACCGGTTCGCCGCCGCCGGGGTGCGCTTCTCGGGCACCTCGCCCGACGGCAGCCTGGTGGAGATCATCGAAGTGCCCTCGCATCCGTTCTTCATCGCCGTGCAGTTCCACCCCGAGCTGAAGTCGCGGCCCACGCGGCCGCACCCCCTGTTCCGCGAGTTCGTCGCCGCCGCTCTCGCGCACCAGGAGGATCGTGACGAGGCCGGTCGGATGGAGGGCACGCCATGAGCGATCGAGGTCCGCTCGCCGTGCCCGTGACCATCGGTGAGGCATCCGTCGGCCGGGGCCTGCCGCTGTACATCATCGCCGGCCCCTGCGTGCTGGAGGATCCGGATGAGATGCTGCAGGTAGCTGAGCATTTGGCCGCCGAGTGCCGGCGGCTGGGGCTGGGTTTCTGCTTCAAGTCCAGCTACGCCAAGGACAACCGCACCAGCGGCGAGTCCTACCGGGGGCCGGGGCTGCAGGAGGGGCTGAAGCTGCTGGCGCGCATCGGGGACGCCGTGGGCGTGCCCGTGCTGACGGACATCCATCACCCGGAGGAGGCCGCTCCGGTGGCCGAGGTGGCCTCGGTGCTGCAGATTCCGGCCTTCATGTGCCGACAGACCTCCCTGCTGGAGGCGGCTGGCGCCACCGGTGCGGTGGTCAACGTCAAGAAGGGACAATTCCTGGCGCCCGACGACATGGGGCACGTGACCGAGAAGCTGCGGACGGCGGGATGCGGACAGATCCTGCTGACCGAGCGGGGGTCCTTCTTCGGGTACCGCGACCTGGTGGTGGATTTCCGTTCCATCGGTGCCATGCGCCGGCTGGGTTGTCCGGTTGTGTTCGACGCCACCCATTCGGTCCAGACACCCGGCAGCACCGGGAAGACCACCGGGGGGCGGCCCGAACTGGTGCCCCTGCTGGCGCGTTGCGGCCTGGCCGCCGGCGCCGACGCGGTCTTCCTGGAGGTGCATCCGGAACCGGCACGAGCCCTGAGCGACAGCGGCAGCCAGCTGCCCCTGGACCGCTTCGCCCCGCTTGTGCAGCGGCTGGCCCGCTGGCGCGAGCTCTACCTGGAGGAGGAAGCGTGAGCGAATCCGTCGGCACCATCCCGTCCTGGTATCGGGTCACCCCGGCGGCCGAGCGGGCGCAGGTGGAGGCGGCCGTGGGTGAACGGCTGGCCCGACAGCTGGCCGAAACCACCCTGGTGGTCCTGGACGTCGATGGCGTGCTCACCTCCGGCGACCTGCTCTACGGGGCTAGGGGCGAGACGCTCAAGGCCTTCAACGCCAAGGACGGTCTGGGCCTGATCCTGGCCCGCACCGTGGGCATCAAGCGGGCCGTGTTGACGGGCCGCCGCAGCGACATCGTGGCCAGGAGGACCGGCGAGCTGCACTTCGACATCGTCAAGATGGGCCGCTTCGACAAGGCCGAGGCCTTGAGGGAGATCCTGGCCGAGTCCGATTCCCTTCCCGAGCGTACGCTCTACATGGGCGACGATCTCATCGACATGGCCGCCATGGAACAAGTGGGGCTGGCCGTGACCGTGCCCGAGGCGCCCGCGGTGGTGCGTGAGGCCTGCGGGTATGTCACCACCGCCGCCGGCGGCCGCGGGGCCGTAAGAGAGGTCATGGACCTGCTGCTGATGAGCCGGGGTATGCTGGGTGAAGCCCTGGGGCGGCTCGGCGATCCCCGGTGGCGGCCCACGGCCAAGGATCTGTCCACGGATGAAACGGGGTGAGATGATGATGTCCAAAGCCGCAGCCAGGGCCGCCGCCGACGACGCACAGGCCGTGATGGCCATGGGCGCGCGGGTGCTCGCCCAGGAATCGGAGGCCCTGGCGGCCCTAGGCGAGGGGCTCGATGAAAGGTTCGTGGCCGTGGTGCGCGAACTGCTGGACTGCCGGGGCATGGTCCTGCTGACGGGCATCGGCAAATCGGGCCTGGTGGCCCGCAAGCTGGCCGCCACCCTGACGAGCACCGGGACGCCCAGCCACTTCATCCATCCGGTGGAGGCGGTCCACGGGGATCTGGGCATCGTGAGGCAGGCCGACATGCTGATGGCCGTCTCGCGCAGCGGCAACAACCCCGAGGTCGTCGACATCGCCGGACGCTGCCGTCAGCTCGGCATGCGCACGGTGGCCCTGACCGGGCGCGAGAAATCCCCCCTGAGCGATATCTGCCACCTCGTGCTGCCGATCCCCGTGGACCGCGAAGCCTGCCCCCTGGATTTGACGCCGACCACCAGCGCGGTCGCCGCCATGGCCATGGGGGACGCCCTGGCCATGACCCTGATCACCCTGCGGGGTTTCAAGGTCGAGGATTTCGCCATGTTCCATCCCAGCGGGGTGCTGGGGCGCAGCCTGCTGGTTCGCGTCGGCGAGCTGATGCACACCGGGGATGAACTGCCCCTGGTGAAGGAGGGTATGACCCTGCGCCAGTGCCTGCCGGAGATCGTGGACAAGCGCCTCGGGGGCACCTGCATCGTCGACGGCCGGGGCAAGCTGTGCGGCGTGTGCGTCGACGGCGACGTCAAGCGGGTCCTGCTGGCCAATGACAACGCCCTGGAGTTGCCCATCGACGAGGTCATGAACCCCGCGCCCACCACGGTGAACCCGGACATGCTGGCGGTCAGCGCCCTGCGGATCATGGAGAACCGCCCCCAGGGTCCGGTAACGCTGTTGATCGTGACCGACGGGGAAGACCGACCGGTGGGCCTGCTGCACATCCACGACATCCTCAAGGCGGGGCTGCTCTGACGGCCGGTGGCATCCCCTGGTGGCGGAGACTGCGCCGCCGGGCCTGGTGGATCGTGGTCGTGCTCGTCCTGGGGTTGTTCAGGATCATGCCCTTGGCCTGGGGCCGGAGGCTGGGCGGCTGCCTGGGGCGTTGCGCCCTGGCTTTGCGGTCGCGGGAAAGAGCCAGGGGGCTGGCCAACCTCAGGGCCGCCTTGCCGCGGCTTGGAGAGGGAGCCCGAGGTCGGTTGCTGCGCGGCTCGGCCGTCCTGCTGGGTCGCAATTTTTTCGACATGCTGGCCGCTGGCCGGCTGGCCGAGGACGATCGATGGTTCGGATACGCTCCGGGCGAGGAACAGGAGTTCGGGGGGCTCGGTGAACAGATGTCCGGCCTGATGGCAGGCGGACGCGGCCTGATCCTGCTGACCGGCCACATCGGGAGCTGGGAGCTGCTGGGGGCCCGCGTGGGTCGGGTGCTGGCCAGGATAGGCAGGGGACCCCTGCTGGTTGTGACCGGCACGGTGCACAACGAGCCCGTGGATAGAATCCTGCAGGACCGCCGAAGGGCCGCGGGCATGCTGCCGGTGGAACGCCGGGCGGGTCCCCGACCCCTGGTGGCGCACCTGAAGCGAGGCGGCGCGGTCGCCGTGCTGCTGGACCAGAAGCTTTCCGATGTGGATCCGGTGGTGACGTTCTTCGGGCGTCCGGCCCCGACCCCGGGCGGCCTGGTGCGCCTGGCGGTACGCCTGGGCATTCCCATCCTGCCGGTGGCCATGGCCTGGGACCGTGTTACGGGCCGTCACGTGATCCATCGCCTGCCCGTGCTCAACCCGAGCGCCGACAGGGCCGATGCAGACGATGACCTCGATGAACGGGTGCGGGCGCTGCTGCAGGACTGCCAGGGCGCGCTGGAGAGACTGATACGGCGGAACCCCCGGCAGTGGGTATGGTTTCATGACCGCTGGCTGTCGGGGTCCGAGGAAAGGAAATGATGCTTCAGATCGCAAGACATCCCCGTCCGTCGTGGGCGCTGCTGGGACTGCTGGGACTTGTCCTGGTTTCAGGTTGCAGTAGCGGCGACGAGGAACCCGCGACGCCCGCCGGGACGGCTCCCCGGCTCGAGCAGGTCTTCACGGACCAGAAGATGGTCGAGACCGAGGACGGACAGCGCAAGTGGATCCTCCGCAGTAGCCAGATGCAGCAGTTCGCCGGCCAGAGCACGGTGCTGCTCATCGATCTGACCATGGATTTCTATCGCGACGGAGAGGTCTTCTCCACCCTGACCGCCGACAGCGGCCGCGCCGATCCCGACAACCACGATATCCATGCCTGGGGCGACGTGGTGGTGGTGACGGACGACGGCAGACGCCTGGAGACCGAGGAACTCTTCTTCGACAACAAGACCCAGCTGATCACCAACGACGTGTTCGACCGCTACACCTGGAGCGATGGGCAGGCCACGGGGATCGGCATGGAAGCCTCGCCCGATCTCGAGTACTTTGAGATCAAGCGCAGCTTCAACAGCGAGATCGAGGACCAGGACAACCCGCCCGATGGAGGCCGATGATGGAGAACCCCGGCGGTTCGCTGCTGAAGGTCGAAGGCCTGCGCAAGGTCTACCGCGGTCGCGCCGTGGTCGACGGCGTGGATCTCGAGTTGCAGCAGGGGGAGGTGGTGGGGCTTCTGGGACCCAACGGCGCCGGCAAGACCACCTCCTTCTACATGATCGTCGGCTTCATCACCCCCGACGGGGGCTCGGTCTATCTCGATGGGCGCGACGTATCCCGCCTACCCATGTACAAGCGGGCCCGGCTGGGAATCGGTTACCTGCCCCAGGAATCTTCCATCTTCCGCAAGCTGACCGTGGAAGAGAACGTCATGGCCATCCTCGAGAGCCTGAAGCTGTCGGCTTCCCAGCGCACCGAGAAGCTGGAGGAGCTGCTGGAGCTCATGGGCGTCGGCCATCTGCGCAAGAGCAGGGGCTACCAGCTTTCCGGGGGCGAGCGGCGCCGGGTGGAGATCGCCCGGGCGCTGGTGACCAATCCCAAGTTCATGCTCCTGGACGAACCCTTCGCCGGCATCGACCCCATCGCCGTGGCCGACCTGCAGTCGGTCGTGGTGCAGCTCAGGGAGCGGGGCCTGGGTGTCCTCATCACCGACCACAACGTGCGGGAAACGTTGAGCATTACCGACCGCTCGTATATCCTGTTCGAGGGCAGGATCGAGTTGGCGGGCAACGCCGAGGAGATCGTAGGTTCGGAAAAGGCCCGGATGCTGTATCTTGGAGACAAGTTCCACCTTTGATGTCGATGCACCGACCCGGTTCCCCATGCCGGAACCCGGGTCGCCGGAGGATAGTTCATGGGTCCCAATCTAGGCTTGCGACAAAGCATGCAGCTGCGGCAGCAGCTGGTCATGACCCAGCGTCTGCAGCAGGCCCTCAAGCTCCTGCAGGTCCCCACCCTGGAACTGGAGCAGATCCTGCGCCACGAGCTGCAGGGCAATCCCCTGCTGGAGGAGATCGAGCCGGAGGAGGAGCTGGAGGACGAAGTCAAGCTGGACCGGGAGATCACCAGGCTGGAGGAGAAGACGCGCGCCGAGAATTCCGATCCCCAGGACGAGGACCGGGACTGGGGCGACAGCTGGGACGAGGGTTTCCGGGGACTGTCCGACGACCACAGCTACGATGACGAGGAAGAGCTCGAACGGCCCCAGAAGTACATCCCATCCGGCCAG
>CAYPVD010000136.1:0-7965 GCA_964414055.1 uncultured Fibrobacteraceae bacterium
TTGACCACGTTGCCCCGGCTCTTGCTCATCTTCTCGCCGTTCTCGCCCAGGATCATGCCCTGGTTGCGCAGCTTCTTGAACGGCTCCTTGGTCGAGACCAGGCCCAGGTCGAACAGCACCTTGTGCCAGAACCGCGCGTACAGCAGGTGCAGCACCGCGTGCTCGGTGCCGCCCAGGTACAGGTCCACGGGCATCCAGTACTTCTCCTTCTCCGGATCCCAGGCGCGCTCGCTGTTGCGCGGATCGATGAAGCGCAGGTAGTACCAGCAGCTGCCGGCCCACTGGGGCATGGTGTTGGTCTCGCGCCGAGCCTTCCTGCCCGTGACCGGATCGGTGACTTCGACCCAGTCGGTGACCGTGGCCAGGGGGCCCTCGCCGGTGCCGGCGGGTTCGTACTTGTCCACCTCGGGCAGGGTCAGGGGCAGCTCGTCCGGCTCCATGATGCGCACGCTGCCGTCGTCGAACTTCAGCAGGGGGAACGGCTCGCCCCAGTAGCGCTGGCGGCTGAACAGCCAGTCGCGCAGCTTGTAGTTGACCTTGCGCTCGCCCAGACCCTTTTCCTCCAGCCAGGCGATCATCTTCTCCTTGGCCTGGTCCACGGGCAGACCGTCCAGGAAGCCGCTGTTGACGGCGGGCCCGTCGCCGGTGTAGGCCCGGCCCTGGAAGTCCTCCGGCGGCTGCACCGTGCGGATGATGGGCAGATCGAACTTCTCGGCGAACTCCCAGTCGCGCTCGTCCTGGCCGGGCACGGCCATGATGGCCCCGGTGCCGTAACCCATCATCACGTAGTCGGCGATCCAGATGGGGATGGCCTGGTCGTTGGCCGGGTTCACGGCGTAACTGCCGGTGAACACCCCCGTCTTCTCCTTGCTGATCTGACGGTCGCGATCGCTCTTGGCGGCGGCCTCGGCCTTGTACGCTTCCACCGCGTTGCGCTGCTCGTCCGTGGTCAGCTCCTCGACCCAGGGGTGCTCGGGGCTCAGCACCATGTACGTGGCCCCGAACATGGTGTCGGGCCGGGTGGTGAAGATGCGCAGCCTGCGCTCGCTGCCCTGCACCGGGAAATCCACTTCGGCGCCCTCGCTGCGCCCGATCCAGTTGCGCTGCAGATCCTTGATGTACTCGGGCCAGTCCAACTCGTCCAGGTCCTCCAGCAGGCGCTCGGCATAGGCGGTGATGCGCAGCATCCACTGCTTCATGGGCTTGCGGACCACCGGGTGGCCCCCCACCTCGCTCAACCCGTCCTTCACTTCCTCGTTGGCCAGCACCGTGCCCAGGGCCGGGCACCAGTTGACGGCCATCTCGCCCTCGTAGGCCAGACCCTGCTTGTACAGCAGGGTGAAGATCCACTGGGTCCAGCGGTAGTAATCGGGTTCGCTGGTGGCGATCTCGCGGTCCCAGTCGAAGCTGAACCCCAGCATCTTGAGCTGGCGCTTGAAGTTGGCGATGTTCCGGACCGTCGTCTCGCGCGGGTGGGTGCCCGTCTTGATGGCGTGGTTCTCCGCCGGCAGCCCGAAGCTGTCCCACCCCATGGGGTGCAGCACATTGTGGCCGGTCAGGCGCTTGTAGCGTGCCATGATGTCGGTGGCGGTGTAGCCCTCGGGATGCCCCACATGCAGGCCGTTGCCCGACGGATAGGGGAACATGTCCAGGACGTAGTACTTGGGCTTGTCGCCGCCGTCACGGGCGGCGAAGGTCTTGTGCTCGTCCCAGTACCGCTGCCAGCGCGGCTCGATGCGTGAAGGGTCGTAGGCCATCTCGAAACCTCGTGTGGGAAAAAACCAGCCCGGATCAGAGGCTGGAATATGCGCGATGAGGGGGGATTTGACAACTGCGGGGGCTATTACCAGCCCGGATCTGGTCAGGATGTGTGTAGGTCTATCTCCTCCAGACGAATCAAAGGAACCATCGTAATCCGTTCATCGGCCTTGATGACTTCACGACCGGGAAAGACCACCCACAGGTGATCCAGGTGCAATGACTCCAGAGCCGAACGCATGGAACGCGTTACCCGGGGGGCTTCCTGGTACTTGAATTCCACCCCGTAGCGCCTGCCGCCGGCCATGAACATCAGGTCGAGTTCAGCACCGCCGTGGGTGGCCCAGAAAAAGGCTGCCGACGGCCGGACATGATTCAATGTTTGCTCCAGAGCGAACCCCTCCCAGGAGGCCCCTAGACGAGGGTGGCTCAACAGCTGATCCTTGTCCTCTATTCCCAGCAGGCTGTGCATCAACCCGGTATCACGCAGGTAGATTTTCGGGGCTTTCACCTGGCGTTTCTTGAGATTCTCGAACCAAGGCTGGAGTTGGCGCACCATGAAGGCTCCAGTCAGTACATCCAGATAACCGCGAACGGTCTTGTCGCTCAACCCCATGGAGCGTCCCAACTCCGAACTGTTCCAGATCTGGCCGTGACTGTGAGCCAGCATGGTCCAGAAGCGCCTCATGGCAATCGGAGCGATGCCGATGCCAAGCTGGGCCAGGTCTCGCTCCAGGAAGGTCCGGATGAATCCCTCGCGCCAGGCCAAACTATCGGCGTTCGTTGGTGCCAGAAAGGACCGGGGAAAGCCCCCCCGCAACCACAGGTCATCACACGCCTCAAGTCCGGTTTCGCTCAGATCGAACCCGGCGAGTTCCACGAATTCCACCCTTCCGGCAAGGCTTTCGGAGGTGTGTTTAATCAAGTCGGGAGACGCACTGCCCAGGATCAGGAACCGACCGGGATCCGGCCGACGATCGACCAGCACTTTCAGGACCGCAAACAGTTCGGGAACCTGCTGGATCTCGTCCAGGACCACCAGATCCGACAGGGATTCCAGTTGCAGTTCCGGATTCTGCAACCGCTGCCGGTCCCGCGGAGACTCCAGATCGAAATAATGGCTTTCCCTCCCCTCTGCCAATACCTGGGCCAAGGTGGTCTTACCGCACTGACGGGGCCCCAGCAGAGCCACCACCGGGGATCGGCCCAGGGCGGTTTCCATCAGATTTTGATATGTTGGTCTCGGAATCATATCTGTAGTTTATCCTTGAAAATTCGGAGTGTCAATCCGAATTTTCAAGCGAAGACACGCCAACGGAAGATATTTTCAACCACTGCGCAAATTCCTCCACGGTCATTTCTCCGCGGGAAAGCGCCAGTACCGCCAGCACGGCATCCGGCTCGGTGGCGGTCAGGCGATATCCATTGAGTTCCAGGAAGACACCGGAGGCGACCAACGCCGTCCGCTTATTGCCGTCGACAAAGGGATGGTTGGTCGTCAAGGCATGAGCATACGCCGCGGCCAGGGTGAATACATCGGCGTTGTCGTAAACATGGTGATTGGCCGGTGCGGACAGAGCCGAATCGAGCAGGTCCTCGTCTCGAAGACCTGAATCACCCCCGTGCTCGGCCAGCAGGCGGCTATGAATCGCCAGAATGAAAACCTTGGAGAGCCAAAACGGCTGCGTCACTTGGCCAGTTCCCGCAGCGCGTTGCGATACCGGCTCATGAAACCTTCCGCGGCCCGCATGGACTTTTCGAAATCCGGATCGTGCGCCACAAGCCGGTATCCGTCCGGTGATTCGGTGAGGTAGAGGACGTCGCCTTCCTTGACCCTCAGGGCCTTGGCCGCCTCGGCGGGCAATGTCACTCCCAACGAATTGCCGACCTTGCGGATGGTGAGCTTGACCATGGGCTTGCCTTTCGAACGATCTTGTAGTTTTACATATGTTATAACATTCCGAACGCCGGGTCAAGGAAAACGGAAACTGCGGCCCGTACCGCACGGTCGAACCGCAGCCTCCGACAGCAATCGGATGCGGCCCGCATCATCATGCGGGCCGACCCCCTACATCGGCGAGAAACCCTGGTCGGCCCAGTAGGCGTCCTGGTACATGCTCTCCAGCTCCATCAGCTGCTCCAGGTGGCCGTCCTCCCACTCCACCAGCCAAGTGAACAGCTGCTTGAGCTCGGGATCCTCGGCCTCGGCCGCATGCTTCTTGTAGTAGGCGATGGCCTTGTTCTCCAGGTCGCAGCCGATGCCGATGATGGCCATCTCGAACTTGCCGCCCTTGATGGACTTCTTGAACTCGTCGGTGACCACATCCTGGGAACCGTGGTCCACCTCGGCCGGGTGCACGTCTTCCAGGTCCAGCTTGCCGTCGGCCATCAGGCTCTTGTACTGGGTCATGAGGATGCGCACATGGTCGTCCTCGTCCTTGGCCAGCATCTCGAACATGGCCTTGGCCGCCGGGTCGGTGGCCTCCTGGGCGGCGTGGCTGTACAGCTGCTGCCCCTTGACCTCCACCATCACCGCGTCCTTGATCACCTTGATCATGGCTTCCTTCTTCGGGTCCATGTTCATGTCCTTCCTCCTCACAGGTTGGATCTCGTCAGAAATCTATCACGTTCAGCTTGAAGTACTTCTTGGGGTTCCGGCGCATCTCATCCAGCAGGCGCTGGACCGCCGTCAAGGTGGAATCGGTGCGGGCGTACAGGCCCTCGTCATTCAGCAGGCCGCCCACGGTCCCCTCGCCGTTTTCCAGCCCGGCCAGGATGTTGTTGAGGTGAACCGCGGATTCGTCCAGCGAAGCCAGCAGGGTGTCGGCCGAGGCCATGGCCGCAGTCGTACGACTCAGGGTCGTGTCGATGGCCCCGGAGGCCAGCAGGGCCTTCAGGTAGTCCGTGGTCTGCACCAGATTGTCCAGGATCCGCACGATCTTGGGGTGGTTCTCGTTGAGCATCTGATCCACTTCGCCCAGGGTCTCGTGGGCCTGGGCCAGGGTCTCGACCACCTTGCCCTGGTCGCGGACCTCATCAACCAGTTCGGTGACCTTGGCCGTCAGTACGCGCATCTCCGCCAGGGCGTCCCCGGCCGCGTCGGTCATGGCCGCGATGGTGCCGGCCGTGCGCCCCTTGAAGAGGTAACCCTGGGGCACGATCTTGCCCTTGGTGCCCGGCTCGATGTTCACCACCACCTCGCCCACGATGCCCTTCTCGCCCAGGGTGATGACCGCGTCCTCGCGCAACTGGGCGCTATCGTCCAGGATCAGTTCCACCTGGACCGCGTCCGGCAGCATGGTGAAGGCGCGCACCTCCCCCATGCGGATGCCCCGCACCTGCACGCGGTCGCCCACCTGCATGCCCTCGACCTGGGGAAAGTTCACCAGGTAGGACGCGCTGCCGCGCGATAGGTCGACGTCCTTGAACCACATCATGCCCACGATCAAAACGATCACGGCCAGGATGGTCAGGATACCCACCTGCAACTCGGAAATTCTGCGCTTGGATCCGTTCATGTCCCTGCTTTCGATCCCGGCCGCCGTCGGGCGGCCCGCTAAAAGACTCCCAGAGGACCGTCGGCCCTTCCCTCGATGAACTGGCGTACCAGTGGATGATCCGTCCGCTTGATGTCCTCGACCGAACCCACGAATACGATCCGGCCGCCGCTGAGCATGGCGATGCGGTTGCCGACCTTGAACGCGCTGGGCATGTCGTGGGTGACCACGATGCTGGTGACCCCCAACTCGCGCTGCAGCTTGAGGATCAGGTCGTTGATCGCATCGCTGGTGATGGGATCCAGGCCCGTGGTCGGCTCATCGTACAGGATGTACTCCGGTTCCATGACGATGGCCCGCGCCAGCCCGGCCCTTTTCTTCATGCCCCCGCTCAGCTCGCTGGGCAGCTTGTCGTTGGCGTCATCCAGGCCGACCATGGCCAGGCATTCGTACGCGCGGTGCAGGATCCTCTCGTCGCTCCAGTCCATGTGTTCCTTGAGCATCAGCCCGACGTTCTGGCAGATGGTCATGGAATCGAACAGGGCCGCCCCCTGGAACAGGAAGCCGAATTTCTTGCGCAGCTCCATCAGCTCATGGTGCTCCAGGCCGGTCACTTCCTGCCCCTCGACCCAGATCTGGCCGGCATCCGGCTCCAGCAGGCGCACCAGGTTCTTCAGGAGCACCGATTTGCCCTCGCCGCTGCGCCCGATGATCACCAGGGTCTCACCCTTGTGGACCAGCAGATCGCACTCGTCCAGCACCACCTTGGACCCGAACCGCTTGCTTACGCCATGCAGGGCGATGCCCCGCTGGGACGCCGGATCCTCCAGCCGCAGGTTCGGCGGGGGTGGAAGGGGTATCGTGGTGCGGTGCGGCGTTTCCATGGCCCCCTAGCTGCCCCTGAAGATGATCTGGAAGAGGATGATGGCCAGCAGGTAGTCGGCCACCAGGATGCTCAGGCAGCTGCCAACCACCGATTTCATGACCGACTGGCCCACGCCCTCGGCCCCGCCCTCGGTGTTGAACCCGAAGAAGATCCCGCTCATGGCGATTACCCCGCCGAAGATGAACGCCTTGGCCAGGCCGCCCAACAGGTCGCTGGCCTTGTAGAACATGCGCAGACCCTCGATGAAGGTGCTGCTGGTCACGTCCATGGTCACCACCGAGGCCACGTAGCCGCCGAAGATGGCGACGGCGTCGCAGAAGATGGTGATCACCGGGATCATCAGCACCGCGGCGACGAACCGGGGCATGGCCAGGTAGCGGACCGGATCGATGGCCATGATGTTCATGGCGTCGAGCTGCTCGGTCACCTTCATGGTGCCCAACTCGGCGGCGTAGTTGGCGCACAGGCGGCTGCCGACCACCAGAGCCATGAGCACCGGCCCCAGCTCGATGAACACGCTCTTGGAGATCACCGAGCCCAGGAACTTCATGGGCACATAGGCCTGCATCTGGTAGACCGCCTGCACGGCCGTGACCGCGCCCACGAACACCGAGGTGACGATGACCAGGGGCAGTGAGCCCACAGCCACCACGCGCATCTGCTCGAGGACCTCCCCGCGCATGCGCCAGATGTACCGCAGGTTGTACAGCGTATGCAACATCAGCATGGTGCCCATGCCGGTGCTCTTGAGTCCGTAGATGATCCCACGGCCGATGCTGGCGATCAGTGATGTCATGGTCCGCGAAATATACTGCCCGCGCGGGGATAAGTCTATCCCGGCCGGAGCAGGACGGTTTCAGCCGCGATCCCGCAGGTATTCCAGCATGCCGCGCAGGCTCTGGCGGGTGAAGTCGGTCTCGCGGAGGCGGATGTCCTCGGGAAGCTCACGCCCGCGGGCGTACAGCGGGTCCCGGCGGCGCAACTCGTCGGCAATGTCCTCCAGCAGGGCCGCCGATTCCGGAGCGCCGGGGTCCGTGGGGACCCCGCCCCGCCGGTCGGCGACCTCCCGGCAGACACCCGCCCACAGGGCGAGCTGGTCGCGCGCGGCCCGCAACAGGCCCGTGACGTCCCCGGCATAGGCACCGTGGTGGGCGAAGCGCAGGGTGACAGGCGCGGGATCCAGGGCCAACAGGCGATCCAGGGAGGCCCGGGCGGTCTCCAGATCGAAGCGTGGCGGGGTGGCCGGGCGCAGGTAATGCTCCGCGGTGTCCGGACCCCGGCCCAGGGCGCTGAAGGTGCCCGCGGCCTCGCCCAGAAACAGGTCACCGTCGGCCAGGAAGCAGATATGATGCGGGGCGTGCCCCGGCGTCTCGATGACCGTAAATCCCGCAGCCTCGGCCTCCGTGTATTCCACCAGCGCCTCCGTGGGCACCGGCTGCGGCTCGCCGTACACCTCGACCTTGCGGCCCAGCACCTCCAGCGAGCCCCGCCACAGCCGCTCCGGGTCGGCCAGGTGCGCCCGGCCCCGCGGATGGCAGACCACGAGTGAGGTGGGCCAACGCTCGAGCATACGGGCCGTGCATCCCCCGTGGTCCAGGTGGATGTGGGTCAGCAGGATGAAGTCCAGGTTTTCGAGGCCCAGTTCCTCCAGCGCGGCCATGAGCCTGCCCGCGGTGGACGGCGGCCCCGGATCGACGATGAAGGTCGGCCCGGCGGCAGGGTCGGTGCGCGCCCAGCAACTGATGAACCACCGCTGGCCGGGCAGATCCTGGTCGAGGTCGATGAGGTGGAGGGGGTAGGCTTCGGGGTGGGACATCAATCCGT
>CAYPVD010000137.1:0-7901 GCA_964414055.1 uncultured Fibrobacteraceae bacterium
ACTGCTGGGCGACCTTGCACTGGGCCTGGTTGCGCGGGAAGGACATGATGCCGTCCCTCCGCTGCTGGTAATCGTCTTCGTCGAAGGGCTGGATACACAGGGGAACCGCGGCGAACAGGCCGCGCTGGGTCTGGATCTCCGGGATCAGCTGGCCGACCTGGCCGTTGATGACCTGCTTGTTGAAGTCCGTGCCGTAGCCGACCTGGGGGATGTTGGCGTTGACGGTGAAGGTGTCGGTGACCGCGTGGAGCAGGTCGTACTTCGCCGCCACCTCGGCCATGGACGATCCCATCTGGACTTCGCCCACGGCCGGGTTGAGCTTCTCGCGGGCCAGATCCGCCTGCTTGGCCGTCTTCAGCTCGGCCATGATCCTGCCGCGCACCTTGTCCAGCGGTTCGGGACCGGCGGGGATCTTCTCGCCGGAAAGGATCACGTAGTAGAAGTTCTTGTTCTCGAAGATGGGACTGATGTCCCCGGTCCTGGAACCGAAGACCCAGTAGCTGCCCTCCAGGGACAGGGGCAGACCGGGGATGTCGCGGCCGGCGGCGAAGGGCTCGGTGGTGACGACATCCAGGGAATCGGCCTGGGCGCGGGTGACGAAGTCGGCCGCGGTGACCGAGTCGGCGAAATCGCGGGCCATCTGATGGATCTCATCCAGGGTGGCGGGTCCGGGCGTGACCTTCAGCAGGATGTGGCGGGCGTGGACACGCAGCACCTCGCCGGTGGCGGGGTCCTTCTCCTGGTCCAGCACCTCGATCAGGTGATATCCGAAGCGGGTCTTGACCGGATCGCTGATGACCCCCACCGGGAGGCTGAAGGCCGCCTCGGTGAAGGGCGCGACCATGCGCTTGCGGTCGAAGGTGCCCAGGTCGCCGCCGTTGTCGGCGGTGGAATCCTCGCTGTACTCGGCGGCTGCCTCGGCGAAGGTCTTCTTGCCCGAGTTGATCTCCTCGCGGATCTCCAGGATGTAACTGCGCACGTCCTCGTAGTCCGCTTCGCTTGCTTTCTTGGGAAAGCGCACGAAGCTGCAGGTTATCTTTTCCGGGCCCTGGAAATCATCCAGGTGTTCGTTGTAGTAGGTCGTCATCTCGTCCTCGGTGGGTGCGGGGACCTCCAGGTCCTGGAAGGCCACACCCATGAACTCGGCCACGGCCCTGCCGGTCTGGCGGAGATATTCCTGCCGCACCTCGTCCTCGCTGACGGTCACATCGGCGGTGATCAGGTCGTTGAGCTTCTGGCGCGGGATGACGTTGCGCCGGATGTATTCCTCGGTCTGGGACCAGTCGTTCTCGGGGTTCTGCAAGGCGGCATAGTACTGCTCCATGTTCACATTGCCGTCCTTGTCGCGGAAGTTGGCCAGCAGCTCCTGGGGAGGGTTGTGCTCGAGCACGTCCAGGACTTCCTGGTCCGACACCTTGATCTTGTGCTTGCGGATGGCCTGCTCGACAAGGGCGTTCTGGACGAGTGCGTCCCAGGCCCGCTGCTTGGCCATGGCGTACTGGTCGGCGGTCAGGTCGCGGTCGGGGTTCTGGCGGCGCAGGTAGGCCACCTGCTGGCGGACGGCGTTGTCGTAGTCGGCGGCCAGGATCTTGGTGCCGTTGACCTTGCCGATGACGCCCGGTTCATACTTCTGGGTGCCGGGGGCGTGGCAGCCCCTGCTGGTCAGGCCGCCCAGGCCCAGGAACAGGACGAAGGAGCCGGCGATCACCCAGTAGAAGACCTTGGCCTGGGAACGCAAAAACTTGAACATCGTGAACTTCCCCTTGCAGGAACATGGGATGGCAGCTGGGGCCGCCGACCGCTGAAGGGGATCGGCATGGCCCGGTCTTGGAAACAGTGTTATAAGATGGCAAAAGTCGCCGTGATTCTCAAGCAGGCGGTTTGCCCGCGGCTGTTTTTCTGATACCTTGCCTGGAATCGACATCATCCCGGGCCCCATCAGTCGTGCCGTGATCAGGGAGGAAAACATTCATGTCCCAGGATTTCAAACGACCTTTTCCCGACGGCGTGATCGCTCCGCCCCAGGAGCAGGAGGCGCTTCTGAAACGGATGCAGGAACAGGGGGTACGCTTCCTGCGCCTGATCTTCACCGATATTCTGGGCCACAACAAGAACGTCGAGGTGCCCGCCAGCCAGTTCGACAAGGCCCTGCGCGGCGAGATCATGTTCGACGGCTCGTCCATCGAGGGTTTCACGCGCATCGAGGAATCGGACATGCTTCTGGTGCCGGACCTGAATACCTACGCCGTGTTCCCCTTTGCCGACGGGGGGCAGAAGGTGGCGCGCCTGATTTGCGACATCTTCAACGCCGACCGGACGCCCTTCGAAGGATGTCCGCGGCTGACCCTCAAGCGGCTGCTGGAGCGTTTCAAGAGTCTGGATCTGATGCCCGTGTGCGGTCCCGAACTGGAGTTCTTCCTCTTCCGCACCGACGAGAGGGGCAACGCCACCACCTTGACCCACGATACGGGCGGCTATTTCGACCTCTCGCCCGTCGACCTGGGGGAGGACGCCCGTCGGGACGTTGTCGATGCCCTTGAGGCCATGGGCTTCGAGATCGAGGCGGCGCACCACGAGGTGGCGCCGGGGCAGCACGAGATCGATTTCAAGTATGCCGAGGCCCTGGAGACGGCCGACAGGGTCACGACCTTCAGGATGGTGGTCAAGAAGGTCGCCCAGGATTACGGTCTGCATGCGACCTTCATGCCCAAGCCCCTGGCGGGGGTCAACGGGTCGGGCATGCACACCCACCAGTCCCTGTTCCGCGCCGAGGGCGGGGAGATGCGGAACGTCTTCTTCGACCCCGAGGCCGAGAACCAGCTCAGCCGGGTCATGCTCGATTACATCGGCGGCCTGCTGCACCATGCGCGGGCCTTCGTGGCCATCACCAACCCGCTGGTCAACTCGTACAAAAGGCTGGTTCCCGGGTACGAGGCGCCAACCAACGTGGCCTGGTCGGATCACAACCGCAGCCCCTTGATCCGGGTGCCTGCGCGCCGTCGCGCGGGAACCCGCTGCGAGGTCAGGGTGCCTGATCCTGCCTGCAATCCGTACCTGGCGTTCACGGTCATGCTGGCGTCGGGCCTCGACGGCATGGAAAAACATCTCGATCCGGGTGCCCCGGTCAACCGCAACGTGTTCGGCATGAGCGACCGGGAAAAGGACGACATGGGCATCACCCAACTGCCGCGCGACCTGTGGGAAGCGGTGGCCGAACTGGAAAAGGACGAGGTTTTGCGGTCGGCCCTGGGCGAGCACATCTTCACCCATTTCATCTCGGCCAAGCGTGAGGTCTGGCGCGAGTACAGTGCCCAGGTGGGTCCGTGGGAGCTGGACCGCTACCTGGGGGCCTACTGAACCGCCTGCCGGGGTCTCTTGGCTGGAGGACGCATGTGGCATAATCCCGGTTTGATGGCTTTGGGCAGCGGCCTGTTGGCTCAGGCGGCCAAGGTGCTGGTGGAGCTCCTCTTCCACCGGCAATGGCGGCCGGGTCTGTTCTTCACCAACGGCGGCATGCCCTCGAGCCACGCCGCCACGGTCACGACCTTGAGTTATCTGGTTGCCCGCAGCGAGGGGCTGGATTCGACCCTGTTCAGTCTGGTGGTGATCTTCAGCCTCTTCGTGATCTTCGAGGCCACGGGTCTGCGACAGGAAATGGGCAAGCAGGCGCAGCTGCTCAATGAACTGCTCGACGGAGGTGTGCACGGCTGGGAAGCCCTGCAGGGGGGACGGTTGCGCGAACTGATGGGCCATACCTGGGGGGAAGTCCTGGGGGGTATTTTGTGTGGCCTGCTCGTGGCGCTGTGGTGGACGTAAAGTTTTCATTAAAATTATGATTGACAGCTTGTTCCGCGGACCTAGAATACCCACATCAAGAGCCGTCCGCCTGCGTGCGGCCGACCTTTCGAAATAGATTTTCCGGTCCAGGAGATACCGGTTGGGCTAGGATGCTATGATCGAAAGGATTCGACATGAGAGCCATCGCCCTGGTGAACCAAAAAGGAGGTTGCGGCAAGACAACCTGCGCGACCAACCTTGCAGCCGCCCTGTCCCAGCGGGACAACAAGGTCCTGCTCATCGACAACGATCCCCAAGGCCACGCCACCCTGGCGTTCGGAATCAGGGAACGTGATTTCACCCTCAGCACCTACGATCTGTACCTGACCTCGGACATCCTGGTGGAGGATGCGTTCCTTGAGGTCGACGGCAACCTGCATCTGGTGCCTGCGGGCATCGAGCTGAGCGCCGTGGAACAGCAGCTTGCCCGCGATCCGGAAAAGGACCGTAGGCTGCGCAACAGCCTGCGTCGCAGCGCCATGCCTTATGACTACGTCCTGATAGACTGTCCGCCCAGCGTCGGGTTGTTGACGTTCAACGCCCTGCTGGCCAGCGGAGAAGTGATCATCCCCGTGGACCCCAGCTATTACAGCCTGCAGGCGCTGCGCAAGATGCGCGAGACTCTGGCGGTGCTGCGGGAACAAAGCGGCCACGACCTGATTCCCCACGTCCTGATGTCGGATTTCGACACGCGTCCCCTGTTCGTTCGCAAGATCATGGCGGAGCTGGACGAGGAATGCGGTCGGGAACTGCTAGACAGCATCATCCACCACACGGTTCGTTTCAAGGAAGCGGCGGGCCAGGGGGTACCCGTAATCAGCTTCGATCCGGAATCCCGTGGGGCCGTGGATTTTCGCGCTCTTGCGCGGGAGCTGACGAGCCAGGAAGTGGACCTGGAGGTGACGGCCCTGGATCGCTGGCATTCGCTGCTGCACGGACCGCGGGTTGTCGCCGAGGGCGTGCTGTTCGAGGCGGATTTTCCCGCGGCCAAGAGTGTCGCCGTTACCGGGGATTTCTGCGCCTGGTCGGCCAACGGCCTGCCCATGTCCCGACGGCCTGACGGGGTATGGGAATGCCGGCTCGAGCTCGGCAGCGGCCAGCACCAGTATCGTTTCATCGTGGATGGCAGCTGGTTGCCCGATCCCAACAACTCGGAGGCGATTCCCAACGAGTTCGGCGGGGCCAACAGCGTGGTGGTCGTGGCCTGAATCCCCGGGGCGGCAGCGACGGTGAACGTCATCATATAGGTGCTGTCGCCCACCATTTCCTGGGCGGCCGTTGTGATGACCCGGCACCGTGTGCACGTGTGCTGCTGGCCGCCTGGCGGAATGATTCCCTGTCGGCGCGCGTTGGTGCCGCCTTGGCCGGTCTCTGGAGCGAAACCGGCCCCGGCGGGATGTTCCTGCCGAACTCGGTGAAGCGGGGTCTCTGGATCAGGGAAACACCTGGTGTGCACCGTTCCCTGACGTATTACATGGCAAGCGGGAGAGATCCCTCCGGGAGCGAATCCGAAGCCGGTCTCGTGCTGGGGCACCTGGGTTTTCCTGTGGACAGGAACCTGGCCTGGCGCGAGGCTGCGGCCCTGTCTTCCGAGGCTGGGACCCTGGGACTGGAACGCTGGCCCGATTTGGTGTGGGTCTTGCCTGCCGAAGATGGGGAGTCCCGCGTGGCGGCGGCCCATCTGGGCAGGATCGGCGCGGTCGTCGGGGCCCGGCGCATCACTGTCATCCTCATGAGCGTCTCCGGTCGGGAATCGGTCGTGCAAGCTTCCCTTGTCAGGCTGCAGCAGGGGCTATACCGTACGGTGGCCGGGATCGTGGGAGCCTCCTGCCTGGTCGTGTCCTTGAATGGGGGCGGTGGTCTTCAGGGCTTCGACGGGGATGAAGTGCTCGTCCCCCTGCTCCAGAAGGCGCTGATGCCGGCCTGATTCCTCAGTGAGCCAAGTCCCTGGTTACCTGCCCGGGCCGGAGCCGTCGTCCGGTTGGGAGATTATTGTGGGCCGATTGTTCCTCATGCTGATTATCTGCGGACTCCAGGGTGGCCCTGTGGCGGATGTCTCTGCGGCCGATGATCCCGGCCGCACCCTGGGTCGTCCGGGTTACCTGATCATCTCGGCGGCACGCGACAGCAATGCCCAGTACCGCTGGACCGACGGGCCGGTACGGGGGCAGAAATCCCTGGTCTGGGACAACGGACTGCTGGTCATTCCCGATTCCCTGACCCTGGAGCCCTTCGGCGCCGAGGATCTGGGAATACGCACCTCCCGCCGACTGCAGGGGAGAAGCGGAGCCGGGGAACTGGATTTCCGCGACGGCGCGTTTACGGTGGACCAACCCTTGTTGCTGACCGACGGCGTGATCTCCCTGTACATCGCAGGTGGTGAACTGGAGATTAGGGGGTCCCAGCTCCGTTACCGCAGGTCGCCGGAGGATGAGCCCGCCGTCCGGCGCGGGCCGGCCGATCCCCGGGCCGGGTTCCTCTTCCTGGCGGGGATCGTGATCCTCATCGTGGTGCTGATGCGCAGGGCCCGCCTTCAGTCCCGAAAATCCCGCCGATGAACTTCCTGGATCGCCTGGCCGGCTATTTCTACGCGGCGTCCCTGGTGACCCTGCCCTGGGCCGGACTGGGTGTGCTCAGACTGGCCACGGGCCGGGACTGGGGCGGAGGGCTGCAGCCTTCCTGGCTGTTCATGGCCCTGGCGGTGGCGGTCGCGGCCGTCCGGTGGCTTGTCCGAGGCCGGCCCCGGACCGCCGGTTGCCGACCGGGTGCCGTGACGGGGGCCGGGATGATCTGGGTGGTGGCGGTCGTGGTCTCGGTGCTGGGCCTGACGCTTGCGCCGGCCCCCGTGCCCTGGCAGGAGGCTTTGGCCCGGTTTCTCAAGCAGGTGGTGCAGCTGGCCGTCATGCTGGTCTTCACGGTCTGGGTCGCCTGGTGGACCCGGGATCCGAGAAGGTGGGTCTGGACGGCCCGCCTGATCGTCGCGGGGGCCTTGTTGCAGGCGGGCTACGGGATCCTGCAGCTTGCCGGTTATGCGGGGCATCTGGCCTGGTTTGGCGGGCTGGACAGGATCTTCACCTCGAATCCCTCCATCCTGTCGGGCTCCCGCGAGCTGTACATCGACAACCTCATGCTGCCGGTGGCCCGGCTGCGGGGGACGGTCTGCGAGCCCCTGTACCTGGGGAATTTCCTGTTGCTGGCCATTCCCCTGGTGGTTTTGACCCGGTGGAGGCGTTGGTGGACCGTGGCCTCGGGCAGCCTCCTGGCGGTCTTGCTGGTGCTGACCTGGTCGCGCGGGGCCTGGCTGGCGGGAGCGGGAGGTCTGAGCGCTTTCGTGATCCTGTGGGTGGCCTGTGGGCCGAAGTCGGATGAGGCCGGTTTCAGGAACTTCCGGGGCTGGGCAGGAGCCATGACGGGCGTGGCCCTTTCGGTGGTGCTGGTCCTGATTCTGGTCGGCGATCCCGGCCTGCTGTGGCGTCGCCTGTGGCAGAGTTTCTCGGTGCGGGACTGGTCCAACCTGACCCGGTTCTACAGCATGCAGGCGGCCTGGAGAGCTTTTCTGCTCAGCCCCGTGGTGGGGATCGGCTGGGGGCAGTTCGGCTGGCACTTTCCGGCGCTCGTGGAACCGCTGGGCCTTCAGAGCCAGTTCTCCTGGCCCGTGGTCAACAACTTCTATCTCGAGGTGATGTGCGAGACAGGGCTGCTGGGGTTGGCGGGACTGGTCATGTTCCTGGTTCGCGCCGGGCGGGCCTTCCTGGCGCGGGCCGTCGCGACCTGCCGCCGTTCCGACCGGGACCGGGTTCACGCCGCCGCGGTCGCCGCGGCCTTCACGGGGGTCTGGTTGCAGATGCTGACGTTCTCCCAGTACAACCTGCCCCACATCTGGGTGGCCCTGGGCTTGCTCATCGCCTACGGGCGGGAGCCTGGGGTGATCCGGGAGAAGGACTGGGAGGCGGACCGATCATGAAGTCTGCGCGGACCCATATCGTCCTGGACGCCCTGCTGGTGGGTCCCGAGCCCACCGGGGTGGGCCGGAGCATCCTGGAACTCGTGCAGGCCCTGGCGGG
>CAYPVD010000138.1:0-7872 GCA_964414055.1 uncultured Fibrobacteraceae bacterium
AGATCCACTTTCCCGATTCGCCTGCCGAGCGAGAGGCGGCCCGGCGGCGCCTGGTGTACGAGGAGCTGTTCCTGGTCCAGGTTCTCATGGGGCTGCGCAAGCTGGTCAGGCAGCGCGAGGCGGGCATCGCCCTGGAAAAGCCGGGCCCCCTGACCAGGCGCCTGGTGGAAGGTCTTCCCTTCACCCTGACCGGGGCCCAGCGCCGGGTGTTGGCGCAGATCCTCGCGGACATGCGCTCGGGCCGGGCGATGCACCGCCTGTTGCAGGGGGATGTGGGTTCGGGCAAGACCCTGGTGGCCTTCATCGCCGCCCTGTTCGTCATCGAGCAGGGCTACCAGGGGTTGCTGCTGGCGCCGACGGAGGTCCTGGCCCACCAGCACGGCCGCATCCTGCAACAGCTGGCCGAACCTCTGGAAGTGACCGTTGAGACCCTCACCGGCTCCACGCCCGCCGCCCGCAGGCGTGCGATATTGAAGGGTGTGGCCGCCGGGGAGATCGACCTGCTGGTGGGCACCCACGCGGTCATCCAGGAGGATGTCCATCTGCCCCGGCTGGGGCTGTCCATCGTGGACGAGCAGCATCGTTTCGGGGTGCGGCAACGGGGTCGCACGGCGGCCGCCGGCGGCGGCCCCTTGCCCCACGTGCTGGTCATGAGCGCCACACCCATTCCCCGCAGTCTGGCCCTGACCCTGTACGGGGACCTGGATCTGTCGGTCATCGACGAGTTGCCGGCCGGACGTCGACCCATCGTCACGCATATCGCCGCCGCCAAGGACGAGGCGCGGATGTGGCAGGCCTGCCGCGATGAAGTGGCGGCCGGGCACCAGGTCTATGTGATCTACCCCGTGATCGAGGAGACCGAGGGGTCGGACCTCAAGGCGGCCGTGGCGGAGCGGGAGCGCCTGGCGGCGGAGGTCTTTCCCGGCTTGAATGTCGGCCTGCTGCACGGCCGGCTGAAAGGCCGGGAGAAGGACGCGGTGATGGCTGATTTTCACGCCGGGAAGATCCAGGTCCTGGTGGCCACCACGGTCATCGAGGTGGGGGTGGACGTGCCCAACGCCACGGTCATGGTCATCCATCATCCCGAGCGGTTCGGATTGGCCCAGTTGCATCAGCTGAGGGGCCGCATCGGACGCGGTAGCGACGCCTCGTGCTGCTGGTTGCTGTGCGACCGTTTCGTCGGCCAGGAGAGCTACGAGCGCATCAGGTTCTTCGCCGGCCACTCCGACGGCTTCGCCTTGGCTGAGCAGGACCTGCGCCTGCGTGGCCCGGGTGACGCCTGGGGGGTGCGCCAGCATGGCATGCCCGGCTTCCGCCTGGCGAATCCGCTGCGTGACAACGAGTTGGTCCAGGTCTGCCGAGAGGATGCCCAGGCTCTGCTGGCGAAGGACCCTGGTCTGGACGCTCCGGAATCCGGGCCTGTGCGCCTTGCCCTGCAGGAAGCCTACGCCCGTCTGGCCCCGTTCCAGGCCGGCTGAGACAACCGGTTTCAGGAGTCTTTTTCAGCTTGCACAACCGCCTGAAAGAAGGTATATTGCGTCCATCTCCTAATCCCCCCGGTTTCGGGTGGACGGTTTGGAGTGGGCTCAAGCCCACTTCTTTTTGTTTCGCGGAAGGTTTCAGCGCCGGTGGATAGGCAGGACAGGTACGAATCCCCCAGGGAACTCGCGGGCAGGATCATAGCCCTGCTCGAAGCGGACCTGCAGGCGGACGGCCTGGCCCTGCTGGATGTCCGGGTGTTCCAGGGCGGCGGGCGCTTGCAGATCCGGATCTACCTCGATACCCTCGCCGGAGGGATCACCCTGGATGAGGTGGCGCGAGCCTCGCGGACGGTGGGGATCCTCATGGACGAGGCCGATCTCATCGCCGGCAAGTACGTCATCGAGGTGTCTTCCCCTGGTATCCGGCGCCCCCTGCGGACCGCCGACCATTATCGGGCGGTGGTGGGGCAGCGCGTGGACCTGAAAATCGCCGGGGTCGGGCATCCCGGACGGCTGAAGGGGATCCTGACCGGGGCGGGGGAAACGGAGTTGGAGGTCACCCCGGATGAGGAAGGCGCCTCGCCGGTTACGGTCTCCCTGGAGGGGGTCCTGGAGGGCAACCTGGATGCGGATTTCGATCCCCGGGCCCTGATCAACGCCGATCGCCGGCGCCGCAAGGAAGAGCAGCGCCAGGCGCGACAGCAGAAGAAGAAACCCGGTCGGAAGTCCCGGCCGCGCAAGAAAAAAAGGGACGACCAGTCCCCGGGATCCGGTTCCTGAGCCGGACCCTTGGCCGAGGATGCTGAACGAGGAGAGCAGGAGTACCTGACATGGATCACAATGTCCTGAACGCCCTGAGCCAGATCACCAGGGAAAAGAACATCGACAAGGCGATCATCATCGAGTCCCTGGAGGCAGGGCTGCAGTCGGCCGCCCGCAAGAAGCTGGGGACGGAGGCGAACATCGATGCCCGGGTGGATCCCGACACGGGCGAGATGGTGGTCGAACAGGTCAAGATCGTGGTCGAGGAGATCGACGATCCCGATACCGATATCGATCTGGAAGAGGCCCGCATCGAGTTCGGCGACGAGGTCGAGATCGGCGACGAGGTGCGCTGGGAACTGCCCCTGGACGAGTTCGGGCGCAACGCCATCCTGGTGGCCAAGCAGATCCTGGTGCAGAAGGTGCGCGAGGCCGAACGCGCGCAGATCTACGAGGAGTTCAAGGACCGGGTCAACCAGATCATCGTGGGCACAGTGCAGCAGGTGGACCGGGGCAACGTCCTGGTCAATCTCGGCCGCACCGAGGCCCTGATGCCCTACCGCGAACAGATCCGCGGCGAGAAGCTCCACCAGGGCAAGACCGTGCGCGCCTTCATCACCGAGGTGCTCGACAGCGCCAAGGGGCCCCAGGTGATCCTCTCGCGCAGCCATCCCGGATTCCTGAAGGCCCTGTTCGAGCAGGAGGTCCCCGAGATCCAGGAGGGGATCGTCGAGATCAAGGCCGTGGCCCGGGAGCCGGGCACCCGCTCGAAGATCGCCGTGGTCAGCAACGACGACCGGGTGGACCCGGTGGGCTCGTGCGTGGGCATGAAGGGTAGCCGGATGCAGGCCGTGACCAGGGAACTGGCGGGCGAGCGCGTCGATATCGTACCCTGGAGCGCCGAACCCAGCCTGCTCATCGGCCGCGCCCTGAGTCCGGCCATCGTCAACAGCATCACCCTGGACCGCGAGCGCAAGGAAGCCACAGTGGTGGTCAACGAGGACCAGTTGAGCAAGGCCATCGGCAAGGAGGGCAAGAACGTCCGCCTGGCCGCCAAGCTCACCGAATGGAAGATCGACCTGGTCAGCACGCGCGAGTACAACATTCGCCAGCGGGTGAGCGAGGAGATGTCCATGAAGCTGGGCGAGATGGAGGGTGTCTCGGACCAGCTGCTGGTGCTGCTGGAGGCGGTGGGCATCACCACCATCGAGGATCTGGCCTCCGCGTCGCCGGACCGTCTCTCGGCCATCGAGGGGTTGGACTCGGAAACGGCGGAGACCCTGAGGGCGACGGCCGAGGTGACCATGGCCGAGCTGCACAAGATGATCGAGAACGCCGTGACCGAGGAGTTGGCCAAGGAGGCCGAGCAGGCCCGTCCGCTGTTCGACGAGCAGGCCCTGGAGGATGCGGCAGGGGAAGCCGGCCCTGCCGAGGAGGCGGCCCTGACCGCCGATACGGTGGAGCTGCCGGCGGGGGACGACCTCTTCAAGGGGCTTTCCGCCGAGGATGCTCCTGCCGAGGAGGCCGAAGCGTCCGAAGAGGCCGGCCAGGCGGATGAAGTGGCCGGGGAGGATGACTCTCCCGCCGCCGACGAGGCGAGCGCCGGCGATGATGCGGAGTCCGATAGTTGAGCGGCGACCGGGACATCGCACCTGCCGGCGGGAACGACGACCGGGAAGAGACCGCCGTCGCGGCGCTGCGTCTGCTGGGCCTGGCCAGGCGGTCGGGCAGGCTGGAGGTGGGCTTCAGCGCAGTGGAACGCTTGGCCCTGCGGCATTCCGATGCCGTGGTGATGGTCACCCTGGATATGGGGGCGTCCCAGCGCCGCCGCCTGGAGAACTGGCAGGTGAAGAAGGTCGTGACCCTGCCCTTGACCAGCGAACGCCTGGGTTCGGCCATGGGACGGGAGAAAGTGGCCATCACGGGCCTGCGGGACGCGGGTTTCATCAAGGGCCTGGAAAAGCTGGGTTTGTAAGAGGGAATTGCAAGGCGGCCATCGGTCGCGCACACCTGCTGCGGCAGGGCTGGAGGTAGCTGGTTTTGGCGAGGAAGTTGCGGGTCTACGAACTGGGTCGGCATTACGGTGTCGACAGCAAGCAGATCATGAACCTTCTGACGAAGATGAAGGTCCAGGTCAAGAGCCACATGAGCGTCGTCGAGGACGAGGACGTGGACCGTGTGCATGCCGTCTTCCAGCGGAAGCGGGAGCTGGCGCGGGAGAACTACGCCAAGGCGCACGGCCTGAATCCGGATCAGCTCAAGCACGTGGCCGCCCTCAAGCCGCTGGAACGTCCCCAGCCCGCCGAGGAGCCCGAGACCAAGAAGAAGTCGACCAAGAAGAAGACGGCCAAGAAGAAGAAGAAAGCCCCCGCCAAGCCCAAGGTGGTGGTCATCAAGAAGGCCGGCACCCTGACCAAGGTCGCCCAGGCCGCCCTCAAGGCCAAGGAGGCCGAGGAGAAGGCCAAGGCGGAGGAGGAGGCCCGGCTGCGCGAGGAGAAGGAACGGCAGGAGGCCGAGCTGGAGGCCAAGCGCAAGGAGCACGCGCGCACAAGAATCGTCAAGAAGGCGGATGTGGAGAAGGCGAAGGCCGAGGCGGATCAGCCCCAGCAGGACGAGGCCCCGGTGACCGAGGCCCCGGAGACGGAGGTCCAGGAGACAGAGACGCAGGAGGCCGCCGTCGAAGCCGCCGCTTCCGTCACGGCACCCGAGGATGCCGGTGAGACCGCCGTCGTCGAGGAGACCGCGGCCGGGGACAAGGTCGAGACGAAGGAGCTGCCCGAGGATGCCGCAGACGCCGCCGCCACGGCTGCGCCCGCCGCTGAACCGGCCAGGCCCGAACCTGTCCAGCCGGTCGACCCGCTGGCCAACGTGGGCACCAAGAAACAGGACGGATTCAAGGTCGGGGACATCATCCGGCCCGCGCCCAAGGTCAGACGGCCCAAGCCGGACGCCCCGGTCAGCAGCGAGTCCGTGCGTGATTCCATCAAGGCGGCCATTCGGCGCCGCCAGGACGAGGCCGCAGCCAGGGAGCAGCCCTCGCGCAAGACCAAGACCCGCAAGAAGAAGAAGAAGGTCGACCAGGCCGAGGTTGATCGCCAGCTCAAGCAGACCATGGCCGAGTTGGACGGGGGCCGGGGCAAGAAGCGCCGCAAGAAGGGCGGCGGCCAGGCCGAGGAAGAGGTGCCCGTCGATACCTCCGTGCTCAAGCTCACCGAGTTCATCACGGTGCAGGAGCTGGCCGAGAAGCTGCAGGTCCGCAGCCAGGAACTCATCGGCAAGCTGTTCGGGCTGGGTATCATGGCCACCATGAACCAGCGGCTGGAGAAGGACCACATCGAGATGCTGGCCGCCGAGTTCGAGCGCGAGGTGGAGTTCCTCAGCGAGTACGGCGAGGAGGTCCTCGAGCAGGTCGAGGTCAAGGAGGAGGATTTGGCCGCCCGCCCGCCCGTGGTCACGGTCATGGGTCATGTCGACCACGGCAAGACCTCGCTGCTGGACAACATCCGCAAGACCAACGTGATCTCCGGCGAGGCCGGGGGCATCACCCAGCATATAGGCGCCTACACCGTCCAGACCAAGGGCGGACCCATCACTTTCCTGGACACCCCGGGCCACGCGGCCTTCACGGCCATGCGCGCCCGCGGCGCCCAGGTCACGGACATCGTGATCCTCATCGTGGCGGCCAACGACGGGGTCATGCCCCAGACGGTGGAGGCCATCAGCCACGCCAAGGCCGCCGGCGTACCCCTGATCGTGGCCATCAACAAGATCGACGTGCCCGATGCCAAACCCGACCGCGTCAAGCAGGAGCTGCTGCAGCACGGGATCACCGTCGAGCAGTTCGGCGGACAGGACCTGTGTGCCGAGATCTCGGCCAAGCAGGGCATCGGCATCGACCAGTTGCTGGAGATGATCCACCTGCAGGCCGAGGTGCTGGAGCTCAAGGCCAGTCCCAAGGGGCCGGCGCGCGGCACGGTCATCGAGGCCAAGAAGGAACCCGGTCGGGGAGTGGTCTTCACCGTGCTGATCGACCAGGGCACCCTGAAGGTCGGGGATACCTTCCTGGTGGGCATGACCGACGGCAAGGTGCGCGCCATCCTGGATGAGCGCGGGCAGGCCATGGAGGAGGTCAAGCCCGGCGAGCCCTGCGAGGTCCTGGGGGCCCACGACGTGCCCCAGGCCGGCGACCGTTTCTACGTTCTGGAGAGCGAGCGCGAGGCCCGCGAGCTGGCGGCCAAGCGGCGCAGCCTGCAGCGTCAGCAGCAGCTGACCGGTCCCAAGCAGGTCATCGACCTGGAGAACCTGGCCGAGATGATGACGACCGGCGACCTGAAGGAACTGCCCATCATCATCAAGGGCGACGTGGCCGGTTCGGTGGAGGCCCTGGCCGACCAGCTCATGGAGCTGAATACCGAAGAGGTGCAGGTCAACATCGTATACAAGGCCGTGGGCGCGGTCAGCGAGTCGGACGTCCTGCTGGCGGCCAACACCGGCGCCATGATCATCGGCTTCCACATGAGGCCCGGCTCGTCCATCCGTGAGCTGGCCAAGACGCACCACGTGACCATCGAGGTCTTCGACATCATCTACGAGGCCGTCGATACCCTCAAGAAGGCCATGGCCGGCCTGCTGGGCAGCATCCAGCGCGAGGTGTCCACGGGTCGCGCCGAAGTGCGCCAAGTGTTCACAATTCCCAAGACAGGCCAGGTCGCCGGTTCCATGGTGCTGGACGGCGTGATCAAGCGCAATTCCATGGCGCGCCTGGTCCGCGACGAGGTCGTGGTGTTCGAGGGCAAGGTCAACTCGCTCAAGCGCTTCAAGGACGACGTCAAGGAAGTGGCCGCCGGCTACGAGTGCGGCATCGGCCTGGAGAACTTCTACGACATCCAGGTGGGCGACACCCTGGAGGCCTACGAGATCGAGGAGATCGAACGGACGGAGCTGTAGTCTGCCGAACTGTGGGGGACGGGGCAACCGGGTAATCCGCAGGGGCACGGCCCCCAGGATAGCCCTGTTGCCCCGTCACCCGCAGGCCGGCAGGCCACGAGTCCGGCCGGGTATTTACCCGGCGCGGATTCGGGATTATCCTGCAGGCAGGATCACGATCGATGTTCCGCTTCGATGAAGCGGTTTCTTTTTCAGGAATGCTGAAGGACAGACATGGATCCGTACCGCACGAACAAGCTTAACCACTCCATCCTCAAGGTGCTGAGCGACCTGCTGCAGATCGCGGTCAAGGACCCGCGGGTGGGGTTCGTGACCCTCAACCAGGTCAAGCTCAACCGCGACCACTCGGTGGCCGAGGTGTACTGGTCCGTGCTGGGGGATGCCGAGGAGCGCAAGACCAGCTTCGCCGGCCTGAAGAAAGCCCGCGGTTTCCTGCAGAGTCGCCTGGGGCGCACCCTGGGCATGCGGCACGCGCCGGAGCTGCGCTTCATGTACGACGATACGGTGGAAAAGGGCATGGAGATCGACGGGCTGCTGGATGAGCTGGCCGAGAAGGGGGAATTCGAGAGCGAACAGGACCGGCTGCGCCGCCTGGCGCTGGATGACCTCGTGCCGCCTACCGAATTGCTGGACGGCCTGCGCGCCGCCGCAAAGGTGTGGGTCGTGCCCCACCACAACCCCG
>CAYPVD010000139.1:0-7848 GCA_964414055.1 uncultured Fibrobacteraceae bacterium
CGCCCTTGTCGTCCAGCCAGGGCACACGGAACATCAAGACGCGTTCGGGCTCGACGATGCGCTCGAGGATCTTGTTCGTCCGGTACTCGGGGCGCTTGTCCAGCACCGGCCAGATGGTTTCGACGACTTCCTGCACCGCCTGGTGGAACTCCGGCTGGGCCGGGTTCTTGGCGATCACGTTTTCCATGAAGGCAGCAACGTTCTGAGCCATTTCGATACTCCTTGAGTTTGCTTGGCCTCAACCCCAGCAATCGACGTTGGTCGATGCATGTTTGCCCAATAAATGGGAACCCCCGCCCGGGGGCGCAAGAAAATTCAACCATAAGAGGGGGCTTTGTTGGTCTATTAACAGGAACCCGGGCTCACGATGATGCAATAGTTTATTTGCCAACATGTTATATCCTTCCCAGCGATTACCTGTGATTTTCCCGTCACCGGCAGGCGAACCGTCACCGCCTGACGCTTCCTCCACCGCAGGGCATGACGGGAGCCTCCTGTGGAGCTTGAAATTCCTTCGCCCGTCCCCGATAATAATTCCCTGAAGATGATCGAGGGCGGCGGGCCGGCCGTCCGATGATGATTCAGGAAGGAGCACGGCATGGATTTTCACGAACTCCAGAAAACCCGCGTCACCGATCTGCGTGAGATGATGAAAGAGCACTGCCCCGAGGTCGTGGGCGTGGTCGGCATGAAGAAGGAAGAACTCGTCGACGCCCTCGCCGACAAGCTGGGCATCGAGAAGCCCCACAAGCACGTGGCGGCCGGGCTCGGCAAGCGGGCCATCAAGGCCGAGATCCGCGAACTGAAGGTCAAGCGCCAGGCCGCCCTCGAAGCCCGCGACCCCAAGGAACTGAAGGCCTACCGGCGCCAGATCCACCGCCGCAAGCGGCGCCTGCGCCGGATGATGCAGCTGTCCTGACCCGCGACCCCTCCGCATCGGTCCCGGGCCGCGTTTCCCCCGTCAGGAAACCGGTCCGGGATGATCAGTCATGATCATTCCTCGGTCTCACCGGCCAGCGGCAACCTGCGGGCTGCGCCGGTCATGGCCGTCACCCTGGCCGCGGCGCCCCGGCCCACGGCCAGATCCTCGTCCGACACCAGGGTGAAATCCAGCATGGGCTGCACCCTGATGCCCGTGCGGGCGTGGTTCGTCTCGGCCAGGGCCTCGCTCCAGCCCTCCAGCCAGGCCTCCAGGCGCACCCGCTGGGCCTCGTCACCGGTGAAGTGGATCAGCAGGTCGATATCGCTCTCGGGGCGGGCGGTCCCGTTGTGGGCCGAGCCGTACAGGTAGACCGCCTCGACGCCCAGGGCCTTCCCGTCGAGGCTGCGGGCCAGGGTCTCGGCCATGCGCTGCCGCCAGCGCCAGTGCCGCCCCACGTCGCCCGCGTCCGGGCAGGGACTGCTGAACCTTTCCAGCCGGGACAGGTCGGCCTCTTCGCCCGGCTCGGCCAGCATGGCCACCGCCCGGTCCGCGTCCGCATTCATCAGCAGGCGCAGGATGCGTCCCCCCGCTTCCCGGGGCACATCGATTACCCGCACGCAGTCGCCCAGGTCGGCGAACTCCGGCACCAGTTCGGCCGTGCGGCTGGGAGTCTCCAGCAGGAATTCCCGGTTGAAGACCACATCCTCCCGGTCCGGATACAGCGGCAGGTAACGGATGGACGCCTCCACCAGGTCCTGGAAGAAATGGGTCCCGAAGGAAAGATCGGGTACGTAGTCCCCGCGCCGCAGGGCGATCTCGATGAGCACGGCGGTGTTGTTGATGTCCGCGTAGGTCACCGGCACGCCCAGCTTGATGTCGCCGCGACTGCCCCAGCGGCCGGGCCCCATGAGGATGAACCGCCGCTTGGGCAGCAGGTTGTTGAGCCGGCCCACGGCCCGGCCCACCCGGCGCATATCCTGCGCCGTGACCAGTTCCCCGTACTTCTGCGGGTCGACCAGCACGATGTGCGTGATGTTCGGCACCCAGCCGTTGGACACGTAACGGTTGGCCGTGAACACCACATCAGCAGGTGGGATGTGACGGGGGATCTCCGCGGGGCGGGACTCGGGCGACTGGGCCTGCGGCCGACACTGCAGCAGGAAGAAATCCTTGCCGTCGTGGGCGAACTCGATGTCCACCGGCGTGCCCAGGTACTCCTGCAGGGTCTTGAGCATGATCCCGATGCCGTCCACGATGCCCGTCCGGCCGGTCAGCCCGGCCATGTCGGCGATCAGATCGTCATGCTCGTGGTCCAGCATCAGGGGCGTGACCGGACGCAGGCGTCCGCCCGACAGCACGGAGAAGATCTTGTCCACCAGCGGGTAATCGCCCTCGGCATGGGCCAGGATCTCCTCGAGGGTGACGGTCTCGAAGGTGTTGGTCTCCAGGTTGATCACGTCGGCCCGCACGGGGCTGTAACGCACGGCCTCCTCCACGGTGGCGTTGGCCCGCAGGTCCGGCTGGCCCGGCACCGCCAGCACGGGAAAGTCGTCGCCCACCCGGTCCACCGCGCGGGTGCCCAGCCCCGGCACCAGACGCACGAGCCCGTCCTCGCGCTGGATCCGCGGCGACCAGCGGAACTCGTTGTTGCTGAAGGCCACCCCCGCGAACGCGGGCATCCAGTAGGGCCCTACGCGGGTGCCGACCACCTCCTGGATCAGGATGCCCATCTCCTCCACGAATTCCTGCAGGCCCCGCTCGCGCCTGTACTCGATGGGATCGGGGCCCAGCACCGAGGCCCACACCTCGGCCACCGCATCCAGCAAGGCCTCCAGGCGCTGTTCCTTGGACCCCTGGTTGGCCAGGAAGAGGCTCTTGTACTTGCCGGAGAACGAGGTCCCGAAACGATCCTCCAACAGGCTCGAGCTGCGGATGATCAGGGGCACCTCGCCGAAGTAGTCCAGGGCGCGGGACAGCCCCTCGACGACTTCCGGGTGAAAGGTGCTGTTCTTGAACAGCTGGATGATGTTGGGGTACTCGCGTCGGACCTGGGTGATGTCCTTGAACTTCTGGTCCATCACGTCGTCCAGGTAGTTCAGCTTGACGAAGTCCATGACCGCATCGGAGATGATGTACCAGGTACGCGGGAACTTCACGCGGCCCACGCCCTCAATGCTCGCCCCGTCCTTCTCGAGGATCCAGCGAGCCACCAGCAACCCCGCCGACTTGCCCCCCAGCTTGCCGTGGCAACCTGCGGTCATGATCACGCGGTCGACCAGGTCGATGAAGTCGGTGATGCGCACCACTTCCTTGGCCACGTTGATGAAGTCGATCTGCTCGGTCAGGAAGCGCTGGATGAGCGAGACGCGCAGGCTCTTGAGGGTCGAAAGCGGCAGGCCGCTGCGCCCGCGCAGGAAGTCGTCGTAGTGCCTGATGGCATCGGCGATCTCCGGCATGGTGGAACGCGAATCCCCCACCACCGTGCAGAAGTAGGCCGCCTTGTCCTCGTGGAGCCACCGTCCCAGGCGCAGATCGATCTCGTCCTCGCCGAGGTACTTCTCGGCCAGGACGAAGGGCGCCCCGGACATCAGGGGGGAATCGGCGATGGAGACGCGGGCCTCCGGCACGTTGGTGCGCTCGGCCTGGTCGTACGGCGGCCCCTGGTCGATCTCGGCCAGCATCTGCTGGGCCTCCTTCAGACCGATGGAGCACAGGTGGTTGAGCATGCGCCGGGAGATGCGCTGGTACTGGTGGGGGCGCCCGGACTTCATCTCGGCGAGCAGATCCCGCCAGTTCCCCGGTCCGGGCGCACCTTCCCGTCCGGCGGGCCGCGGCGTGTCCCGACGGCCCCCCACGACCTAGACCCAGCCCCGGTCGCGGCAGGCCGCCGCCACCCGGTCGATGGCCACCACGTACGCCGCGTCGCGCATGTACAGCTTGCGCTTGGCCGCCAGCCGGCTGATGGATTGGTAGGCCGCGGTCATCTTCTGGTCCAGGCGCGACAGCACGTCCTCCTTGTCCCAGAAATAGTTCATGTTGCACTGGACCTGCTCGAAGTAGCTGCAGGTCACCCCGCCGGCGTTGGCCAGGAAATCGGGGATCATGAAGATGCCCCGCTCGGCGATGACCTTGTCCGCTTCGGGGGTCGTCGGGCCGTTGGCGCCCTCGGCTATGACCTTCACCCGGCCGGAGATCCGCTCCACGTTCTCGGCGGTGATCTGGTTCTCCAGGGCGGCGGGGATCAGGATGTCCACTTCGCGGTCCAGCCACTGGTCGCCCGGCAGCACCTGGTAACCCGCGGTCGCGGCCTTGGTCTTGTCGATGCCGCCGAAGCGGTCGGTCATACCCTTGAGCTCGGCCAGATCGATGCCGTCGTCGCGGGCGAAGGCGTAGGTCGTCTGCTCGCCCTGGTCCCAGCTCGAGACGCAAACCACCTTGCCGCCCAGCTGCTGGTACAGCTCGATGGCGAACTGCGCCACGTTGCCGAAGCCCTGCACGCTGCAGGTGGTGCCCGCCGGATCGACGTCCAGTTCCCTGAGCGCCTCGCGCAGGCAGAAAACCACGCCGTAACCCGTGGCCTCGGTGCGCCCCAGGCTGCCGCCCATGCCCACTGGCTTGCCGGTGATCATGCCGGGGTAGTGCCCGCCGCTGATGGCCTCGTACTCGTCCAGCATCCACAGCATGTGCTGGGGGTTGGTCATCACGTCAGGTGCGGGAACGTCGGCCACCGGCCCGATGTTCCGCGCCAGCTGACGCACCCAGCCGCGGCAGATGGCCTCCTGCTCCCGGGCGCTCAGGTTGTGGGGATCGCAGATCACCCCGCCCTTGCCGCCGCCCAGGGGGATGTCGGCCACGGCGCACTTCCAGGTCATCCACATGGACAGGGCGCGCACGGTGTCGATGGTTTCCTGCGGGTGGAACCTGATGCCGCCCTTGGCCGGTCCGCGGGCGTCGTTGTGCTGCACCCGGAAGCCCCTGAACACGCGGACCTGACCGTCGTCCATGCGCACCGGGATGGTGAAGTGGAATTCGCGCTGGGGAGAGCGCAGGATGTCCCTTGTGGCCTGGTCCAAATCCAGCATGTCGGCGATCTTGTCGAACTGGCTCCGGGCCATCTCGAAGGGATTGAAGGAGGCGTGCGATGTCATGCTCTGCTCCGGGCGGTCGTGCCGCCGGGTTTGGACGGGCGTCTATTCGTCTCCGCCCAGGGTACCGGGTTTGAGGACCACCCCCCTGCGGGTGCGGCCGTCGATCAGAACTCCCAATTCCGCCTGCAAATGAATATGCCGGATGTACTTTCCGCAATCTTTTCCCGGCTGGGCGTCCAGCCAGTCCCAGTCCAGGCTGCTGTTGCCCTCGGTGGTGTTGACAGTCAGGTACCCGACCTGGAAGCTGGTCAGGTTCTGGAAGAAGTGGCTGCCCTGGCTGGGCGTGACCTTGAAATCCTCCAGGTCGGTCTCGATGATGACGCCGGCGCCGGAGATCTGGTCCCACCTGACGGGGATCCCCAGCCAGCGGTCGGACGAGCCCCAGCGGCCGGCACCCAGCAACAGGTATCGCGTGGCCGATTCCACCATGAGGCGGTTGAAGGCCCCGATCTCCTCGGCCATCTCCACGGTCTTGCCCCGGTCGAAGCGGTCCCTGGGAATGTAGACGATATCCCGGATGCCGTCATGCCGGCCGTTGCCCAGGGCGATGTCCGAGGCGGCCAGCGCGTCCTCGCTCCACAGCAGTTCCTCGGGGATGTCGGGCGCGTCGTAGCCCGCGGCCAGGGGCCTGATCTGCAGGAAGCCGAACTGATGGGAACGCTCCGGGGAATCGCTCAGCACGACGGCGAACTCGATCTCCACCTCCGCGCTCATGGTCCGCCGTCCCAGTTCCAGCAGCAGCTTGAGGATCTCCGCCAGCGGGAACAGATCCCCCTTGAGGATATGGGCGAACGAGACCAGGGGCGTGCCCCGGCGGTGGATCCCGTCGTAGATGGCGTCGTTCTCGGCGGAGTAGATCGACCCCAGCGGTTCCAGTGTACCGTGGCGCAGGGCGTCTTCCAGTTCCAGAGAGGCCAGGTTGAAATCCTCGTTGGCCCGGGGATAGGCCTCGGGGTTGCCCACATCCACGGCGAAGAACCGGCGCTGGCTGTTCTTGAACCAGTCGCTGGTGGTGCCGAACTGGGGCAGGACCGTCGGCTTGGCGGGGCTGAAGCGCAGAACCTTGCCGCCCTCGACGATGGTCCGGCCCAGCCCTAGGGCCACCGCCACCACACCGTCGCTCGGATCCAGCCCCTGGCTGGGATAGAAGTTGGACGAATGGGCCACGCCCGAGAAATGCGGATAGTCGTAGTGCTCGTACCGGCGGCCGACCATCTGCTGGATGATGATGGCCATCTTCTCTTCCTCGATGCGGTTGCTCGTGGCCTCGATGTAGCTCTTGGCCGCCTTGCTGTAGGCGGAGGCGTAGACCAGCTTGACGGCGTCGCAGAGCTGGTCCAGCCGCACGTGCAGGTCGGGGTGGCTGTTGGCCAGCATGTAGGTGGAGTAGACGCCGGCGAAGGGTTGGAACTGGCTGTCCTCGAGCAGGCTCGAGGAGCGCACCGCCAGCGGATAACGAACCTGGTCCAGGAAGGTCTCCAGGTCGCCGTAGATGGACGGCGGCAGCTTGGCCTCCAGGAAGCGGGCCGTGATCTCGTCGTTCTCGTGATCCTGGAGGGCGAACTCCCTCAGGTCGCCCTGGGCCATGAAGGTGTCGAAGACATCGGTGCCCAATACCGCCGTCGGCGGTACCTGGATCACCGTGCCGGGAAACCGGTGCGTGACGCCGTAGCGGTGCAGGAGGGAGCTCATGAAGGCCAGCCCCCGGCCCTTGCCCCCCAGGGATCCGCCGCCGATGCGCACGAAGGGGCTGCTGATGTCGAACGTCCGTCGCGAGAAGTCCGCCACGATGCCCTGGCGGCTCTCGGTCCTGAAGGTCTTGATCGACCGGATCAGGTAGCTCCGAAGCTCCTCCAGGTCGGGAAACTCGGTGACTTTGCGCGGCCGCAGCAGGTCGGCCAGGGCGAACTCGGTGCGCGCCCGCAGCCAGTTGGAGAAATGGTCGTGCGAAGCGTGGTACTTGATGGACGAGGCGGGAACGGTCTTCAGCAGCTCCTCCAGGGTGCGCAGGTCGCGCGCGCGTCCCAGCTCCCGGCCGTCCTCGTCGCGGAACACGAAGTCCCCGAACCCGAAATTGTCCAGCATGAACGCCCGCAGCTCCTGCAGCAGCTTGCGCGAGTGCTTGTGGATGAAGCCCGCCCCGATCTCCTCCGCGACCGCGGCCAGATCCTTGTTGGTGGACTGCAACACCGCCGGCGTGTGCGGATCCACGTACTTGACCCGCCGGATGAACTCCGCCCCCGCGTCCGCCCGCGGCTCGCCCTGCCAGGGAAAACGGCCGTCGGAGATCACGCCCAGCAGGTAACCCTTGTACTTGCCGTAGAGGTCCCAGGCCTCCTCGAAGGTCGAGGCCAGCAGGATCTTGGGCCTGGCCCGCAGGCGCAGCAGGCGGTGGCTGATGTTCAGGCCCTCGTCCATCAGCGACTGGGTCTGCTCCAGGACCTCGGTGTACAGCATGGGCAGGTAGGAGGAATAGAAGCGGACCGAATCCTCGATGAGCAGGATGCAGCGCACGTCGCCGTAGCGCGTGTCGTGGGCGATGTTGCGGGTGTCCTCGCAGTACTTGATGATGGCCAGCAGCAGGCGCACGTCGCCGTTCCACAGGAAGAACCGGTCGATGCTGCCCTCGCTGTCCAGCTCCTGCAGATGCTGGAGTTCCCGGGGATTGAACGAGAGGCTGAAGACCGGCAGGTCGTCCCGATCCTCCTTGATGCGCGCCGCCAGCATCGTGGCGTCCATGTCCCCCAGCCTGCTCATGGTGATGACCATGTCGAAGGG
>CAYPVD010000140.1:0-6368 GCA_964414055.1 uncultured Fibrobacteraceae bacterium
CGCGGCAGTGGTTCCTGCGCATGGACCGGCTGGCCGAACCTGCGGTCAAGGCCGTGGCCGACGGCGAAGTCACCCTCTTCCCGGACCGCTGGGTGGGGGTGTACGACAACTGGATGAACAACATCCGGGACTGGTGCATCAGCCGCCAACTGTGGTGGGGGCACCGGATTCCCGTCTGGTACTGCGACGAGTGCGGCGAGGAGATCGCCGCCACGGAGACCCCCACCGCCTGCCCCAAGTGCGGGGCCTCGGCCCTGCACCAGGATGAGGACGTGCTGGATACCTGGTTCAGCAGCTGGCTGTGGACCTTCTCGCCCCTGGGCTGGCCGGACAGGACGGCTGACCTGGAGCGGTTCCATCCCACCAGCGTGCTGGTGACCGCCGCGGACATCATCTTCTTCTGGGTGGCCCGGATGATCATGGCCAGCTACGAGTTCCTGGGGGAGAAGCCGTTCTCCGAGGTGCTTTTTACGGGTATCGTGCGGGACGAGCAGGGGCGGAAGATGAGCAAGTCCCTGGGCAACAGTCCCGACCCCATCGACCTGATCGACAAGTACGGGGCCGACGCCCTGCGCTGCAGCCTGGTCATGCTCACGCCCACGGGCCAGGACATCTTCTTCACCGAATCGACCCTCGAGGTGGGGCGCAACTTCTGCAACAAGATCTTCCAGGCCACCAAGCTGGTGCTGGGAGCGTGGGACGAGGCGGAGCTGCCCGGCCGCAGCGACGAGCCCTCGACGGCTCCGCGCGTGCTGGACCTGCAGGAGGCCCTGGCGGACCAGGACTGGCGGGAACACCCCGGCGCCTGGTTCTCCTCCCTGTGGAAGTCGGTGTACGGCGACGAGCCGCCCGTGGCCGTGGCGGACCGGGATCTGCAGCTGGCCGACCGCTGGATCCTCAGCCGTCTCATGCAGACCGTCGGCGACTACCAGGACGCCATGGAGAAGCGCCGCCTCAACGACGCGGCCTACGGCGTCTTCAACTTCTTCCGGCACGAGTTCTGCGACTGGTACCTGGAGGCCATCAAGCCCCGTCTGCGGGATCCCGAGCGACGCGCGGCCGCGGAGCAGGTGGCGGTGCTGCAGTTGGGTGTGGCCTACAAGCTCCTGCATCCGGTGATGCCCTTCATCACCGAGGAGCTGTGGAACTGGCTGCCCCCGGCCCGCGGTTTCCTGATGGTGTCCTCCCTGCCCGAGAATCCCGGTCCGGCGCCTTTCGATACGGACCGGGAGCGGTTCAACCAGGTCATGGATATAGTTACGGTGGTGCGCAACGTGCGCAGCGAGCTGAATGTGCCGCCGGGCAAACGCGGGCATGTCGTGTTGCGGGTCGCGGAGCAGGAACGGGTCTCCCCCCTGCAGGAGGTGGCCGGGGACATCGCCCTGCTGGCCAAGCTGGAAGATGTGACCGTGGTCTGCGGCGGACCCGATCCGGCGCCCGCGGGCAACGGGGTCTGCGGCACCGTGGAGGTCTTCCTGCTGATGGCCGGACTGGTGGACCTGGCCAAGGAACGGGCTCGTCTGGACAAGGAACTGGCGAAGATCCAGGGCTGGATCAAGGGCTGCGAGGCCAAGCTCGCCAACGAGAAATTCACCGCCAACGCGCCCGTGGAGGTCGTACGGCGGCAGGAGGAACTGCTCCGTGAGAACCGGGCCCAGGCCGAGACCCTGGTCCGGCGCCTGGAGGCCCTCGGCAAGGATTGAACGGAGCGGGTCCATAACGAGCAGGGATGGCCAGGATGATGGACAAGCACGCATTGCAGACCCCGGGCGAGGTCCTGTCCGCCGCACGCAGGCAACGGTCCCTGACCGTGGCCCAGGTGGCCGAGAAGACCAAGATTCCCCCGGCCATGGTCGCGGCGGTGGAAGCCGACGAGTACCAGAAGATCTCCGGGCCCATCTACGTTCGCAGCTTCCTGCGGACCATCGCCCAGGCCGTGGGGGCCGATGCCGAGCGCATCCTGGAACTGTACGCCGGCATGGCGGGACAGGAAGGAGGTTCAGGAGCGGGTGAAGCGCAGATCTGGGATTCCGAGGAGGTCGTCGTCCAGCGCCTGGGCTTCAGCTGGCAGCCCTGGATGCTGTACGTGGCCGTCGCCCTGGTCGTGGTCGTGGCGCTGGGGCTGTTCCTGCGCGGTTGCGGCGGTGAATCCTCCTCCGTGGATCAGGGCAGCACCGCGGTGGTGGCCGAGCCCGCGGCGACGGGGACGGTATCCGATTCCCTGGCTGCCGGTGCGGCGGTTCCGGCGACGGAAACGGAACGGGCTCCCGCCGCTGTTCCCTGCCGAACCGGTGTGGAGGAAGTGGTTTTCGCAACCGCCGCCGAGGGCGACCTGGTGCTGGCCGTGGAAGCGGATCAGGTGGTGAACGTCAGCGTTCGCACCGACGGTCACCGCGAGTTCCTCGGGGCCGACTGGTCCGGCGGCGGACAGGGCATCCCGGACCTGCCCGACAGCGGCATCGTGCCGGGCCGGGTCTATCGCTGCGGCGGGAAGTTCATCGTCTACTGGCATGCCGCCGACCATTTCGGCCTGAAGCTGGGGGACCCGGCGGGGGTGGCCGTCTTCCTGCAGGGCCGGCCCTATTCCCTGGCGGGTGTGGCCGCCGGCCAGGAGATCATTCTCGACCGACATTCCATCGACCGTTGACATGGCGTTGTTCAACCTTGTCGCACCGTTCGTTCCCACCGGCGATCAGCCCTCGGCCATCGCCGAGCTGGTGTCCCAGGCGCGGGCCGGCCGCCAGTTCCAGACCCTGCTGGGGGTGACCGGTTCGGGCAAGACGTTCACCATCGCCAGCACCATCGCCCAGCTGGAATGCCCCACCCTGGTCTTCAGCCACAACAAGACCCTGGCCGCCCAGCTCTACGGCGAGTTGAAGGGGTTCTTCCCCGACAACGCCGTGGAGTACTACATCTCCTACTACGACTACTACCAGCCCGAGGCCTTCATCCCGGCCACCAACACGTACATCGAGAAGGACACCAGCATCAACGACGAGATCGAGCGGCTGCGCCTGCGGGCCACCAGCAGCCTGCTCTCGCGGCGGGACGTCATCGTGGTCGCCAGCGTGTCGGCCATCTACGGCGTGGGCAACCCCAAGACCTTCAAGGCGGGGGTCATCAGCCTCGGCGTCGGGCAGGAGCTGGATCGGGACGAGCTGCTGGCCCGGCTGGTGGCGGTCCAGTACCGGCGCAACGACCTGGAAGCCGACTACGGCACCTTCCGCGCCCGCGGGGACACGGTGGAGATCCGCTCGGGCTTCGACGACCGCATTCTGCGCGTGGAGTTCTTCGGGGACGAGATCGAGGCCCTGACCTGGATCGAACCCCTGACCGGCCATACCCTGGAAAAGGTCGAGGACGCGGCGATCTACCCGGCCAGCCAGTTCGTCATGGGGCAGGGCGGGGTGGGCAGGATCATCGACGCCATCGGCCGCGACCTGGAGGTGCGCCTGGGGGAGCTGGACCGCGACGGGCGCACACTGGAGGCCCAGCGCCTGGCCTCGCGCACCCGCTACGACATGGAGATGATCCAGCAGCTGGGGCACTGCCCGGGGGTGGAGAACTACTCCCGCTATTTCGACGGGCGCCGGCCGGGCGAGCGACCCGCCTGCCTGCTGGACTACTTCCCCGACGACTACCTCATGGTCATCGACGAGTCACACGCCACGGTGCCCCAGATCGGCGCCATGTACCAGGGCGACCGCTCGCGCAAGCTGAACCTGGTGGAGCACGGGTTCCGGCTGCCCAGCGCCCTGGACAACCGGCCGCTGACCTTCGCCGAGTTCGAGGCCATCGTGCCCCGGACCATCTTCGTGTCCGCGACCCCGGGGGACTACGAGCTGGAGAAATGCGGCGGCGTGGTGGTGGAGCAGGTCATCCGGCCAACCGGCCTGGTCGACCCGCCCATCACGGTGCTGCCGGCCCGCTTCCAGGTTGACGATCTGCTGGAGCGGATCCGGAAGGTCACCGCCCGCGGCGAGCGGGTGCTGGTGACGACCCTGACCAAGAAGATGTCCGAGGACCTGACCGACTACCTGGCCGCCGCCGGGGTGAAGGTGTGCTACCTGCATTCGGACATCACGGCCCTGGACCGCATCGAGATCCTGCGCAACCTGCGTCTGGGAAAGAACGACGTCCTGGTGGGCGTGAACCTGCTGCGGGAGGGGCTGGACTTGCCCGAGGTCTCGCTGGTGGCCATCCTGGATGCGGACCGGGAGGGTTTTCTGCGCAGCGAGCGCAGCCTGATCCAGACCGCCGGCCGGGCCGCGCGCAACCTCAACGGCGAGGTGGTGATGTATGCCGACAAGATCACCCGCTCCATGCGCAAGGCCATCGACGAGACCGAGCGGCGGCGCAAGCGCCAGCTGGCCTGGAACAAGGAACACGGCATCACGCCCCGGACGGTGACCAAGTCGCGCGAGGAGATCATCCAGGCCACCAGCGCGGCCGGTGGGCGCGGGCTGCAGGACGACGAGCGGCCGGACAAGCCCTGGGAGCTCCTGCTGCGGGACGATCTCTCGCCCCGGGACCTGGTCCGCTGGCTCGAGCAGGAGATGCTGGCCGCCGCCGACAAGCTTGAGTTCGAGAAGGCGGCCTCCATCCGGGACCGGCTGGAGGATCTCAAGGCCCAGTGGGGCATCGGCAGCACCGGAGAGGTGGACGCATGAATACCCAGGAGAAGCTCGAGTTTCCCGCCGACCCTTGGCTTTCACGCCTGGTCGCCCGCAGTCTGGAGGAGGACATCGGACCGGGAGATGTTTCGACCAGGGTGGCCGTCGATCCGTCGGCCCGGGCCGAAGCCCTGGTTGTTCCCCGCAGTAACGGCGTGACCGCGGGCCTGCCCCTGCTGGCCATGGTGTACGCCGAACTCGAGCCGCAGGTCCGAGTCGAGCTGCTGACGACGGACGGCGCTGCGGTCACCGCCGGCCAGGCCGTCGCCCGGATCAAGGGCCCCGCCGCAGCCATCCTGACGGGAGAGCGGACGGCCCTGAACTTCCTGCAGTATCTGGGGGGCATCGCCACCCAGACCGCACGTTACGTGGCCGAGGTGTCCGGCACCGGTTGCCTGGTCCTGGACACGCGCAAGACCCTGCCCGGTTACCGGGTGCTGGCCAAGTACGCGGTGCGTTGCGGCGGCGGCCACAACCACCGCCTGGGCCTGTACGACAGGATCATGATCAAGGACAACCACTGGGCGTCTCGTCGCGAGAACCTGGCCGACGTAGTGGCGCGTGCGCGTCGCGAGTTTCCCCGGCTGCTGGTGGAAATCGAGGTGGACGACCTGGAGCAGCTCGCCCGGGTGCTGCCCCTGGGGGTGGACTGGGTGCTGCTGGACAACTTTTCCCTGGCTGACACCAGAACGGCTGTGGCCCGTCGGGATGCTGCGGGAGCTGCCACGCGTCTGGAGACATCCGGCAACGTGACCCTCGAGACCGTGGGCGACTACGCGCGGGCCGGCGTGGACGCCGTATCCATCGGCAGGTTGACCCATTCGGTGCCGGCCTGGGATCTGGGCATGGATTTCGCCCCCCGCAAGGGAGGGGCGGTGTGACCAAGGCCGGCGGCAGGAAACGGTCAGGTGTGCACCGGGACTGGTTCGGCCTGGCGTCGTTCACCCCCGGCGAGCGTTTCCTGCGGGACGGCGGGCGGCTGTACCTGCTGGATTCCGTCGGCAGCACCAACGACTTCCTGCGCGGCATGGGCCCCCCGGCACGAGGCCGGCTGTGCGTCTGGGACGGCTGGGGCTGGCGGGCGCGGGAGGTGACCGAACTGGTCCCGGTGAGCGACGCGGGCCCGGGCACCCTGGTGGTGGCCAGGCGGCAGACCGCGGGCCACGGCCGCCAGGGTCGCCGATGGACCGATTGCGGCGGGCTGAACCTTTCGGTGGTCATCCCGCCCCACCGTGTTTCCCTGGCCCGGGGCTTCTCGGTCTGGCTGGGCCTGATGACCGTCGCCATGCTGCGCGATACCCTGCAGGTGGACGCCCGCCTGAAATGGCCCAACGACATCGTTGTCTGCGGGCGCAAGCTGGGGGGCATCCTGTTGCAGCGAGAGGTCACCGCCGACCATTCCCTCACCGTGGGCGGACTGGGCCTGAACCTGTCCACGCGGCCGGGCGAGTTTCCGGCCGTCCTGCAGGACACCGCCACCAGCGTGTTCGCCGAGACGGGCCGTGAGGTGCGCCCGGCGGTGCCCACCGGCGCCCTGCTGGCAAGGGTCGAGAACGAGTTGGACCGCTTCGAACAGGAGGGTTGGGCCCCCTACCGCGAGAGCCTCAGCCATCTGGACTGCCTGCTGGGGCAGCAGGTGCAGGTGCAGTCCATCAACCGCGTCTACCAGGGACGGGCCGTGGGCATCGACGACGG
>CAYPVD010000140.1:6468-7816 GCA_964414055.1 uncultured Fibrobacteraceae bacterium
TGGGGCCTGCAGGACGCCCTGGTGGTGGACGCGGGCACGGCCACCACCTTCGATCTGCTGGACGGGGGCGCCTTCAAGGGGGGACTCATCGCTCCGGGGATGGCTTTCGCCGCGGCCAAACTGGGAGAGTACGCGGCTCGTCTGGCGCCGGTGCCTTTTGGCCCCTGTCCCCTGGAAGTGGGCACGGACACGGCCGGGGCCATGGCCGCCGGTGCCTGGCATACCTCCTTTTTCGGGGTCAACGGGACCATCGAGGCCCTGCTGAAAGCCTATGGCCCGCGGCCGGTGATCCTGACCGGCGGACTGGGGCGTTTTCTTGCGGTTGAGGGGCGCCATGTGGATCCGTTCTGGACCCTGCGGGGGGCAGGATGGCTTTATCTGCAGCAGGGATAGAGGTGGGGGTCCTGCGGTGGTGCTGGCAGTTTATACTGTCAAATTGGCAGTAGACTTTCCCTAATTCATTTTTTCCGGAAAAATTTCGCAAATCCCTTGCGCCGAAGGTGGACCCCGGTATATTGGCCAGCGATTAGCAGTCGTCAACCGGGACTGCTAACAGAGTCCCGCTTAACTGGTAGAACAAGATCAAGGGAGGAGCTAGCATGGCTATCAAGTTGAAGCCCCTGGCCGACCGGGTCGTCGTGGCCCCCATGGAGAAGGAAACCATGAAGGGCGGCATCATCATCCCCGATACCGCCAAGGAAAAGCCCCAGCAGGGCAAGATCATCGCCGTGGGACCGGGTCAGATCAGCGACAACGGCGAGCGGGTCGCCCCCGAGGTGAAGAAGGGCGACATCGTGCTTTACGGCAAGTACGCCGGCACCGAGGTCAACGTGGACGGTGAGGATTACCTCATCCTGCGGGAGAGCGACGTCCTGGCGATCCTGGACTGATCCGTCGTAAGCAACCAACGCGCAAATCCCGCGCCGGACCGGAAGGACGGCGCCTGATCCGAAGGAGAGAATGACTATGGCCAAGATGATCCACTTCAGCGAGGAAGCTCGCGACATGATGAAGAAGGGCGTGGACGCCCTTGCCAATACCGTGAAGATCACCCTCGGCCCCCGCGGCCGCAACGTGATCCTCGACAAGAAGTTCGGCGCTCCCCTGGTGACCAACGACGGCGTGACCATCGCCAAGGAGATCGAGCTCAAGGAGCCCTTCATGAACATGGGCGCCCAGATGGTCAAGGAAGTCGCCAGCAAGACCAACGACGTGGCCGGCGACGGCACCACCACGGCGACCATCCTGGCCCAGTCCATGATCCACGAGGGTCTGAGGAACCTGGCCGCCGGCGCCAACCCCATGTTCGTCAAGAAGGGCATCGAGATGGCGACCGTGGCTGCGGTGG
>CAYPVD010000141.1:0-7813 GCA_964414055.1 uncultured Fibrobacteraceae bacterium
CCGGTGCCGGGCGGGTTCACGCACATCCCGGCGCCGGACGAGCTGAAGGATCTCAAGCGCCGCCTGGAAGAGGACATGATGCCCGACCTGCTGGCCACGGTGGAGACCCTCAAGACCCTGGCGGGCGAGATTCCCGTCTTCGAGCGCGAGACCGAGTTCATCAGCCTGCGCAGCGACGACGACTACGCCCTGTACGACGGGGACATCTGCAGCTCCGACACCGGACGCGTGCCCGACGCCATGTACATGCAGATGACCAACGAGTTCATCGTGCCCCACAGCACGAGCAAGCACTGTCGGCACAACCGCTCCAGCTACTTCGTGGGCGCCCTGGCGCGCTGGAACAACAACCACGACCGGCTGTGCGATCTGGCCCTGCAGGCGGCCGACGCCCTGGGGCTCGAGCCCGGCTGCTGCAACCCGTACATGAACACCATCGCCCAGGTCGTGGAGTCCGCCCACTGCGCCGTGGACAGCATCCGGATCATCGATGAGCTGCTGGAGCGGGGACTGCAGGCCGAGGAGCCGGATCAGGAACCGACACGCTTCGGCACGGGCATCGGCGCCACCGAGGTGCCGCGGGGGATCCTGTACCACGAGTACACCTACGACCGGCAGGGCAGGCTGGCGAAGGCCAACTGCATCATCCCCACGGGGCAGAACCTGGAGAACATCGATGACGACATGAAGAAGCTCGTGCCGGAGATCATCGACAAGTCCAAGGAGGAGATCACATCGCACCTGGAGATGCTGGTGCGGGCCTACGACCCGTGCATCTCCTGCTCGGTGCACATGCTGGACGTGGACTTCATAGAATAGGCGGGGCCATGAAGGTCATGGCGGTGGGCAATTCATTCTACGGGGACGACGGCGTGGGCGCCGCGGTCCTGGCGCATGCCCGCGACCGGGGACTGTGGCCGCAGGCGGACCTGGTGGACCTGGGAACCGACGCCCTGGCCCTGATCGACCACCTCGACCAGGAGGACCTGAACGTGGTGATCGACGCGGCGCACATGGGCCTCGAACCCGGTGCGGTGGCCGTGTTCACACCAGACGAGGTGCGGCTGAAGATCCGGTCGGACCACCTGTCGCTGCACGGCTTCGGCCTGGCCGAGGCCTTCGACCTGGCCCGCCGGCTGGGCAGGTTGCCCCGTCGGGTTGTGGTCGTGGGCGTCGAGCCCGGGCGGGTAGAGATCAACACGGGTCTGTCGGCGCAGGTGGCGGCCGCCGTGCCCGGGGTCGTTGACGCCATCAATGCGGAGGTATCCAGTGGAAACTGACAGGACCATCCTGGTCATCGACGACGACATCGACCTGGTGGAGGTCATCCGGATGACCCTCGAGAACGAGGGCTACCGGGTGATCGATGCCCAGACAGGCGAACGCGGCCTGGCCACCGCCAAACGGGAACAACCCGACCTCATCCTGCTGGACGTGATGATGGGGACCGTTGACGAGGGTTTCCAGGTGGCGTATGAGTTGCGCGGGGATGAGGCCACCCGCGAGATCCCCATCCTGATGCTGACGGCGGTCACCGACCAGACGGGCTTCGACTTCGATCCGGGCAAGGACCAGGAGTATCTGCCCGTGAACGAGTTCCTGGAGAAACCGGTCAGTCCTCGCAAGCTGATCGACCTGGTGCGCAAGCATCTGCCCGCCAAGGCCTGAACAAGACCGGGCGCTTCGGCGTCCGGCAGGGGAGTCGAGGACCGTGGCCCACCGGAGTCCACCCGCGCCGGATGATGCCAGCCACTTCGTGTCGGCCGCCTCCCTGCGGCGTCGGCTGGAGTGGTTCGACAGGCTGCGTTGGGTGGCTGTTGTCTGCGTCGTCGTCGCGACCCTGGTGGCCGACGGGGTCCTGCCGGGATCCCTGCCCGTGGGCAGGCTGCTGGCGGCGGCCGCGGTCCTGGCCGTTCTCAACGCGGTCTACACCGTGCGCAACCTCCGGGTGCCGCCGACCGATCTGCGGGTGGAACTGCGCCACGTGAAGCTGCAGATGGTCGGCGACCTGTTCCTGCTGACGGTGATGCTCAACTTCTCCGGCGGCATCGAGAACCCCCTGCTGTTCATGTACCTGATCCATGTGATCATCGCGAGCCTGCTGTTCAAGGGGCGCGAGGTGTTCCAGATCGCCTGGCTGGCCATCTTCCTGCTGACCGCCGACGTGGCGGGGGAACACCTGGGCCTGCTGGCCCACCACCACCTCCTGAGCGCCAGCCCCGCGACCCATCAGCTGCCGTTCATCCTGCTGACCCTCGGTTCGTTCTGGCTGGTGCTGCTCTTCGCCGCCTACATCGGCTCGTCCATCATGAAGCACAACCGCGCCATCAAGGACGAACTGGTCCAGCGCCAGCGGGAGCTTGTGGTCGCGGACCGGGCCAAGCTGGATTTCTTCCGCTTCGTGACCCACGAGATCAAGAGCCCGGTGGCCACGGCCCAGAGCGCGGTGCAGGCCGCCCTGGAGCTGGGGGAAGATGATCTGCCCGACCAGGTGAAGGATCTGCTGGGTCGGGCGGTGGGCCGTTTGAACCTGGCCATAGAGATGGTCAAGGATCTGGCCGACTTCACGCGGGGGGGGGACCTCAAGCGGGTTGAACCGGCGGAGATCGACCTGAACGTGCTGATCGCCCGCATCGTTGACGGGCAGTTGGACGAAGCGGCGCGCAGGAACGTGACCATCAACATGAGCCTGCCGTCGATCCAGCCGCACGTGGTGGGTCATGCCGGAATGCTGGAGAAGATCGTCCGCAACCTGGTGAGCAACGCCGTCCGTTACAGCGAACCGGGCGGCCGGGTCGATGTAGGCCTGGACCTGGCCCCGCGTGAGTATGTCCTGAAGGTTGCGGATCAGGGGATCGGCATCGCCCCGGAGGATCAGGAAAAGATCTTCGACGAGTTCTACCGTACGCGCCTGGCCCAGGACATGAGCAACCTGGGCACGGGCCTGGGGTTGGCCATCGTCAGGAAATTCACCGAGGAGCTGGGTGGGACCGTAACCCTCGAAAGCGAACCGGGCCGGGGTTCCACCTTCACCGTGACCATTCCCCGCACCGGGGACACCAATCCGCCTCGGGAGGAGCCATGAACGACAGGATTCCCTGCGGAGGGTTGATCGAACGCCACGACCTGTGCCTCGTGGAGGTCCTGGGCGTCGAATGGCGGCCGGAGGAATCCTGCGGGATCCTGGGCAAGTTCGCCGCCAAGGGCATCGCCCTGTCCTATCTCAGCCTGGGCAACGGCCCCGACGGCAGGAAGAACATGTCCTTCTGCGTGAACACCGATAAGCTGGCCGCCAACCGGGCCCTGCTGGCCGAGATCGAGCAGGAGTTCTCCCCGCGCAAGGTCGAGGTGCGGGCTCCGGTGGTGATCCTGACCCTCTACGGTCCCCACTTCAACGAGCGTCCCGCCCTGGCCAGCCAGGTCTTCGCGGCCCTCTGCATGGACGGGGTCCAGGCCCAGACCGTGTGCTCCTCCATCAACAGCATCTCGGCGGTCATCGAGACCCTGGACCGCGACCGGGCCGTGCAGTGCCTGGAGCAGAAATTCTCCTGGCCGGATTGAAGTTTCAACTCCCGCATAGTATCCTGGGGCCAGGTTCTACAAGGGTTGATCCCCAAAGGAGATAAACGCCATGGTCAAGGAAGGCAGAAACGATTCCCCGGTGGATTTCCACAGCGTGGACGATGTCATCGATTTCGCCATCGGGCAGGAGATCAAGGCCGCGGAATTCTACCGGAAGTTCGCGGAGATAGCGGAGCAGCCGGGAGTGCAGAAGATGTGCGCGGAGATGGCCGAGGAGGAAGAGGGGCACAGGCGCATCCTGGAGGATCTCAAGGCGGGGATGCCCATGGAACCGGTGAAGGCCAAGGTGTCGGACCTTAAGATCACCGATTATCTGCGCAGTTTCCATCTGGACCCGGACGCCGACCACCAGCAGCTGCTGACGGCGGCCATGAAGAGCGAGGCCAGGGCCGAGAAACTGTACCGGGATCTGGCCGCCCGCTGCACGACTCCCCGGATCAAGGAGGTGCTGCTGCGCCTGGCCGAGGAGGAGGGGCAGCATAAGGATTCCTTCGAACGGGAATACGACGACAACATCCTGGACTAGAAATACTTTCCCGCCCGCCGGGATGGGAAGCCCATCCGGGTCGGCGAGCCCCCGACCGACTCCGCGCCCGGACTGCCCGGGCGCGTTTTTCGGTGCCCGACATCGTTAGCGAATATATTTGATTCCCACGGGTGATTTTAGTAACGTTGCAGACCGTAAAGTCTTGATAATGGGCCTTGTGCACGAGCGTTCAGCCCCGGGAGGCTTCCCATGAGTCAGCGAGTTCTCATCATTGATGACGAGGCGGAAATCCGGAGAAATTTGACATTTGGTCTGACCCAGGAGGGCTATTCCTGCACAGCCTGTCCGGATGGAATCTCCGCGATCCACGAGTTGCACGAGTCCCGGGAAAAAGGCATCGGCTACGACTACCTGATCACCGACATCTTCATGCCCGATATCGACGGCATGAAGATCCTCAAGGTCATCAAGAACGAGTTCCCCGACCTGCCGGTATTGATCATTACCGGCTTCGGGAACGAGGACCTGGAGTACTCGGCCCTGGCCGAGCACAACACTGGTTTCCTCGACAAGCCCTTCGAGATTTCCGAGCTGGTAGAGGCGATGAAGAAGCTCACGCCCGGGGCCACGACCCTGGACGAATCCAAGGTGGACATCGGCACCGAGGCCCGCGAGACCATGAGCGCCTATCTCAGCCTCCGCATCCCCGATCCCCAGCGGAGCATGGAGATCTACGACAAGCTCTACAACATGCCCGGCATGATGAGTTGTGACGCCGTGCGCGGCGACGTGGACATCATCTGCGTCCTGCATGCCGGCTCGGAAGAGGAGATGGAGGCCCTGCAGGCCCAGATCGCCGCCATGGACGGCGTCGAGGTGGTCTCGACCTCCCGCGTGGACAGGCCCAAGCTCGACCGCGACATCCACGAGTTCATCGACGTCTACCGCAAGGCCGTCAAGGTCTCGGCCCTGCAGAAGATGAACAAGCCCGCCGCGACCAAGAGCTACGTCATCGTGGACATCGACCCCAAGTACATGCAGCAGGTGTTCGCCACCCTGTTCTTCATCGACGAGGTCATGGTCTGCGACATGGTGGACGACGGCACCAAGCTCATCGGCATCATTTCCGAGCTGGGGGCCTTCGGCAAGACGCCCCGGATCATCGAGAGGCTGTCCAACATCGACGGTGTCCTGCGGATCAAGCAGGCCAGCATCATCAACTTGCGGGACATGTAGCCTGACGGACCCGTTTCCGCGGCGGATCCGGGTCGAGGCATCCTTGGCAGGTCGGCCGCCTACCCGGTCCTGCCCGAGAAAGGAAACGGCCAATGGTCAGCACAGACTTCAGTTATCGTCTCTGGCGCCATGACGGAACTCCCGGGGAGCTGATCCCCCTTCTGCAGTCGGCCCAGGAGCATTTCGGGTACATTCCGCGCCGGGCCATCAGGTACATCTCCGAGGTGACCAAGACCCCCGAATCGAAGATCTACGGCGTCATCACCTTCTACAGCCAGTTCCGGCTACAGCCCATGGGCAAGAACGTCATCCGGCTGTGCACGGGTACGGCCTGCCACGTGGCCAACTCCGGCGTGCTCCTCGACACCCTGCAGGACGAGCTGGGAGTGGAGGTCGGGGGGACGACCGAGGACGGCGTCTTTACCCTCTTCTCGGTGGCCTGCATCGGTTGCTGCTCGCTGGCGCCGGTGATGATGGTCAATGACGACACCCAGGGGAAGCTGACCCCGGCCCGCACGCGCAAGATCGTGCGCAAGATCCGGCGGCAGACCCTGGCCAGCGAACGCCAGGCACAAGCGACTTCCGACGCTGAAACCGCGCCCGCGGCGGATTGAGAGGGAAACCCATCATGAGGAAGATTCTCGTAGGGATGAGTACTTGCGGCATGTCCGCCGGCGCCAAGGATACCTATGCCAAGCTGGAAAGCCTCCTGCCCGAGGACAGCCCCCATGAGCTGACCATCACCGGCTGCATCGGCATGTGTTTCCGTGAGCCCCTGGTGGAGATCCGGGAGGGCGGAACGCGGACGATCTACGGGGACGTCGATCCGAAGCGGGCGGAGGAGATCTTCGAGAAGCATATCCAGGGGGGCCGGGAGATCCCCGAATATGTGATCTACAAGGTCGAGGACGACAAGCCGGTCGGCGGCCAGGAACTCGCCTTCCTGGCCGGACAGGAGCGCATCGTTCTGCGCAACTGCGGCCTGATCAATCCGGAGAGCATCGAGGACTACGAGGATCGCGGGGGTTACCAGGCCACGCGCAAGGCCATCGAGGAGATGGCTCCCGAGCAGATCATCGAGGAGATGAAGACCTCCGGTCTGCGCGGACGAGGCGGCGCAGGTTTCCCCACGGGGCTGAAATGGTCCTTCGCCGCCGGGTACAGCGGCGAGGCCAAGTACGTGGTCTGCAACGCCGACGAGGGTGACCCCGGAGCCTTCATGGACCGCTCGGTATTGGAGGGCGATCCCCACGCCGTGCTCGAAGGCATGATCATCTGCGCCCGGGCCATCGGCGGCACCCACGGCTACATCTACTGCCGCGCGGAGTATCCCCTGGCGATCCACCGCCTGCAGCTGGCCATCGAGGCCGCCCGGGAGCGGGGCTATCTCGGCCGGAACATCATGGGCACGGATTTCGATTTCGACATCAGCATCAAGCAGGGCGCAGGCGCGTTCGTCTGCGGCGAGGAGACCGCGCTGTTCGCCTCCATCGAGGGCGAGCGGGGCATGCCCCGGATCCGGCCGCCGTTCCCCGCCGAGTCCGGCGTCTTCGGCCAGCCGACCAACAACAACAACGTCGAGACCTACGCCAACGTGCCCTGGATCATCAACAACGGCGGCCAGGCCTACCGGAGCTACGGCACCGAGAAGAGCCCCGGCACCAAGGTGTTCGCCCTGGCCGGCAAGATCGCCAAGGGCGGTCTGGCCGAGGTCCCCATGGGCATGACCATCGAGGAGATCCTCTTCGGCATCGGCGGCGGCATCAAGGACGGCCGTGAGTTCAAGGCCGTGCAGATGGGCGGACCGTCCGGCGGCTGCATCCCCGCCGAGCTGAAGCACACGCCGGTGGATTTCGAGAACATCCCCAAGACCGGCGCCATCATGGGGTCGGGCGGCATGGTGGTCATGGACGACACCACCTGCATGGTGGACATGGCCCGCTTCTTCCTGACCTTCACCCAGGAAGAAAGTTGTGGCAAGTGCACCTTCTGCCGTATCGGCACGCTGCGGATGTTGGAAATCCTCGAGCGCGTGACGCGTGGCGAAGGCGTACCTGAAGATGTTGATGCCTTGACCGAGTTGGGTGGCCGGATCAAAGAGGCTTCTCTGTGTGGCCTGGGCCAGACTGCTCCCAACCCTGTGCTTTCGACGATCCGTTATTACATGGATGAGTTCAAGGCCCATATCGTGGACCACAGCTGCCCGGCGGGCAACTGCCCGGCCCTGGTGGACTTTGTCATCAAGGCGGAAAATTGTACGGGTTGCAGTATCTGCGCCAAGGCCTGCCCGGTCGATGCCATCTCCGGGACCCTGAAACAGCCCTTCGTAATCGACGCGGACGCTTGCGTCCAGTGTGGCAAATGCCTGACCTCGTGTTCCTTTGACGCCATCTATAAAGTTGGCAAGAAAGCGACCGTCTGATGAAGACTATCAAGCTGGAAATCAATGGTCAGACTGTCGAGGCTCGTCCCGGACAGACAGTTCTCGAAGTTGTCGAGGAGCAAAAG
>CAYPVD010000142.1:0-7763 GCA_964414055.1 uncultured Fibrobacteraceae bacterium
GCCAGGGCCACCAGGGCAGCCACCGGAACCAGGCGGCGGGGATGCAGCGCCATGAGCGACCAGCCCCAGAGCACCGAGAGGAACAACGGCAACGGCAAGGCCAGAAACGCCAGTATGCCGCCGGTCTGCGCCTGCGCAGCACCGCCGTCGGTCGCAACCTGCATCACCACGATCACCGGAACCGTGATCACCGCGACCAGGACCAGAGGCAGGTTCCCGAACCGAGCCATGACCACCTTGCCCACCGTTGGCGGTCCCTGCGTCCGGCCGGGCCGGATCACGGAACCGCTGCGTTCACAATCGCTTCCCTGCTAGCGGTAGTATTCCTTGACGAACGGCAGCAAGGCCAGGTGCCTCGCCCTCTTGATGGCCGTCGCCAGAGGCCGCTGGAAACGGGGGCTGGTACCGGTGTTCCGCCGGGGCGCGATCTTGCCGCGCTCGGTGATGAAACGCCGGAGCAGTTCCTCGTCCTTGTAATCGATGGCGACGATCCCGTTCTTGGAAAAGAAGCAGGCCTTCTGCTTCCCGTGCCGCCTCGTCTTTTTCTTCTTCTTGATCCGAAGATTCTTACGAGCCACCGGATTCTCCTCCTGCCCGCGGGCCTAGCGGCCGCGCAGGCTGTTTAAGACCTTGCTTGTCGCCCTACTCGGCGGAGGCGGGAGCCTCGGCCGCAGGGGTGACATTGCGCTTGGCGCGCGCCTTGCGGTTCCGCTCTTCCCACTCATCGTCCACGACCACCAGGTGCCGCAGCACCTTGTCGTCCAGACGCAGGAACTTGTCGAGATCCTCGACGGCGGTACCATTGCTCCTGAATTTCAGGAACATGTAGTTGCCCTTGTTCTCGTGCTCGATCTCGTAGGCCAGACGGCGTACCCCCCAGTGGTTCTCCTGGGTGATCTCACCTTCATGACCGGCCAGGATCTCCTTGACGCGCTGGACGCGGGCTTCCATCTCCGAGTCCGGCTGATCGGCCTGCAGGATGAAAATAAGTTCGTACTTCTTCACTGGTTTCACCTCCCTTCGGACAGAACGACCCAGGTCACCTTTTTCATCGGTGCGATCGGTTGACGACCGCCGCCGATGTCGACCCAGGTAGGGATGCGATCACTCAGCTTTGCAGCTGGGTTATGGCGTTGTTCGCGGCCGCGGCAGGCCCCTTGCGGGCACGGCGGAACGACCGACGGGCAAGTATAAGCCAAACAGGCCAGTTCTGCAAGGCGTCAGTCTTCGGCTGTCAGTCTTCGGCTGCGGGACGACCGCGCCGGTTGAAGCGCGAAGCGGCGTGCTCGACGCCGTATTCGGCCCAGTCCAGGGCGGCCTGGGCGGCGCGGACAATCATCTCCTCCACGACCTGCTTCTCGTCCTCGGCGAACCCGGCCAGCACGTAATCCGCCCAGGCCTCCGGTTCCGGAACCCCGGACAGGGGTGCGATGCCCAGGCGCAGGCGCGGAAAGTCCTCGCTGCCCAGCGAGGCGATGATGTCCCCCAGACCGTTCTGGCCCCCGCTGCCGCCCGAGGCTCGCAAACGCACCGTACCGAGGGGCAGGTTCAGATCATCGCAGACCACCAGGATTCCCGGCTCGCCGGGCGAAGCAGCGTCCTCCCCGGCACCTGCCGCGGCGGGCGCGGGTCTCTCCCCCGCCAGCCAGGCCAGGACCGCCGCACCGCTGCGGTTCATGTAGGTCAGGGGTTTCATCAGGGCCAGATCCCGTCCGTGATACCGGCAATCGACCCCCTGATACAGCCTGTGGACCTCTGCGAACCCGACACCGAGTTCGGCCGCGATCCTGTCGACCACCAGATAGCCCACGTTGTGCCTGGTCGCGGCGTACCTGACGCCGGGATTGCCCAGACCCACGATCAAAACCCTGTCGGTCATCCCGACTCCCCTCACTCCTGATCAAGACGAAGGCCGACCCGGTAAAGGGGCCGGCCTCCAGCGGGATCATCGGGACAGCTAGTCGCCGTCCTTGGCCTCGCCTTCTTCGGCGTCGCCTGCGGCAGCTCCCTCTTCACCCTCGACGCCCTCGGCGCCCTCTTCGCCCTCGGCCTCTTCGGTTACTTCCTCGAAGATGATCTGGGGCTTGATGTTCAGGACCAGCAGGTCGGGGTCGGTGACCAGCTCGCCCGCGGGCAGATGCAGATCGCGCACGAAGATCTTGTCATGGAGTTCAAGCTCGAAGATGTCCACTTCCAGGAACTCGGGCAGATCCCGGGGCCGGACACTGATTTCCACCGAATCCAGCGTCTGGGCCACGGTCGCCTCGCCGTTCTTGACGGCCTGGCATTCACCGCTGATCTCGACCTGCACCGGTACGGTGACGGGCACGCCCCGAGGGATCTCCATCAGGTCCAGGTGGAGGACCTCGTCGGTCACGGGGTTCCGCTGCACCTCGCGCAACAGGGCGGTGATTTCCTCGTCGCGCCCTTCCTGCTCCAGTGAGAACAGGGCCGTGCGGCCGCTCAGGTGGATCATGACGACCCCGAAGTTGTGGGCGTCGATGCTGATCAGTTCACTTTCACGCCCCTTGCCGTACAGGACGGCGGGGATACGACCGGCGGCGCGGATCCTCCGGTTGGCGTTCTTGCCGGTGGTGGTCCGGGACTGGATTTCGAGACTCACGAGACCCATGGCGTCTCTCCTTGCAGATTGTGACCCGTTGCGGGTCGCGAAAAGGGCTCGCCGCCCCAGGCGGCAAGGAACCTTCTGGCCCGGCATCCACCCGGAAGCCGGGACCGACGTGGGAAGAACGGCGGCGGTCTGCTGCTACGGAGAGCTACTCCGCACCGCGGTAGGTTTTTCCCGGAAAAGGAGGATAAAGAAAGCACCGGGCCCCGAATCTGTCAAGCCGGCGGACAGGCCGGGGGAAAATCGAAGAGGCGGGGAAACCGGGCCGGGGAGAAGGCACGATTCCACGACCACACCTTACAGGAACAGGGCGCTGACGGTCTTTTCCAGGTGGATCCGCTCGATGGCATCAGCCAACAACCCCGACATATCCAGTACCCTGACCTTGCGACACTCCTCGAAGCGGTCGAAGGGGATGGTGTTGCTGACCACGACCTCCTTGACCGGGGAGGCATCCAGGCGTTCGAGGGCCCGCCCGCTGAAAAGAGGATGGGTGCAGCATGCGGTCACGGACTTGGCCCCCTGCTCCTCGACGCATTCCCGGACGGCGTCGGCCAGGGTGCCGGCGGTGTCGATCATGTCGTCGAAGATGATCACGTCCCGGCCCTTCACGTCCCCGATGAAGTTCATGACGACCGCCTCGTTGGGACAGGGGCGGCGCTTGTCTATGATGGCCAGGCTGGCATCCAGACGCTTGGCGAAGGCCCGGGCCATCTTGATGGATCCCACATCGGGGGCCACCACGGCCAGGTTGTCCCGCGGCCAGTCCTTGAAGTGGTGCAGCAGGACCGGCGCGGAGTACAGATGGTCGAGGGGAATGTCGAAAAACCCCTGGATCTGGGGGGCGTGCAGGTCGATGGTCAGCACCCGCTGGGCGCCGGCGGTGGTGATCAGCTCGGCCATGAGCTTGGCGCCGATGGGAACCCGCGGCTGGTCCTTGCGATCCTGCCGGGCGTAGCCGAAGTAGGGGATGACCGCGGTCAACCTGCGGCAAGAAGCCCGGCGCACGGCATCCAGCAGCAGCAACAGTTCCATGACGTTCTCGGCCGGAGGCATGGTGGGCTGCACGATGAAGACATCGGTGCCGCGGATGTTCTCCTTGATCTTGATCTGGATCTCACCGTCGGAAAAGCGGTCGATGGCCACATCACACAGATCGGTGTCGAGATGCTCGGCGATGCGGGCGCCCATTTCCGGATGCGCGGTACCGCAGATGATCACCAGTTCGTTGGCCATGGACAGATCCTCTCGGAAGCGGGAGAAACGCGGCTTCGGCTGGAAAAAAACACGCCCGGAAAAATGATGCAAGGGGGAAAAAACAAAACCCCCGCCGGGAGGGGGTATCTGGTTGGGGCGGCAGGATTCGAACCCGCGAATGCAAGGACCAAAACCTTGTGTCTTACCACTTGACGACGCCCCACCCAGAACAGACTGCTAGAATCGCTCCTCCATCACGGAATCACGATTTCCATCCTCGAAGGAGCCGTGCTTGGCTGGAGGGGGGATTTCGCCGCTTTCCACCCGTTGCAATTCCTGGCGGTAGGCGGCGATGACCTGCCGTTCCATGGCCTCGCGCGTTTCCATGTTGATAGGATGAGCGATATCCTGGAAGGTCCCATCGCGACGCTTGCGGCTCGGCATGGCGATGAAAAGGCCCGAAGCCCCTTCAATGATCTTGAGCCCGCGGATGACGAAGGCGTTATCCAGGGTGATGCTGGCGAAGCCCTTCAGTTTGTTGTCATCACGCAAGGTGATCCTGATCTCTGAAATATTCAAGGCTCTCCCTCTCCGTAATGAACCAGAACCTGCTCTGCGAATTACCCGGATGCTTCGACGTCCTTGACCCGCACCCCGCACGCTCGCGGTTTCACCATCACAACGAAATAACCAGCTTCCTTATACTCGTTGACGATTCCTTCAGCATCGAACCCGTCCGGAAATACGGCCACTACCGCCGAACCGCTGCCCGTCATCATCGCCACCGGGGCCGCATCCCGCAGATTCAATACCAGCCGTTGCAACTCCGGGGCCCACGGCAACACCACTTCCTCAAGCCGGTTGAAACCGGGCCACGTCGGCGTCGGAAACCGGGCCAACTGGGGCTTGATGACATGGATGTTAGCCTTGGTGCTGTTGACTGTCAATCCCATTTTGAGATTGGCATAAACCTCGGCGGTTTTTAACTCCATGTCCGGTTTAACGATAAGGAATTGACCCGATCTTATCAACGGCAGCCGGGTCAGACGGGTACCCGTTCCCCGCCCCAGGGCGGTCCCCCCGCGGATGAAAAAAGGCACGTCGGCACCCAGCGCCGCTGCCAGTTCCTCCAGCTCCGTCTCCTCCAACCCGGTATCGAACAATTCGTTGCAGGCCAGCAAGACGGCTGCGGCATCGCTGCTCCCACCCCCCAGACCGGCGGCCGGCGGTATGGATTTCCTTAGTTCAAGGCGCAGGGAACCGGACATCCCCGTTTCCCGGCAAAAATGGCGGGCGGCCCGCCAGCAAAGGTTGGTTTCATCGGCGGGAACGCGCCAGGGGCCGGAACTGACCCGGAGGGACAGATCGGGAGGACCCCCGGGAAAACGGTCCTCCAGGGTCACCGTGACCAGGTCGCAGAGCTCCACCGCCTGCAGGACGGTTTCGATCTCGTGATACCCGTCATGCCGCTGTTTCAGCACTTCCAGGTGCAGATTCACCTTGGCCGGTGCTTCCACGGCCAGCGATCGCCCTATGCGGCGGCGGCCCTGCAGGTATGTCTTATCGTTCATGCTGGAGCTCCGCTCTTCGACTTCAGGTGCAGGTAACGGCCAGCCGGCCCCAGGCGGATTCCCGGTACTGCCGGAGCATACGCTTGCGCCGCATCAACCTCCAGATCAGATCCGCCGGGGCGATCCTCCCCCTCCGCGGGCAGCCGCCCGGCCCGCACCACCGCGCCCCCGCGAAGGCCTTGGCCAGCAGATCCACATGGCCCCGGACCTCGATGGCCGACGGATCGCCGGTACCCAGCCCCGCCTCCTGCAGTTTGCCCAACCAGGGGAATCCCGCCGGATCCATGCCGGCCAGTTGCAGGGCGATGCAATCGACGGCCACGGGATCGTCTCCGGCCAGCAGCACGTTGCGCACAAGATAGCTTCTGCCCGTGGACCCGCCTCCCACGCCCCACAACACCGCGTCGCAGACGACCGCCGGCCGCAGGGCCGTCGGCTCCTGCAGGGTCGCCGCCAGAGCGGCGAGTTCGCGGCGTGGATCGCTCACCCCCGTTCCCCGGCAGGCCGCCCACATGGCCACGGCGTTCCTGACCCCCCAACCCGTTTCCAGGGCGGGAACCGCCAGCAGGACCGGTCTGGCGCCCGGGGAAACAAGCATGTCCCCTCCCGCGTCGGCAACGCAGGTGCTCGACAGGTTCCTTACCCGGTGATCACCCTGATCGAGGCCCCACGCCCTTGCCACGCCCTCCGACTGCCAGGGCGGGCTGCCGAAGCCGGGGTCTCCCCCGGCGGCCAGGGTCACCAGCGTCACCGGATCATCCGTTTCAGGGGGTTCGACCCGCCCCAGTTCCAGGACACGCCGATAATCATCGAAGATGGTCTCGGGACGCGCCTCCACCAAGCCTACGATCGCCGCCATGCTTCCTCCGGTGTTGCGGGACCCGCGGACGGGCCCCCTGACGTCAGGATGTTCCAATGATCCGGATCGCCACCAGAATCCAGCCTATGACCACCGCCTGCAGCAGGAAATCGGTCAACAGGATCTCGTGGGGCCGACCTCCCCTGTCCTCCAGGAAGACCAGGTACAGGTAGCGTCCCATGCCCGCCAGCACGAAGGGCAGGGTGTAGATCAGATCCTGGGTTCCGAACTGGCGCACCGTCTCGGGCCAGACGGTGTACAGGGCGTACATCATGGTGGTCAAGGCGAAGCTCACCCCGATCATCGCGTTCAGGATCGGTTCGTTATAACCCCGCAGGGCCGGGCGGGTTTCACCCTCGGCGACCACGATCCGCAACAGTTCGTCACGCCGCTTGCAGAAGCCCAGGAACAGCGACAGGAAGAAGGTGCACAGCAGCAGCCAGATGGAGATCCCCACCTCCGGATGGATGGGCAGCAGCACGAAGACCCCGGCGCTGGCCCTGATCACGAAGCTCATGCCGATGCCGATGACGTCCAGCACAGGCAACTTCTTGAAGAAATTGGTGTAGGCCCAGTTCCACAGGAAGAAGAAGGCCACCGCACCCAGGAACAGGGGGCCCAGCAGGGCGGCGGCGACCAGGCACAGGACCATCAACACGGCGGAGGCCCTCAGGGCGAAGACGGGATCCAGCCGGCCCGAGGCCAGGGGCCGCAGTTTCTTGATGGGGTGCAGGCGGTCCAGTTCCAGGTCGCGGTAATCGTTGTAGACGTACACCACTCCCGAGCTGAAACAGAAGACGAGCGCTCCCAGCGCAGCCCGCATGACACAGTGGGGATCGCCCAGCATGCGTGCGAAGATCACCCCCGCGAACAGCAGCAGGTTCTTGGTCCACTGGCGGGGACGAAGGTTCTCGAAAAAGACCAGCAACGGCTTCATCAGTAGGCGTTCTCCCCGCGCAGGACATGGTGCAGAGTCATCAGGAGGATCTTCACATCCAGGCCCAGCGACCAGTTCTCGATGTAGTACAGGTCGTAATAGGTGCGTTCCTGGATGCTGGTGTTGCCCCGCAACCCGTGGACCTGGGCCCAGCCGGTCATGCCCGCCTTGACGCGGTGCCGCTCGAAATAGCGCGGCATCTGCTGCATGAACCGCTCGACGAAGACCCGGCGCTCCGGGCGGGGACCCACCAGGGACATGTCGCCTCGGACCACGTTCCACAGTTGAGGCAGCTCGTCCAGGCTGTAGCGGCGCAGAAAACGTCCGATGCCGGTCACGCGGGGATCCTCCGCGGCGGTCCAGACCGGCCCGCTGTCCGCCTCGGCGTCGGTGCGCATGCTGCGGAACTTGATCATGCGGAACTCGCGCCCGTCACGCCCCATGCGCAACTGGCCGTAGAACACGGGCCCCGGCGAACCCAGCTTGATCAGGACAGCCACCACGGCCATCAGGGGCGAGATCAACAACAGCCCCAGTCCGGCGGCGGTCAAGTCGAAGGTCCGCTTGACC
>CAYPVD010000143.1:0-7751 GCA_964414055.1 uncultured Fibrobacteraceae bacterium
CACCCTGGTCATGAACACTCCCGGGAAAATCCCGGCCCCCGCACCATTCTCCCTCGACTGAGACGGGAACCTCTTGTCAACCAATGCCCTTCCTGAATACGTATTCGACAGCCGGAGGCGTGGGCTTTAGGGGGGATTCTGCGGAAACGGACCTTTCGCTCAGCAGCTCTTCCTGCAGCTTTTCAAGCCGGTCCACGGTTCGCCGCAACCGGACCAGCAGATCCTTTTCAAGGGGTAGAGCGCTGTCGCCTGCCCCCGGGGCAACCTGAGCCGGCTGGGCCATTCCCGATGACGAAGGCACATAGATGTCCGCCACGGATGCCGACGCGGGTTTCCGGGGTGCAACCCTACCGTTGGCTCCTGTTCGACGCCGCCCCCGGAAGTAGGCGAACAGGGTCCCGGTCAAGAGGGCCGTCCCAGCGGCCACGGCCACGGCCGCCCCCAGGAAGACAGGGTCCTGCCCGGCGATCAGCTCCATGCCCTGCCGGAAAATGTCCGTATCCATCGGGTGTTCCCTTTCCTGTTCAGACCAGCAAATCGATGGTCAGACCCAACGCCTCCGCATCTTCCTCGTCAGTCTCTTTCTCCCGGGCCTCGTCCGGTTCTTCCCGGTTCTTCCGCAAATCCCTGCGGCGGGCGAGTCGGCGGCGCTTGCGGCGATCCTTTTCTTTCCTGCTGTCCGGGTCGATCCGCTCCTCGGCGGTCTTTTCGGCCTTGTTGATCTTCTGCAGCTTGAGCTCGTCCTGCTTCTCCTGCTGCTCGCTGAAGGGGGTCACCTGCTGGTTCTGATGCTGGCCCTTGGCCTGGGCCTTGGCCACCCTGCCCAGTTGGGACAAGGTCGTGGGCATGGATACTCCGTCTCCCGCCATGTCGGATTCCCCTCCCGGGCCGTCTAGGTCGGCCAGCCACCGCCATGTCGGCCCAGCCAGGTCAGGTACGTGCAGAGCTGGCACAGGCTGAGGGCGGCCATGATGTTGACGGGTTCCAGACGGCCCTTGGCCTGCCCCATCAGGCTTTCGACCTTCTGTTTGTTCTGCCTGTCCGGTTTCGCGTTGATCTGACGAGTCAGCTGGCCGATGGATGATTTGCCTTCATGCCGCTCGATCTTGCCCTTGAGGCGCAGGATGGCCTTGGTGTGGATCTGGCACACCCGGCTCTCGGTCACGTCCAGGATTTCCCCGATCTCCTTGAGGGTCAACTCCTCGTAGTAGTACAGGACCAGCACCAGCTGTTCCTTCTCGGGAAGTTCCGCGATGCGCCGGCCGATCAGTTCCTTCATCTCCTGCCGGGCGATTTCCTGTTCGATGTTCTCGCTGGAAGGATCCGCCAGGAAATCCACCAGCGAGGATGAATTCTCGCGATCGGACCCGTTGCTCTCGGCGTCCAGGGACATGATCGTCGCCACCGAGACCTCGCCCATCAGGCCGTCCAGCTCGGACAGGTCGATTTCCAGCTCCCGCGCGATCTCGGCATCGGTCGCTGGACGCCCCAGCTTCGTTTCCAGGTGGCTGTACGCCTCTTCCAGCTGCTTGGCCTTGCGCCGCAGGGAACGGGGAAACCAGTCCTGGCTCCGCAGCTCATCCAGGATGGACCCCCTGATCCGTGGGATGGCGTACGTCTCGAACTTGATCATGCGCTCGCAATCGAAATTGTCGATGGCCTGGATGAGTCCCAGCAGACCCGCCGACACCAGATCGTTGAAATCCACATAATGCGGCAAACCGATGGCCATCCTGCCGGCCACGTACTTGACGATCCGGGCATAGATATCCACCAGCTCGCAACGGGCCTGCTGCCCGTCGTCCCCCTGCAGACGCTCCCAGACTTCCTTATGTGCGATTTGAAGGGTCTCGGTCATGTTTCAGCCTTTCTGGTGCAATAACCCGTTCCTGCATTTTGCACGATCCATGCCAGCGGTATCCGCCACTGCCCTGATCTTCTGTGCCTGTGGGACTAGTTATCCGCCTGTTTCGTACCGGTGCCGTTCCTGTTCGCAGGCCTGCTTTCCCAGGCGCCCGCCAGTCGTACGGCCAGAACCATCATCGAGCCGATGAAGAACACGCCCATGTAGGCCAGGAGGATCTTCTTCACGGTGACCACGAAGGCCCAACCCTGCCAAACACCTGCGCACAAGGTCAGGAAAGCCGCGGCCAAGGCCATTGTCTGAATGATCCGCTGCATGCTGTCAGGCGTCCTTTCCCGCTTCCGCCGTTCCGGTGCCGCCACTTGCGAGCCCGGCCCGGTCCGTGTCCATGATCTCGCCCAGCAATTCACCCGCCCTGGCTATGGTAACCTTCGTCTCCTGGCCCGAGATGCTGGCGGTCAGGGAGACGGGCAGGGGCAACTTCTCCAGGATGTCGAACAATTTGCCCGTGCGATTGAAGCGGGAAGGCCTGCTCACAGCCAGCCAATCGCAATTCCAGTGCCGTGCCTGGTGTGCCAGCAAGGGGGCTTCTTCGAGGTCTCCATCAAGGGGAACGACAAGGTGTCGATGGAAACCGGCGTTGCCGGCCAGCCAGTCATGGACCGCCGTGGAACCTGACATGCCTTCGCAATCCAGGTCAGGTAGTTCCAGGACCACCGCCTCGTACTGGTCGAAATGATCCTCGCATCGCCGTAGCTGTTCATGGTTCCGGATGATGGCCGCATCATAGCCGCATCTGGCCGCTTCGACCTGGAGCCGTCTGACGGTCCCCTCGTTCTGGGGCATCACGACCAGCAGGAGGATTTCGCGCCCCAGGGCCCGGAATCTCTCACAGGTACTGAGAACCAGTTCCTGCCGCTGGGGCCGCGAATATCCCAGGAAGGCATGACAGCCGAAAAAGCCGTCCCAGTCGCAATCAGCCGCCGGAATCTGACGGGCCAGCCACTGCCGGAGCTGCGGTCCCTCCTGGAACTGCCCTTCGGTTTCCACCTCGTAGCGCTGCACGAGACGAACGATGGTTTCGGGGGTCGTTCCCGCCTCGGCAAGGACGCGTCCGACGGTTCCGCCCGCGGGGCCGCTCTTGGCTCCCCGTCCCGTCGCCAACCCGCCGGAGATCTCCGCCACCAGGTCATCGATGCGATCCAGTTCCGCGGATATGGCTTCATGAAGGGAAGACCTGCCGCTGCCTGCAGCCTGCACGGCCTCCTTCGGAGCGCGGAACCGGGCATGGCCGACGGTCCTGGCGGGAGCGGCCTTGCCCGTCGAAGCGTCGTCGGCCAGGGTTATCTCCACGATCTTCTCCTGGCCCAGCCCGTTGTCGCTGCGCATGGTCACGGTGCGCGTGCCGAGGATCGCGGCGTCTTCCCCGTAGATCAGACGCACCTTCCGGTACGCTTCCTTCAGGTTGGGTGCGGTCACGATCTCGGTCCCGCCGCTAGCCGGCAGCCGTGAATTCCTTCGCGTTGGCATGGGTCACCACCGTTCCTGTGGATTGAACCTTGGCCGCCGAGGACACTTCCGTGTATCCCAGCACCGCCAGGTTGGGGTAAGTCGGTTCGACGAGTCTCTTGACGAAGATCCGGATGGGCGTGGGCACCAGCAGCACCGGAGGCTTGCCCGCCGCGTAGGCCGCACGCAGCACGTTCTCCAGCTGTCCCAGGAAATCCCGGGTGAACCCGGGATCCAGGACCACACCCTGGGCCTGTTCGCTCTGCTGGACGGCCTGCATCAACACCTGTTCCGTTCCCGGGTGAAGGGAAACGACATTCAGCCCTCCGTCCGGCTCGCAGTACAGGGATGTAATGGAGCGGGCAAGGGCCTCCCTCACCTTCCCGGTCAGGAAATCCGTGCCCAGACCCGTGCCGGTGTAGTTGGCCAGGGTCTCGAGGATGGTCACGATGTCCCGGACGGGAATCCGCTCGTGCAAAAGGGATTTCAGGACGTTGTGCAGGGTGTTGATCGAGACCTTGTCCGGAACCAGGTCCTCGATGAGCGCGGGCGCGAACTCCCGCACCGATTCGCACATGTCCTTGATGTCCTGCCTGCTGAGCAGCTCGTCGGCATGGCTGCGGATGATCTCCGACAGATGCGTCGCGAGGACGGCGGCGGGTTCGACAACCGTGTAACCTTCCCGCTCGGCGTCCGCCTTGTCATCTGGCTGGATCCAGACCGCCGGCAGGTTGAAGGCGGGTTCCGTGGTCTGTTCCCCGGGCAGGGAACCGGCATCGGGCCGTGTGCTCATGGCCAGCAACTTATCCGGGTTCAAAGTGGAGCGACCGATCTCCACACCCTTGAGCTTGATCACGTAATCCTGGGCGCCGAGCTGGAGGTTGTCGCGCACCCTGATGGGGTGGATGAAGATACCCAGTTCGGACCCGACCTGGCGCCGGATGTTTCCGACCCTGTGCAGCAGGTCTCCCCCACGGGCCTCGTCGACCAGGGGAATCAGGCCGTACCCGATCTCCAGCTCCAGGCGGTCCAGGACGAACAGGTCTTCGCTCCGGATCCCCTCCGGCTCCGAAACGGCTTCCTCCTCCGCCTGCTGGGCCTCGGCGTCGGCCGCGCTCTGGCGTTCGTCGTAGTTCTTCACCCTCTTGCTCATGGCCGACCCGACCACGGCCGTCAGGATGGAGAAGAACATGAACGGCCCCGTCGGCAGACCGGGAATCAGGCCCAGGATCATGATGGCGCCGGCGGCCAGGTACAGGGCCTTGGGTTGCCGGAAGATCTGCAGGGTCACGGCCTGGCCCAGGTTCAGGGAACCGCTGGTCCTGGTCACGACGAGCCCCGCACTGGTGGAGATCAGCAGGGCGGGGATCTGGCTGACCAGGCCGTCGCCGACGGTCAGCACGGTGAACTTGCCGAGAGCCTCCTGCGCCGTCATCCCCATCTGCAGCATGCCGATGATGAAACCGCCGGCGATGTTGACCACGGTGATCAGGATACCGGCTATGGCGTCGCCCTTGACGAACTTGCTGGCACCGTCCATGGCCCCGAAGAACTCGGCTTCGCTGGCGATTTCCTCGCGGCGGCGACGCGCCTCGCTCTCGTTGATCAGCCCGGTGTTCAGGTCCGCGTCGATGGCCATCTGCTTGCCCGGCATGGCGTCGAGGGTGAAGCGGGCCGCCACCTCGGCGATGCGCCCGCTCCCCTTGGTGATGACCATGAAGTTGATGATGACCAGGATGGTGAAGACGATGACGCCGATGACGTAGTTCCCGCCCACGACGAAATCGCCGAAACTCTGAATGACCTGCCCCGCGGCCCCCTTGCTCAGGATCAGCCTGGTGGTGGCCACGTTCAACGAAAGCCTCATCAGGGTCATGATCAGCAGCAGTGAGGGGAAGCTGTTGAACTGGAGCGGCTCCTTGAGGTAAAGCGCGACCAGCAGCACCGTGACCGAGAAGGCGATGTTGAAGGTGAGCATCAGGTCCATGAGCATGGGCGGCACGGGGACGACCATCAGGCCCAGGACCATCATGACCGCCACGGCGCTCAGGATGTTGCTGTTCGACAGTATCAGGTCACGGTTGATGACGCTGTTCTGCTCCACGCCTCACGCTCCCGTCGGGGTCATGCCTTCTTCAGGCGATACACGTATGCCAGCACCTCGGCGACGGCCTGGAACAGGCTATCGGGGATGCTCTGTCCCACATCGACCTGCCGATACAGGGACCTCGCCAGCGGTTTGTTCTCCATGATGGGGACCCGTGATTTTCGGGCGATCTCCTTGATCTTCGCCGCCAGGTTGTCGGCGCCCTTGGCCACCACCATGGGGGCGGGATCACCGGGGTTGTACTTCAGGGCCACGGCGAAGTGGGTAGGGTTGGTGACGACCACATCCGCCGTCGGGACATCGGCGAGCATCCGCTTGCGGGCCATCTCGTACTGCAGGCCCTTGATCCTGGCCCTGATCTGGGGGTCCCCCTCGATATCCTTGTGCTCTTCCTTGATCTCCTGCTTGGTCATCTTGAGGTTTTCCTCGTGCTGGCGTTTCTGCCACATCCAGTCCGCCAGGCCGAGCAGGGCGGCGAAGGCCAGCAGGCGGAACATGAGCTTGATGAAGGCTCCTTTGCCCAGGGCCACGATGGCGGGCAACGAAAGCATCCCCGAGGACATGAGGGTGCCGAGCAGGCCGTGGATGCAACCGTAGGCAAGCGTCCCGATGACGCCGATCTTGAGCATGTTCTTGATCAGTTCGAAGAAGGTCGTCTTCTTGAAGAACTTCTTCATCCCGGCCAGAGGGTTGAGGGTTTCGAGCTTGAACTGCATGGATTCCGTACTGGCGTGAAATCCCACCTGGATGACGTTGGCGCCCACGGCCGCGAGGATCACGGCCAGCAGGAGGGGGGCCATGGCCTCCATGAAAACCCTCATGTTGCCGGCCAGCAGCATGCGCAGGTTGTAGGCGTTGCCGGGTGCCAGGACCGGCGCCTGCGAGAACAGATAGACGGCGTTGCGCCCCAGGACGTGGGCGAAGTGGCCGCTGCTGCCGACCAGCACGGTCATGCCCGTGATCAGCAGCAGGGCGCCGGTAACTTCCTGGCTCCTGGCGACCTGCCCCTTGTTCCGGGCTTCCTGCCGTCGTTTACCTGTTGCCTGTTCTGTTCTTTCACCGCTTGGTCCGTCGGCCACATCTCACCTCCTTCATCTCCTGGCGTGCGCCTCGAATGCTCATCCCACCGGACACGAATCGACCCGATCTGGCTGATTTTCTTTCAACTGAGCGCCAGCAGCACCTCGCCCAATCTGTCCCCCATCCCCGCCATCATCCCCAGGACGATGTCCCGGAAATAGACCAGGGAGACGCCGAATACCAGCAAACCCACCGCAATCTTGACGGGGAACCCCACCGCCAGGATGTTGAGCTGGGGCACCGTCTTGACGACCACGCCCATGGCACTGCTGACCAACAGCAGGATCAGGACCACCGGCGCGGCGATCCGCAGACCGATGCTGAAAACCGTCCCGAATTCCCGCACCAGGTACCAGGCTCCGGCCGGTGCGTCCAAGCCCGCGAACGGCGGCACAACCACGCACGACTGGAACATGGCCTGGATGAGGATCAGGTGGGCTCCTGAAACGAAGAAGATCAACACCGTCAACAGGTGATAGATGCGGCTGAGAACCGAGATCTGGGAATTGCTCAGGGGATCGAAGGCATTGACGATGGAAAAACCGATCTGCATGCCGGCGATGGATCCGGCCATCTTCACGGCCGCGAACATGAGGTTGACCGTGAAGCCCAGCATGGCCCCCAGCACCAGGGATCGCAGGACCTCCGTCACCAGCACCGGCCAGCTCCAGGCCACATCCAGCGGCCCCAACCGGGCAGCCACACCGGGCGCCAGGGCCAGGCCGAGGCAAACGGCCAGGGCCACCCGCCACAGGGGCGGCACCGACTGCATGTCCAACAAAGGCAACGTGGCCGTCAACACCAGGAAGCGGATGATCAGGGCGACCGTCACGGCCAGAAGGCCCATGTCCAGGGAGAAGCTCACGGCCGCCTCACATGTTCGCGATCCGCGCGAACATGGCGGACGCGAACCCGGTCAGCTGACTGATGGCCCACGGCAGGGTGATGATCAGCACCACGAACACCGTCAGGATCTTGGGCACGAAGGTCATGGTCATCTCGTTGATCTGCGTGGCCGCCTGGAAAATGCTGATGACCAGGCCGACCAGCATGCCGGCGATCAGCATGGGACCGGCCACGAAGATGACCGTTCGCATGGCATACTGGGCGATCTCGATGACGGATTCGGGAGTCATGACGGGTTGATACCTCTCAATGGAAGGCCTCGACCAGGGACTTGACGATGAGGAA
>CAYPVD010000144.1:0-7742 GCA_964414055.1 uncultured Fibrobacteraceae bacterium
AGCAGCCCTTCGGTGGCAGCAGGGCCTCGGGCACTAACGACAAGGCAGGCAGTTACCTGAACCTGATTCGCTGGGTGAGCCCGCGGACGGTCAAGGAAACGTTTGACCCGCCGCGGAAATATCCGTACCCATACATGTCCGCCCGATAAGGATGTTAGGGGTTTCGGCTCCTGGCCTGTCGGATGGGTGAGCAAGGGAGGGACGGCTGGAGAGTCGTCCCTCATTTTTTTTGGCCCTGTGGGGGAAGGGCATTGGGGGTTGGTTTTCGGGGCGGCTCCAAAACAGCCACCAAATTCCCAGCCCTGATACTATCGCAGGAAAAAGAGAGTGGTGCCGGAGGTGGGACTTGAACCCACACGTTCCAAAGGAACACTGGATTTTGAGTCCAGCGCGTCTACCAATTCCACCACTCCGGCACCGGAGCTGAACCCCTGGTAAAGGGCTTGGCAGGCGGGGATGTTAGCCAGCAGGGGGGCGAAAGTCAAGCGGCGGAAAAGTTTGACACGGCCCTGAGAATTGCTATATTTCCGCCCTACGCCTCGGGTGGGGCCATAGCTCAGCTGGGAGAGCGCATGACTGGCAGTCATGAGGTCAGGGGTTCGATCCCCCTTGGCTCCACCAAGTAAACTTAAAGATATATAATAAATTAGCCGCTTGTTATGGGTGGCTTTTTTGTGCCCGGGATTGGCAGAAATCGAATTCTGTCAACAATTCTGTCAATAATCTCCAGGATGCGGCAGGCCTGGGGGAATTTGATGCCCTTGTTGCGCATGGTCCTCTGCAGGTCGTGGATGTGCAAAACACCGAACTTGTGGCGCTCCACCGCCGCAGTCAGGTCCAACACAAGGGTGTTGACGTCCTTGGTGGTTGTCTGGATGTGCAGCATGATTAAACTCCTCGGATCAGTGCTCATTGGCGGTCTCGGCGGTGAGGGGCAGGGTGCTCTCGGCCGCCATGGAAATGGAGCCTAAGGTACCGGCGGCTTCCCGGAAGGCTTCGGTTTCTCCGGCGATGACCATCTCGATGATCTTGCTGTCGGGGAGCTGGGCCGAAGCCTTCCGGCCGGTATCCATGGGACGTCCGGATGAGATGCCGGTTACACGATTCATGGCCGACTACTTGTTCACGATCTTGCCGCAGCGCAGCATCTTGGAACCGAAGTAGGGGTTGTTGATCTTCTTGCCGTTCTGCAGCCAGTTGTGCTTGGCCATGGGGCAGTAGGCCACGTTGGGTTTCTCCTGGCCGGGGATCATGTTCCGGTAGGCGACCATGTTCTCGCTCAGCAGGGCGAAGGCCGCCCGCGCCGATTCGAGGTCCGGGGCCTTGGCCAGGGCCGAGGCGTTGGCGGCGAGCTCCGGCATCAACTTGCGGCAGGCCGGGCCGTCCTTCTCCGCAACACCAGCGGCATGGAGGTCGAACTTATTGCTCATCATCTGCGCGCTTTTAGTGATGGTCAGGGCGCTGTCCTCGATTCCCTCCAGGGAATCGGCGGCCAGGGAGGTCTGGATGGCCAGATAGGCCTCGCTCATGGTTTCGAACATGCTTTCCTGGTGGTCTTCGTGAGCCGCCGCGGGCAGGGCGAGACCGGCTGCCAGGGCGAGGGTCAACAGGGATATCTTCAATGTCTTCATGATCCGCTCCTTGGTGTCGGATTGTCCGCAATGGGTTGCGGTGTCGTTGTCATCCCGGGTCCTGCAAGGGGCGGGCCATTCATAACCGCCTAAAAATACAGTCGGTTATGAAAATACTGGTGGTGCCTGGCGAATATTGTTCAAGACTATTGCGCAACGCAGGGAAAATCATGATTCTCCCTTTTCCACACGGATGGCGAACCACTTGTAGAAGGCCGGGATCACCAGCAGGGTCAGGACGGTGGAGGTGAACAGGCCGCCGACCACCACGGTGGCCAGGGGCCTTTGCACCTCGCTGCCGGTCCCGTGGGAGAACAGCAGGGGGAACAGACCCAGGGCGGTTGTGATGGCGGTCATCAGGACCGGTCGGATGCGCTGGCAGGCCCCCTGGACCGAGGCCTGGGCCACGGGTATCCCCTCGCGCAGCAGCTGGTTGAGGTAGGTCACCAGCACCATGCCGTTCTCCAGGGCGATGCCGAACAGGGCGATGAAACCCACCGACGCCGGCACCGAGAGATTCTGGCCGGTCAGCCACAGCCCCACGATGCCTCCCACCAGGGCTAGGGGAATGTTCAGGAGGATCAGCAAGGAATTGCGCAGGGAGCCGAAGTTGCCGAACAGGAGCAGGAACACGAACATGAGGGTGACCGGGACCACGATCATCATGCGCTTGTTGGCCTCCTGCTGCAGACGGAATTGGCCGCCCCAGGTCACCAGATAGCCCGGCGGCAGGTCCACGGCCCCGGCGAGGGCCTCCTGGGCCTCGGCCACGAACGAACCGATGTCCCGGTCCACCACATTGCACTGGATGGTGATGAATCGCTGGTTGTTCTCCCGGGTGATCTGGCGGGGCCCGACGATCTCCCTGAGGGAAACCAGCTGGTCCAGGGGCACTCGCGCCCCGTCCGGTGCGGTGATGAGGATCTCGGCGATCTCCTCGGCGGTACTGCGGCTGTCGGCGGTGTAGCGGACCAGGATGTCGAAACGGCGGATCCCCTCGTAGATCTGGCCGGCGGTTTCCCCGCCCACGGCGGCCCGGATCACCTCCTGCACGTCATCCACGTTGATGCCGTACCGGGCGATGGCCTGACGGTCGATGCGCAGCAGCAACTGGGGTGCGCCGTCGACCTGGTCCACCTGGATGTCCGCCGCGCCGGGCACCTCGCCGATGACCGCCGCCACCGCTTCGGCCCGTTCCTTCAAAACCTCCAGATCATCGCCGAAGATCTTGACAGCCAGTTCGGCCCGCACGCCCTCCAGCAGCTCGTCCACGGTCATCTCGATGGGCTGGGTGAGGTTGACCAGGACGCCGGGCACGTTGCCCAGTTCGGTGCGGATGATGTTCTCGATGGCCTCCTGGTCGCCGGCGGCCCGCCACTGGTCCTTGGGTTTGAGGGTGACGAACATCTCCGCGCTGTTGACGGGGTCGGTGTGGGCGCCCACCTCGCCGCGCCCGATGCGGCTGACGACCTCCTGGATTTCCGGGATGGCCATGAGACGGCGCTCGACGATCAGCGTGGTCCGGCGACTCTCGGTCAGGGAGATGGAGGGCGGCATGGTCAGGCGCACCACGATAGTGCCTTCACGCAGCTTGGGCGTGAACTCCGAGCCCAGGCGGGGCAGAACAGCGGCGCCCATGGCCAGCAGGGCCGTCGCCAGGACCACCGCGGCCCAGCGACGCTGTACGAAGAACCCGACCAGGGGGCGGTAGGGCACCTGCAACCAGCGCACCATGCGCGGTTCCCGCTGGCCGGACGAATCGTCATCCTTCCGGTGGTTGGATTTCATCAGCAGGCTGCTGAGGGTCGGCGCCAGGAACAGGGCGAAGAGCAGGGAACCCAGCATGGCGATGGCCACGGTATAGGCCAGGGGACGGAAAGTCTTGCCTTCCACACCCTGGAGGGTGAACAGGGGCACGAACACCAGGATGATGATGGAGATGGCGAAGATGATGGGCCGCCCGACCTCGCCGCAGGCGCGGGAAATGATGCGCAGACGGGATTGACCCGGTGGCGCCAGTCGCAGGCGGCGGTCCACGTTCTCCACCATGACGATGGTGCCGTCCACGAGCATGCCGATGGCGATGGCCAGCCCGCCCAGGGACATCAGGTTGGCCGAGATGCCGAAACGCGCCATGAGCAGGAAGGTGAACAGGACCGAGAAGGGGAGGGAAAGGGCCACGACCAGCGAGGGGCGCAGGCCTCCCATGAAGACCAGCAGGACGATGGCCACCAGCAGGATCCCCTGCAGCAGGGCGTTGGTGACGGTCTTGACCGCGGCCTGGACCAGGGATTTCTGCTGGTAGTAGGGCTTGAGTTCCAATCCGTCGGGCAGGATTCCGTTGATCTCCGCCAGCTTGGCTTCCACCCGCTGGATCACAGCCGAGGAATTGGTGCCGAACAGCTTGATGACCTGTCCGGCCACCACTTCGCCGATCCCGTTGCGGGTCTGCAGCCCGCGGCGGATGGCGCCCCCGATCTCGATCTCGGCCAGGTCCGCAAGGTAGATGGGCGTGCCGTGCACCGTCTTGATGACGATGGAGCGCAGGTCGTCCATGCCGGTTGCCAGGCCCTCGGAACGTACGATGAACTCCTCGGAGTTCTTCTCGATGAACTGGGCGCCCACGTTCAGGTTGTTGGCGCGCACGCGCTGGATGACCTCGGCCAGGGTGATGTCGTAGCGCAGGAGCTGGTCCGGATGCACGGCGATCTGGAACTGCTTTTCATAGCCGCCGATGCCGAGCACCTCGGTGACGCCGGGCACCGTCTGCAGGTGGAACTTGACCAGCCAGTCCTGGATGGTGCGCAGTTCCTCCAGGGTGTAGCTGCCGGTGGTGTCGTCCAGGTAGTAGAAGAGCACCAGGCCCATGCCCGTGGAGATGGGGCCCATCTGAGGATCTCCGAAACCTTCCGGGATCTGTTCCCTCGCTTCCTGCAGGCGTTCGCCCACGATCTGGCGGGCGAAGTAGATGTCCATGCCGTCCTCGAAGTAGACGTTCACCACCGAGAGCCCGAAGTTGGACACCGAGCGGACCTTCTCCACCCCCGGCAGGCCAGTCATGGCCGCTTCCACGGGAAAGGTGACGTACTTCTCGATCTCTTCGGGTGCCAGGCCGTCGGTGAGGGTGAAGACCTGGACGAGGTTGGGTGAAACGTCGGGGAAGGCGTCCACCGGCAGGCCGGTGTAGGAAAGATAGCCGGCACCCATGACGAGGATGGCGGTCACCATGATCAGCAGCCGGTTGCTCAGACTGAAATCTATGATTTTTTCCAGCATGACTTGATCTCCGCTTTCAGGTCAGTGTGCGTGGTCGGAGCCGAACGATTCCTTGGCGAGTTCCGCTTTGAGCGTGAAGCCGCCCCGGGAGATGTATTCCTGTCCGGGCGTCAGGCCCGCTGTGATTTCCACCAGGCGGTCCGCCTTGCGACCAAGGGTGACCGGCGTGGGCGAGAACCCGTCGGGCGTGGCCACGAAGACCACCTCCTCGCCGTCGATGCTCTGCAACGCGGTGCGGGGTACCGCCACGGCCACGGGGAAGACCCCCACCTGGATCCTCGCCGTGATGAAGGTGCCCGGCCGCCAGATTCCCGAGGGGTTGGGCAGCACGACCCGCGCCAGGGCCGTACGGGTGGTCTCGTCCATCACGGGGGAGATGTAGGTGATTTTTCCTTCCACGCTGGGCAAACCGTGACCGCCGCTGATGACGGCCTTCTGGCCCACCGCCACCAGGGGCAGATCCTTCTGGTAGACGGTGATGTCGGCCCACACCTCGCTGAGATCGGCGATCACGAAGGCGGACTGCCGGCGGTCCACGGACTCGCCCAGGGTCAGGTGCTTGTCGATGATGGTGCCGGTGATCAGGGTCTTCATCAGGTAGGGGGCGAGGCTCTGATCGCTCTCGATGACCGCCAGGGTCTGTCCGGCCTCGACTTGTTCCCCGATGCGCCCCTGCACCTGGGTGACGATGCCGGAGAAGCGGGGTGAAAGATGGACCAGGCGGTTGGTGTCTACCTGGATTTCCCCGGGCAATTCAAGGAACTGGGCGAGGTCGGCGGGGCCCGCCGTGGCGACCTCGATCCCGAATTCCCGCATGGCGGCATCATCCAACCTGACGGAATCATCGTGCTCGTCGGCTTCTTCATGTGCCGGGTGTTCATCGAGGCCGGCAGCAGCGTTCTGAGCCGGTGCGGTCATCAGGGCCAGTAGGCCCAGGAGGGCGCACGTCATGAGGGCGGCAGTGGAGGAAACGGGGTTCTTCATGCGGGGGTAGGTCATGTCAGGGCTGCTCCTGTGCTGAAGGGTTCGGGTCGAGGGGGCCTGCGACAAAGCGCTCCAGATCGTTGATCCGGAGGTGATAAAGGGTCTGGGCGGTGACATATCGTTCCTGGAGCTGGAAGTAGTTCAGACGAACGGCCAGGACGTCGGTGAAGCTGAAAAGGCCCCGACCGTAGGCATCCTCGGCCTTGGTCATGGCCTGCTGGGCCGCAGGCAGGATCTTCTCCTGCAGGGTGGTGATTTCCTTGAAGGCGGCCTGCAGCTTGAGGTACGAGGCCGATAGGGAAACCCGCAGCTCGAGCTGCGCTGCACTGCGGGCCCGGTCCGCCTGTTCGATACCGTACTGGGCCGCCCGGATGTTGCCTTGGTTCCGGTCGTGAACGGCCAGGGGCAGGCTGACACCCAGCACGAAAGCCTGGTCGCCGGTTTCCTCGAAGCGTCTGATGCCCACGCGAGCGGTCAGGTCAACCGTGCCCATGGCCTGCTGGAGGGAGAGGTTCGCCCGCCGACGGTCATGCTCGGTCTGCCAGCGCGCCAGATCGGGATTGTCTTCCAGACGTCCGGTCAGGGTTTCCAGGGCAGGTGGGACAGGGATATGGTCGAGGGTCCCGACCGCGTGGGTGAAGGTCGCCTCGGCGTCACCCCAGAGGGCGGCCAACTCGTTGCGTGCCGCTTCCAGATCCAGCAGACGTCTGGAGCGGTCCAGCTCGGCCGTGGCCAGCGAGACCTCGGCGCGAGTCAGCTCGATGGGCGAGGCCGCACCGGCCTCGGTCCGGCGTTTCACAGCCTCGAGATCCTGGCCGGCCACCTCGATCATGCGTTCTGTCAGGTCCAGGTTTTTCTGGGCCTGCAGGACGAGGATGAAGGCCCGGCCCGTGCGTTCCATCACGTCCAGACGGGAGGACAGGTAGTCCCAGTCGGCCAGGTCAGCCTGCAGGCGGGCCGCCTCGAAACGGCGGGCGCGCTTGCCTCCCCGCTCCATGAGCTGCCCGATGGTCAGGGTGTACTCGACTGCGTCGAGGCCTGCGACCCCGCCTGAACCCGCGAAGTTTTCGAGCTCCAGCTCCAGCTCCGGGTTGGGTTTCCTTTGCGCCTGGGTGGCCAGGGCTGTCTGGATGTCCTGCTCCAGACCGAAGACCTGTAGCTCAGGGTTTCCCCGCAGGGCTCGGGAAACCGCTTCCTCCAGAGTCAAGCGACCCGCGTCATCGGATCGACCGGTCGCTGGAGCGGTGAAGGTGACCGTGGCTGTCAGGATTACCAGCAGCAGCGAACTCGTGGCTGATGTATGAAGGCGGGCACGCCCCTGATTGTGCGTCATACGCAATTCCTTTGCGGATTCAGGCTATGGGGTCGCAGCCGTTCAGCACGAACGGTGCGGATCGGAGCAAGAGGGAGGGCAGGCTGTCAGCAGATGAGAGGTAGATCCAGTTCGCCAGGCAAAGGGAAAGGAAGCGGTGTAGCCGGATGGGAGCCGACAGGGGGGATGCTCACGTTTTCAGCGGATCCGCAGGGAATCGGCAGCAAGGCCGGACCAGGAGTGGACAGCGGGAGAACATCAGCCCTTGAAATCGTTCTGGCCGCCTGGAAAATCTCGCAGGGATCGGCGGCGCACTGCACTTCCGGACAGCAGGCCTGGATCGGACAGGCGGGACAGAAGTGGTCCAGGACGCCGGCCTGGCACAGCAGGGGAACCAGCAACAGGGTCCACAGGACGGTGAGCAGAAGGGTTCGTTTGGTGTCCATGGGAGGAAAACATAGGCCGAAGGTAGGAGAACCGCAAGGGCCTTGATGAAAGGGACGGCTGACCTGGAGATTTCACTGCAGGTGACGGTGTCG
>CAYPVD010000145.1:0-7623 GCA_964414055.1 uncultured Fibrobacteraceae bacterium
TGGCCGGAGCGACCCTCAACGCGGCCTGGGCCCTCGGCCTGGAACGGGAAACCGGATCCCTGGCTCCCGGCAAGAGTGCCGATTTCCTGGTTCTTGACCTTCCAGACTATCGTCTGGTTCCCTACCACGCGGGACACAACCCGGTTGCCTACGCTTTTTTGCGGGGTAGGCGGATTTAGTCCTCAACTTCCTTCCCCGCAGGTCGATCAATACGCTTGTATCGCCGGCCCGGATCCTAGGCGTCCAGGCATAGCTCATGACATCATACCCACGGCGGGGGGCTGAGACTTGTCCAAGTTGAGTCAACTCAAGCAGGATGCCTACCAGGCGGGCAAGGAACGGGATTGGGGCCGAGCCATTTCCGTTTACGAGCAGATTCTCGAGATCGAAAAGAAGAACCCCACCTTGGTGAACGAGCTGGGTGACATCTGTTTGAAGGCGGGGGAGACTTCCCGTGCGGTCAAGCATTTCCTCAGCGCCGCCTCCCTGTACCGCACGACCGGACTGATCAACAACGCCGTGGCCATCTACAAGAAGATCCTGCGCCACGACGAGGGGAACATGAACGCCCACTGGTACCTGGCCGAATCGCGGGCGGGCCAGGGGCTGAAATCAGAGGGGCGGAGCCACGCCCTGGCCTTTCTTTTCGGCAGCGGGGAGATGGCCGGCGACATCAAGGAGATGTTCGCCAAGCGCTGCGTGACCCTCCTGGACCTCTATCACGACGACGAGGAGATCCTGGACAAGCTGGTGCAGATCTTCCGCATGTGGGAAATGCCCCTGGAAGCGGCGCGTGCGCAGGTGTTGCATTGCTGCCTGCGCCATCAGCAGGACGATCCCGAGGCGGCGGCGGAAATCGAAGCCATCGTGGCCAAGGAATCCTCCATCGTGAACTATCCCGAATTCGCGCGGTGGAACAAGCTGGTCAATCCCCAGGAGACCCAGGATACCGGTGCCTTCGTCGATTTCGGGGCCGTCGATCTGGATGATTCGGGTCCGCAGGCTCCGGCCACCGACCCCTTGTCAACCGCACCGGATTCCGGCGGGACGTCTCCGGATGAGCCCGACCTGAACATCGCTCCGGTCGCCTCCTCGTCCGCGGACGGGGATTCCGAGACCAGTTTCGCCGGCCTGGATGCCCCTGAACCGCAGGCCGCCGGGGCCGACGAGACGAGTTTCGGGGATTTGAACGCCGAGCTTGCGGCCCCCGCCGGCGTGGATTCCGGCCAGGAAGTGGATATCGATCCGCTGGCCCTGGAGAAGGACGAAGAGGGGTGCATCAGCATCGACACGGAGGATGCCGGGGATCTTGACGGCCTGCTGGCCGCCGCCATCGATGAAACCGAGACCGCGACCGGTAAGGGTGACCAACCGGATCAGGGCGAAAATGCAGAAATCCCCGCTCCTTCCGGCACGGCCGACAACAGTGTCAACCTGCTGGAACAGATCCTGGCGGACGACAACGATGACCTGTTGGGGACGGGCTCCGAGCAGCTGGAGACCATCACCGCCGAAATCGGCGCGCAGGTGGGAGGCGACGCCGACACCGCGGATCGCCAGTACGAAATGGGTCTGGTGTACCTGGAGATGGGAATGGCCGACCAGGCCATCGAGAGCTTCAAGTCGGCTACCACGGACCCGGAGTATGCGGCGCGCGCCTATGAGATGTGGTCCATGACCCTGGAGAGGGCTCACCGCATGGATGAAGCCCTGGCTGTCCTGAAGGAGGGGGCCGAGGCTCCTACCGTGGATGAATCCGGTCGCCTGGGGCTGCTCTATCAGCGGGGCAAGGTCCTGGAACAGTCCGGCCAGGGCGAGGAAGCCGGCGCCTGCTATGATGAGATCCTGGCCAAGGATCCCCAGTACCTGGATGTGGCGGCCCGCAAGGCGAAGCTGCCCGTGGCGATGACCTAGGCGGGATTGACCACTTCTGATCCCGGCAGTGGGGATTCAACCCCCTGATCGGGAAATTTTTTCTCCCCATGCTACCCATGCGCCCGCTACTGGGTTAAGATTTCCCCCATGAAAACCATGGATGTCGAACCTGCGCGACCGGGGACGGTTCGTGTGGCGGTCATGTTGGGGTTGTTTGCCGGTACCGCAGCTGGTGCCGGTTTTCTGCTGGCGGGCATTCCCAATCTGGAACTGATGAGTCTTGTCGTGGGTTTGGCCGGTGTCGCCCTTGGTGCCCGTCTGGGGGCGGTTTGTGGGGCCTTGGCGGCCGGGATCTACTCCCTGGGTTCCCCTTACGGTGTGCCGGCGATCTGGATCCTGGTGGCCCAGATGGTGGGTCTGGCGGGGATCGGTGTCCTGACGGGGCTATGGATGGCGAAAGGGAAGCAGAGGGCTGCCGTAGGTGGCAGGTCTTCGGGTGTGCCGGCCGCCCTTGTGCTTGGGCTGGTGGGCACGACCTGGTACGAATTGGTGACCAATGCAGGGGTACTCATGGGATTCGATCTCGATCCATCGGTGGTTCTCGTCGGCGCGTTGCCGTTCTTCCTGGTCCATCTGGGCAGCAACCTCGTCATCTTCGGTGCGCTTTTTCCTCCCCTGGCCAGGAGATTCGGGCATCTGGGGCAGGATCCCCTGGTGGGCCGGGCCGGTTCGGGGGCCGCGATTCTGTTGCTGGCGGTCATGGGCCTGACGGCATCCGATGTCAGGGCCCAGATCACCGGCACCGAGGAAGATTCCCTCCAGGCCGGTATTGAACGCATAACGGGTGTGGCGGACACCGGGACCGTCAACGGCTGGCGGCGAGGCTTGTGGCATCCATTTTCCCAGTCCCTGCTGGATCTGCTGGCCTGGCACGGGGACTTCGTGCCGGTGGCCGACGGAGGCCTGGGAGCAACCGCGAGGATCCTGGGGGAGTTTTCCACCTCTCCGCGTCCCTTGTTGATGCGAGCCGGGATTCCCCTGGGGACGGGTCATGTGCTGGCCGATGATCCCGGGCTCGTGCCCCTGGCGGGCATGGCTCCCGACAGCCTGGCGTTCGGCCTCGACCCCTGGGGGGGGAGCGGAGGCTGGATCGATCTGGCCCGCCGGGACCGTGAACCCCGGAATGCCTTCACATCCTACGAGGGGGCCAAGGGCCGGCATGAGACCTACATGCGGAGCGTGCAACTTCTTACCCCCCAAGCCCCTTGGCGTCTCGGGTTCGAGTATCAGGAGAACCTGGACAAGGAGGGCTACAACTTCACGGATCTGCCGGGCGAGGTTTTCGATCCGGTGGCCGACGACGAGGATTTCCCTGGGCACGCCCGCCTGAGGCAGAGCCACGTCCGCCTGACCCGGGATCTGGGCACAGGGTCGCGGCTGGATGTCGACTACGATTACGGGCGCAAGACCAAGGATCTGGTCCCGGCCCTGGCTGCGGACCATCAGGAGATCTGGGCCGACGGGATCTCGGTGGACATGCATGGGGGCAGCGGGCGACTGGGTGTGCGCACTGCCGTGTTCTGGCGCAACAGGGATGTGCGGCTCCGGAACAACACGACTTCCCTGGACACCTTTTCCCGGCTGGTGGCCACCGGTCGCGAGGGGTTTCTTCTCGAAGTGACCCTGGGTCGGGAAGCGGCCGTTTCCCCTGTGGTTTCCCCCACGGTACCTGACTCGATTGCGGCATCCGATTCGGTGTCTGCTGGTCCGGCTGATTCCCTGGTTTCCCCGGCGACCGCCGATACCCTCGCCGTGGTGTTGGAGGATACGGCGGGGGTGGATGCCGACACATCGGGGGTGGTCGCCTCTCTCCCCGACACGGCTTTCGCTGCAAGCGGGGACACCGGCTTCCTGCCGACCAGGTTGTCCCTGTCCCTGACGAACTGGACCCTGGATGATACGGGTCCCGACTCCACCGGACTGGGAGTCGGGTACGGCCCCGTGCATCTTGACGGGCAGGAGGCCGTCGCTTCGGTGGCGGCGGGGTATGGCATGGGACCGGTGGCGGCGTACGCCCACGGGGGCGGCTTGTGGACCGATCGGCTGGGTTGGGATCTTGCGCTGGGGGCGGCCCTGGAGAAAAGCACGGGGCGCTGGCGCTGGAAACTGTTCTACGAGAGCGGTGGCAGGGCGCCGCGTAGTGACGAACTGGGGACGGTCCTGCGCCATGGTGTCGCCGACCGTATCCTGATCCTGGAACCCAATGCGGACCTGCAGCGGGAAAAGACCAGCCGCTGGGGGGTGCGTCTGGCCTCCTGTCTGGCCGGCATCGATCTTGCCGTGGAGGGGGCCGCAGGGCGGGTCGAGGACGGGATCACCTGGGTGCCTGCGGCACCCGGGAGCGACAGCGGCCGCCTGGTCAACGGTTCCGACATGGATTACCAGCGGCTGAACGCCTCGGCGGCGCATCAGGGTCGTTTCCTGGGCTGGGGTCGCATCCGCTACGAGGGGACATGGCAGAAATTCACTCCGGGCGGCCTGCCGGCGGCGTTCCTGCCGCCGGAAAACTACAACCGGCTGACCGTCATGTGGGAAAATCACTTCTTCCAGGAGGACGGCATCCTGGAACTGGCCCTGTTCCGGACCCATGTGGACGCCATGAGCGATCCCTGGGACGTGACCAGGAGCTACTTGATTCCCGCCCGGACCGTGACGGACCTGGTGGTGGGATTCAGGCTCGTGGGTGCGGACCTGTCCCTGGCCTTCAGGAACATGACGGGCGAGCGTTACCGGTCGTCGGCCAACGCCTGGGGACCGGGTCGCGAAACGGTGATGCGACTGGCCTGGAGCTTCATCCGCTGAGGGGACGAACGCCCCGCCTGCCCTTGCGGCAGGCGGTAGGGTTGTCTTTGGCATTCCTGCTGCTGCTGGTCGGTCATGCGGTCCGCGATCTCCTGTTGACGGACAGGGACGGCCATTGGCGCTCGGAACTGGAACATCTTCCCTGGTCCCAGGCGGATTCACTGCCCGGCGGGTTCACTGCTTCCCATGCCAAACCGGTTCTGGTCGTCCCCTTGTCCATCAACACCGCCCCGCGCGACAGCCTCGTCCTGCTGCCGGGGGTGGGTCCGGTGCTGGCGGGGCGGATCCTGGCCGCCCGGCAGGCCGGTGAGGTGTTCGGATGCGCCGCCGATCTGACGGTTGTCAAGGGCATCGGCCCCCTGCTCGCTGCCCGTCTGGATACCCTCCTTTCCTTTGCCAGCCCGACCAGGGGTGTTCGACGCGGGTCGCAACCCGTGCACCACCCCCCCTCGGCCAACTGATCCCCGCGCCTGTTTCGAGTGTTGCAGGAATTCAGGTTAAAGTCCCTTCGCTTGTGACCGATGACACCCAGGACAGGGCGAATCGTCCGGCCCCTACGGGGGCCCAACAAGTCGTCGGCATGGTCCGCAGGACATACAGGCCGCAAGGCTGCGGGTACAACATTGGCGAGGGACCGATGATAACGACCAAGAACAAGGTAGCCGCCAAGCTTCTGGAAGCAGGCATCATCACCGATGCCGACCTGGCCAAGGCCCAGGACATTCAGAAAAAGCAGGGCGGCACCCTGGGCCAGGCCCTGATCAGGGCCGGTGCCGTGGACGAGGCGACCCTGACCACCTTCCTTGGCGACGTCTACAACATGCCCGTGATCGACCTGGAAAACGTCACCGTCGAGTTGGAATGCATCGACCTGGTGCCCGGCGACGTGGCTCGCAAGTTCCAGGTCCTGCCGGTATCGCGGCGGGGCCGGATCCTGACCGTGGCCATGTCGAACCCGAGCAACATCTTCGCCATCGACGACATCAAGTTCATCACGGGTCTGGACGTCCAGCCCGCGGTGGTGGGGGAGATGGCCATCAAGAAGGCCATCGACAAGTACTACGCCACCGCCGATTCCCTCTCGGAGATCATGGAGGGCATCGAAGCGGACATCGAGGTCGTCGAGGAGGAGGAAGACGACGACATCACCGGGCAGGAGGGCCAGAACGCCCCGGTGGTCAAGCTCGTCAATACCCTGCTGGCCGAGGCGGTCAAGCTGGGGGCCAGCGATATCCACATCGAGCCCTACGAGCGCAACATGCGGGTCCGCTACCGCGTGGACGGTATCCTGCAGGAGGTGATGGAGCCTCCCATCAAGCTGAAGAACGCCATCATCAGCCGTTTGAAGATCATGTCCGAGCTGGACATTGCAGAACGCAGGATTCCCCAGGACGGGCGCATCAAATTGAAGATCGGGTCCAAGAAGATCGACCTGCGCGTCTCGACCCTGCCCTGCATCTACGGGGAAAAGGTCGTGATGCGGATCCTGGACAAAGGGAACCTCAACCTCGACTTGGCCGACTTCAACATGGAAGAGAAGGCCATCAAGGACATATATCACGCCATCGCCCAGCCCTTTGGCATGGTCCTGGTTACGGGTCCCACCGGGTCCGGCAAGACCACGACGCTGTATTCATGCCTGTCGAAGCTGAACAACCCGGACCTGAACATCATGACGGCCGAGGATCCGGTGGAGTACAACATCGACGGCATCAACCAGGTGCAGGTGCGGGAGGAAGTGGGGTTGACCTTCGCCGCGGCGCTCAAGGCGTTCCTGCGGCAGGATCCCAACATCGTCATGGTGGGAGAGATCCGCGACCTGGAGACCGGCGGCATCGCCACCAAGGCGGCGCTGACCGGGCATCTGGTGCTCTCGACGCTGCATACCAACGATGCGCCCAGCACGATCAACCGGATGATCGACATGGGCATCGAGCCGTTCCTGGTGGCCTCCTCGACCGTCCTGATCATGGCCCAGCGGCTGGTGCGCAGGATCTGTTCCGGCTGCAAGGAGGAGATGGACGTCTCCCCTGAGGCCCTGAGGGACATCGGTCTGCCCCCCGGGACCGTCGCCTACAAGGGCAAGGGGTGCGACAAGTGCAACGGGACAGGGTACTCGGGCCGGCAGGGACTGTACGAGGTCATGCCGATCACGTCCGAGATCCGCGACCTGATCCTGGACCGGGCCCCCACCAGCGAGATCAGGGACATGGCGGTCCAGCAGGGCATGCTGACGTTGCGCGAGGACGGGTTGATCAAGATACAGAAGGGCATCACCACCATCGAGGAAGTGCTGCGGGAAACCGCAGTGTCGGATTAGGACCCTACAGGAGGGAAGTGCGCCGTGGCAGGTATGAGGGAATTGCTCGAGGAGATGGTCACACGCGGGGCCAGCGACCTGCACATCGCCGCGGGGCTGCCGCCCCAGTTCCGCATCGACGGCAGCATCGTCTCGACGGACCTGCCGGCCCTCGGCGGAGACGAGACCATGCGGCTGGCCTACAGCATCCTCAACGAGGAGCAGAAGAAGCGTTTCGAGACCAAGAAGGAACTGGATCTCTCCTTCGGCGTGCAGGGCATCAGCCGTTTCCGCGCCAACGTGTTCATGCAGCGGGGCGTGGTGTCCATGGCCATCCGGCAGATCCCCTACAAGATCAACACCTTCGAGGAACTGGGGCTGCCGCCGGTATGCCGCATGCTGATCCAGAAGAACCACGGACTGGTACTGGTGACCGGTCCCACCGGCAGCGGCAAGTCCACGACGTTGGCCACCATGGTCGACACCATCAACACGAGCCGCAAGGGTCACATCATCACCATCGAGGATCCCATCGAGTTCGTGCACCAGCACAAGAACTGCATCGTGAACCAGCGCGAGGTCAACAG
>CAYPVD010000146.1:0-7481 GCA_964414055.1 uncultured Fibrobacteraceae bacterium
CGACATCCTCGTCGCTCGCTGTCAGGCTGATGCGGAACCAGCCCTTGCCGCCGGGACCGAACCCCGTGCCGGGAGTCAACACGACCCCGATCTGCTCCAAAGCGCGGGCACAGAACGCCTCCGCGGCCTCATCGCCGGGAACCCGCACCCACACGTAGAACGTGGCCTCGGAGGGAAACACCTCGTAACCCGCGGCGGTCAGGGCCTCGACCATGATCCCGCGCCGCCGTCGGTACACCCCCATCACCCCGTCCAGCAACGTCTGGCGCTCCGGCCCCAGGGCGAAGGCCGCCGTCTCCTGGATGGCGCCGAAGACCCCGCTGTCCATGCTCTCCTTGACGCGAGCCAGGTTGGCGATCACCTCGGCATTTCCCACGGCGAAGCCGATGCGCCAACCGGTCATGTTGAACATCTTGGAAAGGCTGTGCAGTTCGATCACCCTGTCCGCCCCCAGATCGGCATCGGCGAGCATGCTCACCGGACGGCTGCCGTCCAGGGTCACCTCCAGGTAGGCGGCATCGTTGACGAGCACGGCCCCGGTGCCGCGCAGGGCATCCAGGGTCCGTCGCCAAAAGTCCCCGTCGGCCACCGCGCCGGTGGGGTTGTTCGGGTAGTTCAGGAACACAAGCCTGGTGCGATCGCCCACCATGCCGGCCAGTTCCTCCACCTCGGGCAGGAACCCGGCCGAGGCCCGCAGGGGGAACGCCCGGGGAACCCCGCCGGCCAGCAGGGTCGCCTGGGCGTAGACGGGATAACCCAGGTCCGGAACCAGGGTGTCGTCCCCCTCCATGACATGGGCCAGGGGCAGATGCCCCAGGCCTTCCTTGCTGCCGATCAGGACCAGCACCTGACTGTCCGGATCGACCACGACCCCGTAGCGCTGGGACATGTACGCGGCGATTGCCCGGCGCAAGTCATCGGTCCCCTTCTGCACCGGATATCGGTGATGGGCAGGATCGTCCAGGGCCCGGCGCATGGCCTCCACCAGGGGCCGGGGCGTCGGCAGATCGGGGTCGCCGATGCCCAGATCGATCACCCGGGCACCCGTGGCCAAACGCCGGCGCTTGGCGGTATCCAGGGCCGAGAAAAGATACGGGGGCAAAGCGTCAAGACGGCTCACGTCGGTCCACCTCTGGGCAGCAGGAAAAAGCCCGCGGACCGTCCTGGTCCGCGGGCTCAATATGGCACACAGGCCAAGAATCATCCAGCCGTCTCATCCCCCCTGGGCAGCTTTTTTCTTCTCATAGGCGGCGTGGGCCATCAGGTCGTCCATGCGCTGGACCATGGTCCTGGCCGAAGTGGTGAAACTGGGATGACCTCCGGCCACGCATTCCTGGAATTTGGCCTTGGCCGTCTGGTAATCGCCGGTGCACTCGAAGGCTGAGCCCCAGTAGTAGTAGACCGGCGCCAGGGCCTGCCGCCCCTGGCTGGCGAACTTCTGGACCGTCGCCGAGGCGAGGGCCTTGGCCTCGCCGCACTGACCGGCATCGACCATGACCCGCAGCATCGCAGCCAAGTTGGTCAAGTCGTTGGGCTTGAGTTCCAGGTAGCGCTTGTAGGCGGCGATGGACTCGGTGCGGTGTCCCAACTGGTCCTGGGCGCGGGCCAGGGTCAGCAGGGCGCCGGTGTGGTCGGGGTTCTGGGCCAGGATCTGGTTCAACAGGGTGACCGCTCCCGCATAGTCCTTGTTGTTGAAGCGCTGGGTGGCCAGCTGATAGGTGGTGGAACCGCCGGCCTGGGCGCCGTACTTGACGGCCAGCTCGTGGTACCGCTTGGCCTCGGCGACGTTGCCGTTCTTGCGCTGCTGGTCCTCGGCCTTCTTGGCTGCCTTGGCCAGCTGAGGCAGGATGTTCTTCTCGAGCTGAGGGCACACATCCAGGGCGTGTTCGAAGACTTCCACCGACTTGGTGTTGAATCCCACCGCACCGTGCAGAACCCCCAGATTGAACAGGACACCGCAATCATCAGGCGCCAGGAGCTCGGCCTTCATGTACTCGGCCCGGGCTTCCTTGAATTTCTTGAGCTTGGCGTAGGTCTTGCCGAGATTCCCGAAATCTCCGGCCTCGACGCTGTCGCCGCGCAAGTCGATGACTTCCTGGTAGTAATGGGCCGCCTGCTGAAAATCCCCCTTGCCGTAATAGGCCTGTCCCAGACCCCGGTTGGCCTGGATATGCTCGGGACAGACCTGAATGATGGATTTCAACCTGGCTATGGCCTGGTCCCACTGCTTGGCATTGAGAAATTCAACGGCCGAGGCGTAGGCCAGGTTGGCCTCCTGCATCTGGCCGGGCTGGCATTCGGCCCATACGGTCACGGCGCCACCGGCGATCAGGGCGACCAGGGCCAGGCTGAAAACAAGCGGCAGAAAACGGGTATTCCTTGTCGGGAGCACGGAACTACCTCCAATTGGGGTCTTGAAATCCAGATCCAGAACGGTGCCGGATGGTAGCTCCCCCTGAACAGGGGGCATACCACAAGGTAATCACCGATCACCTTCATTGTCAATGCTACCCTGACCCAGGGCCAGCCCCCAGGTCCGGCAACGGTTATTCAACCTTTAAGATTCGCAGAAGTTCCCTCCCTACGTCGGTGAAGGCGCAAACCCAGGGGTTCTCCCTCCGGATCACACAGGTAGGGTCGGCCGTTGAGGACCGCCATCGCCTCGGCCAGAACGGCCAGGGCGATGCCCGCCGGCGAGCCTTCACCCACATCCAGGCCCACGGGCATCTGGGCCTTTTCCAGCCTGGCCAAGCGTTGTTCACGGCCCTCTAACCGCTTGCGCAGCTGGGCCACCTTGCGTGCGCTGCCCAGCAGCCCCAGGTATTCGAAACGTACCCCGGTTCTCTCCTCCGCCTCCAGAACCGCTTGAAGATACTTGAAATCCAAGTCGTGGCTGGGACCGGCGATGAGCACGGCCGAGGCGGGGACGACCTCCAGCCGCTGGGCCAGTTCGGCTACGGGCACGTTCATGGTCCTGGCGCCGAACCCGGAACCCAGCGCCTCCAGGAGTTCCGGCCGCTCATCCACCAGGATGAACCGCAGGGGCAGGTGACGCCCCATCTCCACCAGGGCGCGCCCCACATGACCGGCCCCCAGGATCCAGAACGGAAACCCCGCACGCAGGGATTCCAGGAACACGTCCACCTGGCCGCCGCAGGCGTCCGGACCGGGCTCCTGCTCCACGCGCAACAGCCTTGTTCCCCCCTGGGCCAGCAACTCCCCGGCCGCAGCGACGACCCGGGCCTCGACCGCCCCCCCGCCCACGGTTCCGCTCATCCGGCCGTCGCCGTGGAGGATCAACTTGGAGCCCACCAGGCTGGGCCCCGTGCCCTGGACGGCGACAACCGTGGCCAGCACTCCCGGTTCCCCCGCGGCGGCCATCTCGCCCCACAGGCCGGCTATGCCGCCGGGAGCATCTTCAGGGGCGAAATCCCTTCCCTTGCACATCATTCCTTCCTTTCCACAGCCGAACGCAGATCACCGGGGGTATCGAAATCCATGATCGTCCCCCGATCCTCGCAGGCCACCATGATCACAGGAGGTCCGGGATTCCGGGCCTGCAACCCGGCGATGAAATCCCGGAAAGGCCCCTGGAGATCCCTCGAACCGGGTGTCAGTTCCGCCAGCAGACCCGCGGGAATGACCACCGGATGCCCGGGTCCATCGTTCACCACGGGCCTGATCAGCGCCTCGGGCCGGACCAGGCTTTGCGCGAGCAACAGGTCCAGGGTGGCGGGCGAAACAAGCGGCAAATCCACCGGGTGAGCCCAGACGTGGGTGACCTGCTCCTTGTCCGCATACCCCTGCCATCCCCACCATACCGACAGAGCCGTCTCCCCGCCCGGAGGCCGGCCCATCACCCGGACACCATCCCTTCCCGCCAAGGCCTGTTCATAGGCACCGGCCAGGGAGTCCAGGGTCACCACCACCACCGGGCAGCGATGGTGGTACAGCTCGGCGATGGTCCCGACCAGCGGCTCGTCCGAATCCGGCAGGTTCAGCAACCCCTTGGGGCGACCCATGCGGCGGGAATCGCCACGAGCCAGGATGACCGCCAGCTCATGCCTCCCTGCTCCACTGCCGGGTGACCCGCTCATATTCCGGGGTCTTCCTGGTCCGTGCGGAAGGCCGTCCTGAGCCGCCATCCGTCCTCGCCGCGGCTGCAGAACATGACCAGCGGCAGTCGGGGATGGTTCATCACCCTGCCGGTGAAACCGAACAGGCCGATGCTGTCGGCGATTTCCTCCATGCCCGTAAGGGCCAGAACGACCGGGACATCCTGCGGCACCTGGTCCAGATACCCGCCCGGGCCCAGGAGCAGCTCGTCCATGTGCTCCCACAGCAGCAGCTCGTGTCCGCCCAGATCGGCAACGACCCGGGGCAAGACACCGGGATCCCCTTGCCCCTGGACGACGGCCCGGGCCTGGGAACCTACCGCCTCCCCGGCCATTAACACCAGGGCCAGGGAAGTCAGACGCGGCCAGATGACAGGTTCAGGGCCGTAGAGCTTCAGGGGCAGGGACGAGGGTTCGTCGTTGAGGCAGAGGATGATCCGCTCGGGGTGCCTCTGCGCCAGGTCGTCGATCACCTGGGCCGGCAGGCCCCGGCCCCCGCCGGCGGTGACCTGCAGGACCGGATCGGCGGGCAGGGCCCCTGATTCCGACCAGATCACGGGCACGGATCCGGGTGCGGGTTCGGACCCCACCGTCCCGGTCATGATCACCGGCACACTCAGCCGTCGGTAGAATCCAGCCAGCTCTTCCATCAGACCGGAAACCGCACCCGTGCCGGTCAAGCCCAGCACGTGGCCGCCGGTGCGGGGCAGATAATCCTCTGCGTGCTCCAGGAATGCGTAATCCATGCTCTTACACCACCGGTGAAGCGGACGAGATGAGATCCCGGTACCAGCGTCTCAGGTCCGTGATCATCCGATCCCGGGTGAATCGTTCAAGATAGCGCTCCTTGCCGGCGGCGCCCATGTCCCGTGCCAGGCCCGGGTCCTCCTGCAGACGCTTCAGGGCGGCGCCAAGAGCCTGGACATCGCCAGGCGGCACCAGCAGCCCGGTCGTGCCCGCGCGTCCCACCTCGGTCACTCCCGTGGGCAGATCCGAGGCGATCACCGCCTTGCCCGTGGCCATGGCTTCCAACTGGACCAGTCCGAAGGTTTCCCCTGCATCGAGGCTCGGCAGGACCAGGGCACGAGCCCCCGCCAAGTGCCTGGCCAGCTCCGGTTCCGACAACCGTCCCAGGAATTCCACCCTGTCGCCCAGGCCCAGTTCCTGCGCAAGGCCGCGCAGGTACTCCTCGCGCGGCCCGGTGCCCACGATCTCCAGTCGCGCGTCCGGGACCAGGTCCAGGGCCTTCAGGAGCACACCCAAGCCCTTGTACCGTACCAACCTCCCCACGAAGAGAAAAGGACCAGTCGCCCTTTCCCCGGCCTGATCCACCACGGGCTGATCGATCCCGAACGGTATGACCCGGACCTTGGATTCCATGCCGCGCAATTCACGGGAAACCTCGGCCAGGGCCTGCGTCGAGACGCTGATGCCCGCCGCCCGGCCGAGGCAGGCCCTGACCAGGGGCCGCAGGGCGATCCGGCCCACCTTCTGCCGGTGCATGTCGGCATGGTGCCACACCGCCAGCACGGGGTGCGGACCGGGTTCCAGGGCACCATAGGCCAGCCAGGCGGCCGCACCCAGGGGGTTGGGCAGGTGCAGGTGGACCAGATCGGGTTGGAAATCCGACACCGCACGCCGCAGGGTGTGCACGAGATCCCATGTCAACGGCTGGGAAAACCATTGACCGAGGCAGGGCGTGCCGAACAGCCGTCCCGTGCGGCCACCGCTCGCCGCGAGTTCCGCCCCTCCGGGCAGGATGCCGGGGCCGGCCGCAATGACCGCGACCTCGTCGCCGCTGTCGAGCAGACCTTCGGCGATGTTTCGCAGCACCGTCTCCATGCCGCCGTTGTGGGGATGATAGTACTTGCCCAGGTGGAGTATTCTCATGCCCGGATAGTAGTGCACCCGGGCCCCCGGGAAAAGGAGTGATGAGGCCGAGAACTTGCCCCCGCACAGGGAAGGTGGTATGCTCAATGCGTCATCCCTCAGCAAAGGGGGTCGCACATGTCCATGCCCATCACCGAAAAGCTGATCCTCCGCCAGATCAACCACTGGAACCGCCTGCGCGAATTCCTGAACCAGCCCGGGTCCGAGCCCCGCCCGCAAAGACGCCCCGTCATCACCGTTTCCCGCCAGGCCGGCAGCGGCGGCAGGGCCCTGGCCGAGAGCCTGGCCGCCACCCTCGATCTTCAGGTCCACGGCAGATCCCTGGTCGAACGCATCGCCCGGGACGCCGACCTGGAGACGGAACTGGTCTCCCGCCTGGACGAACACACCGTCAGCCAGGCCACGCTGTGGGTCGAGGGGGTCCTGAAGCAGAAGATCTTCATGCGCACGAACTACCACGTCGCCCTGGTCAAGGCCATCACCCACCTGGCCGCTCCCGGGGGCGTGGTCTTTCTGGGACGGGGAGCGGAGCTGATCCTGGGCGACAAGGCCGATCTGCGTATCCGGGTCGTCGGCTCCGTCAAGACCAGGCTCGAGAACATCATGCGCTGGACCGGTCTGAGCAGGATGGAGTCGCGGACGCTGTTGCAGGAAACAGACCGGCGCCGCGACGATTTCATCAGGAGCCTGTTCAAGGTCGATCCCTGGAACCCGGTCCACTATGACCTGGTGCTCAACGCCGACCGGCTGGAAACCGTGCAAATGACCGAGATCGCCCTCGACACCCTTCTCCAGACCGGCAAGACCGAGGAGATGGCCGGCCGGGCCTGATCCTGCCCGGAACAAAGCCCCCTCCCGCGTTCGCGGGAGGGGGCTCGTCGCAGTGGCCTGCGCAGCAGGTGGGAGGCGGGATTACATCATGCCGCCCATGCCACCCATGCCGCCCATGCCGCCCATGTCGGGCATGGCCGGAGCGCTTTCCTTCTCGGGCTCGTCGGTGACGCAGGCCTCGGTGGTCAGCAGCATGGCCGCGATGGAGGCGGCGTTCTGGATGGCGCTGCGGGTCACCTTGGCCGGGTCGATGATGCCCTTGGCCATGAGGTCCTCGTACTCCATGGTCGCGGCGTTGAAGCCGATGTTGGGCTTCTTCTCGTCGCGCAGGCGGGCGACCACCAGGGAACCCTCGATGCCGGCGTTCTCGGCGATCATCCGCAGGGGCTCCTCCACGGCGCGGGCCACGATGTCCCGACCCACGGCGGCCTCGCCCTCGAGGTCCAGGGCCTTGATGGCCTTGGCGCACTTGAGCAGGGCCACGCCGCCGCCGACCACGATGCCTTCCTCGACCGCGGCGCGGGTGGCGCTCAGGGCGTCCTCCACGCGGTGCTTCTTCTCCTTCATCTCGACCTCGGTGGTGGCACCGACGCGGATGACGGCCACGCCGCCGGCCAGCTTGGCCAGGCGCTCCTGCAGCTTCTC
>CAYPVD010000147.1:0-6175 GCA_964414055.1 uncultured Fibrobacteraceae bacterium
GAGCACTACCTTGCCAAGGTAGCTGTCGCGAGTTCGAGTCTCGTTGCCCGCTCCATTTTCATATCCTTTGCCCGTCGGGGCCGGGCCGGATCCGGACGCCAGGTCCGGTTGACTTACCTTGACGGATGCAAGATACTTGTATGGGGGGCGGCATAGCCAAGAGGCTAAGGCGACGGTCTGCAAAACCGTTATCCCCGGTTCGAGTCCGGGTGCCGCCTCCATCGCCATCGGCCGGGCCGATTTTTGTCGGCGGTTCCCTTCTGTTTGCGTACAATGGCCGTGCTTTCCGGCTGCCGGGATGGCGGAATTGGTAGACGCAAGGGACTTAAAATCCCTCGAAGCGTTGCTTCGTGCCGGTTCGAGCCCGGCTCCCGGCACCACCATCACCTGCAACCGCCGCCTGCTTTCAGATGTTGCGGCGGTCATTGATTCCTCATCCCGGGGAGACGGCCGTGCGCCTGGCGTTCCTTTCCATTGGCCGCCACATCCACACCGAACGCTGGATCCAGTGGTTCGCCCACCGCGGTCACGAGTGCCATCTGTTGACGGTGCAACCGGGACCGGTCGCCGGGGTGACCGTGCACGACATCTCCTCGGGTTCGGGACCCAAACCCTGGCGGTATTTCCGGTCGCTGGGAAAGGTCAAGCGGCTGCTGTCGGATCTGCGGCCGGATCTGCTGAACACCCACTTCCTCACCGGATACGGCTACTGGGGACATTTTTCCGGCTTCCACCCCAACGTGCTGACCGTCTGGGGTGACGATGTCTATGTCACTCCCCGGGAAAATGCCCTGAAGGGCTGGCTGGCCCGCCGTGCGCTGAGGAGTTGCGACGTCGTCACGGGGGACTCGAGGGATATCCTGGCCGGCTGCGCCGAACTGGGGGCCGAACCCGCCAAATGCTATCGCATCCTGTGGGGGGTCGATTTCGGGCGTTTCAAGCCGGGGGATGCCTCGGGGTGGCGTGCCGAACATGGTTTCGAACCCGGCGACATCGTGTTCTTCTCGCCCCGCAGCTACACCCAGCCCTATTACAACATCGATACGGTGATCGCCGCTGCGGCCCGGGTCGCCGAACGAGAGCCCCGGGCTCGCTTCCTCTTCAGCGGCTACGAAGGAGACCCCGGCCCCTTTCGTGAAGCCGCGTCCAGGGCGGGAATCCTGCCGGTGACCAGGATGGTGGGGCGCCTGCCTCATGACGAGTTCGCCCTCGCCCTGCAGGCCGCCGACGTGTTCATCTCCGTGCCTTCGGTGGATGCCACGGCGGTCAGCCTGCTCGAGGCCATGGCCTGTGGCCGGGCCGTTATCGTATCGGGGTTGGCTTCGGCCCTGGAGTGGATCCAGGACCAACGTTCGGGTCTTGTGGTCGAGCCGCGGGACATCGAAGGGTTGGCTGCCGCCATGTTGCGTCTGGCGGCAGATCCCATGCTTCGCGACAAGTTGGGCCGGGCCGCTCTGGACACGGCCAGGCTGGAAGCCGGTTTCGAGATGAACATGAACAACGTCGACGGGATTTTCAGGCATCTGGTCAACGGGGACGCCTCGTTGCCCCGGCAGGTTTCCCTGCCGAATCTGGGGGCCGGTTATGACTGACCGCCTGAATCTCTCGGTCGTCATGCCCACCATGAACAAGGCGGCGTTGCTGGAGCGGTCCCTGGCCGCCCTGGCCCGACAGGTCGTTCCGGAAGGATCGAGCTGGGAAGTCGTGGTTGTCGATGACGGCAGCACCGACGGCACAGCCGCGGTTCTTTCCCGCCTGGCCGCATCCTTTCCCGTACCCCTGAAAACCGTTTCGGCCGTCACCAACGTAGGGCGCGCCAGAGCCCGGAACATGGGGCTGGCCGCCGCCGATGGTACCTGGATCCTTTTCCTTGATGACGACATCCTGGCTCCCGGGAACCTGATCGCAGCCCATCTTGAACTTTTGGCAGGGGACACGAACCGGGGTACCATCGGCTACGCAGTGACCGATCCCGACCTTGTTGATGCTCCCCATTTCCATTATCTGGATTCCCGGGGTGTCGCCAAGCTGGGGAGCGGGTCGGCCCCGGCACGGTACTTCGTGACCCAGAACGCGACTGCCCCGCGCTGGGCGTTGCAGGAGGTCGGGGGATTCCAGGAATCCTTTTCAGCCTATGGGTTCGAGGACATGGAGCTGGCCTTCCGGCTCGAGGATCGCTGCGGCGTCCAGTTCAAGGCCCTGGTAGAGCCTGTTCCCCTGCATATCCACCATCATTCCCTCGATGAGTATCTGGCCAAGAAAGTCGAATGCGGCCGGCATTCCCTGCCCCTGCTCGCCGAGCTCCACCCGGAACGTCTCGTGGAGATGAAGCTCCATTACATCATCGATTCTCCCGGCAGGAATCCCGGCTGGCGCGCCAGGTTGCTGCGAACCCTTCTGGATTCTCCGGCGGGGGGGGGCGCAGGCTGGATGGTCTCGCATTGGCCCAGGCGGGAGGGGGGGGTGCCCCGGTGGCGCGGGCTGTACTTCAGCCTGCTGAATCTGGCGGTCTTGGCCTGTTATCGCCACGGTCTAAACCAAATGGCAGACCGCCAAAACCCTGTCAAAACCATGCCAAAATGACACCTTCTGTTGTCATGGGGGATCCTCCCTCGGATTGAACCTGAAATCCGAAACCCATAACAGACCAAAAGGCAGTTGGTTAGGGTGTTTTCTGTCATATTCGGTTATTGGCACGAGTATTGTTGTTAAGAGAACGAGAAAATAACAATCAACCCGGAAAAGGGAGTTGAAAAATGGGAAAAATCATAGGCATTGATCTGGGTACCACCAACAGCGTGGTGGCTGTTATGGAAGGTGGGGAACCCAAGGTCATCCAGAACAAGGAAGGTAACCGCACGACGCCGTCGGTGGTGGCCTGGAACAAGAACGGGGAACGGCTCGTGGGGCTGTTGGCCAAGCGTCAGGCCGTCACCAACCCCACCGACACCGTCTACTCCATCAAGCGCTTCATGGGGCGCAGGTTCGAGGAGGTCGCCACCGAGATCTCCGAGGTGCCCTACAAAGTGGTCAAGGGGAGCAACGGCGAGGTGAGGATCAAGACCGGGCACGGGGAATTCTCGCCGCCCGAGATTTCCGCCCAGGTGTTGCGCGGCCTGAAGGAGACGGCCGAAGAGTATCTCGGAGAGACCGTCACCGACGCCGTAATAACCGTGCCGGCCTACTTCAACGACAGTCAGAGGCAGGCGACCAAGGACGCCGGCAGGATCGCCGGGCTGGAGGTCAAGCGCATCATCAACGAGCCCACGGCGGCCGCCCTGGCATATGGCCTGGACAAGAAGGGCGAGGAGACCATCGCGGTGTTCGACCTCGGCGGCGGCACCTTCGACATTTCCATCCTGGAGATCGTCGACGGGGTTTTCTCGGTGCTGGCGACCAACGGCGACACCCACCTGGGTGGCGACGACTTCGACCAGATGATCATGGACTACCTGGTGGACACCTTCATCAAGCAGGAGGGAATCGACCTGAGCAAGGATCCCATGGCCCTGCAGAGGCTGAAGGAAGCTGCCGAGCAGGCCAAGCGTGAGCTCAGCTCGTCCACCCAGGCCGAGATCAACCTGCCGTTCATCACAGCCGACCAGAGCGGGCCCAAACACTTCACCCACACCCTGACCAGGGCCAAGTTCGAGTCGCTGGTTTCCGGACTGATCGAGCGCACAGTCAAGCCGTGCCAGGCCTGCCTCAAGGATGCCGGGCTCAAGCCCAAGGATATCGACGAGGTGCTGCTGGTCGGTGGTTCCACCCGGATTCCCGCCGTGCAGCAGAAGGTCCAGGAGATCTTCGAGAAGGAGCCCAACCGGACCGTCAATCCCGACGAGGTCGTGGCCATGGGTGCGGCCATCCAGGGCGGCGTGCTCGGCGGCGAGGACATGGATGTCGTGTTGCTGGACGTGACGCCCCTGAGCCTGGGAATCGAGACCCTGGGCGGCGTCATGACCAGGCTCATCGAGCGCAACACGACCATACCGACAAAGAAGAGCCAGGTCTTTTCGACGGCCTCGGACAACCAGCCCACGGTGGACATCCACGTGCTGCAGGGTGAGAGGGAGATGGCGGTGGACAACAAGACCATCGGGCGTTTCCAGCTGACCGGTATCCCGCCTGCACCGCGCGGCATCCCCCAGATCGAGGTCACCTTCGACATCGACGCCAACGGGATCCTGTCCGTCAGCGCAGTGGACAAGGCCACCGGGAAGGAACAGTCCATCAAGATCCAGGCCTCCAGCGGTTTGACCGAGGAGGAGATCGACAGGATGGTCAAGGACGCCGAAGCCAACGCCGCCGCGGACAAGAAGAAGAGGGAACTCATCGACCTGAAGAACGATGGCGAAGCCCGGATCCTTGCGGCCCGCAAGAGCATGGAGGATCTGGGGGACAATCTGGAGAGTGGCGACAAGGAGGCCATCGAGAGCAAGATCAAGGCCCTCGAAGAGGTCCTCAAGGGTGAGGATCCGGACATGATTCGGGCGGCTTCGGATGCCTTGCTGAAATCCGTTCAGGAGCTGGCCGGCAAGGCCTACGAGAAGGCTGCCGCAGCCGACGGGGCGGCCGAACCCGGTCCCGGAGCGGCCGGCGGTGAAGGTGGGGATGCGAGCGATTCCACCTCCAATCCCGAAGGCGAGGGGCCGGTCGATGCGGATTATGAAGTGGTAGATGAAAATGAATAAATGAAACCCCATGGCCCCCGGCTTTGAACAGCCGGGGGCCGAATGGGCTAACGCATTGATATAAGGGAAAATAAAATTGGAACAAATTTGTTGACTTAAGGACTCTGCTCTGATACATTTCAAGAATGATTCCTGTTCTTTTTTTAGAAGGCGTCTAAACCAACTACTTCGGTAGGGAACTTTTTCCTGGGTAGCGAGTATAGATACCTGGAACGGAATCCGATTCGCCCGGCAGGGGAGGGTCGTTTCAGTCCGCAGAACTGCGGTGGAGGAAACAATGTACGAAATAGAACTCAGTAGTGACAGGCGGGAGGATGCCAGCCTTCAGCACTATCTTCATACCATCGGGAAACATCCCCTTCTGACGCGCGAGGAGGAATACGAACTTGCGCGCAGGATCCGAGGCGGCGACAAGGCCGCCCTGGACAAGCTCGTCAATTCGAACCTTCGTTTCGTGGTCAGCGTGGCCAAGAAGTTCCTCAACCAGGGGCTCAGCTACATGGACCTGATCGCCGAGGGCAACATCGGTCTGATCACCGCGGCCAAACGGTTCGACGAGCGGCGGGAATTCCGCTTCATCTCCTATGCCGTCTGGTGGATCCGACAGGCCATCCAGAAGGCCATCGCCGAGCAGACGAACACCGTGCGCCTGCCCATCAATCGTTCCCAGCAGGCCCAGCGCATGAAGCGCGTGTCGCGGCTGCTCGAGCAGAAATACCACCGCAAGATCGGCGAGGAAGAGATCGCCGAGGTAATGGACCTCGATCCGCGCAAGATGGGCCAGATCAGGGCCGCCAGCCGCCCCATGGTGAGTCTGGATCAGCCCCTGTACGAGGATGATCTGACCCTGGCCGACACCCTTTCCGACCCCGAGGACATCAATCCCCACCAGGGGTATGTCTCGGACGAGTTGGAAGCGGAGCTGGACCGGGCCATGAACCTGCTCACGGCCAGGGAGAAGGACATCGTGCGTCGGTACTACGGGATCGGCACCGAGGAGACCTCATCGCTGGAGACCATCGGGCAGGACATCAACCTTTCCCGCGAGCGGGTGCGGCAGATCAGGAACCAGGCCCTGGCGAAAATGCGCTCCCATGGACACGGCGAGCGGCTAGTAGAATACCTGGGTTGATCGCTTTTCCATTGACAGGGAAGATGCCGGTTGTTTTATTTTGCGCTTCCGGCGGGCGATTAGCTCAGTTTGGTTAGAGCGCTTGCTCGACACGCAAGAGGTCGGCAGTTCGAGTCTGCCATCGCCCACCAAGCATCAACAAGAAAAGCCCAACGCCGGCTTCCGGCCGCGGGCTTTTTTTGAACAGGGGATGATCCCCGGCAGCTGCCTGGCAGCATACCCAGCGGAGATATCATGTCCACAGTCCATTTGACATTGCCCGACGGCCAGGACCTGGAGGTCGAGTCCGGCCAGTCCTATGCCGATGCCGTCCGCATGGTGGGGGAGGGCCTGCTGCGCAACGCCGTGGCCG
>CAYPVD010000147.1:6185-7458 GCA_964414055.1 uncultured Fibrobacteraceae bacterium
GGAAGTCGACGGGGTGAAACATCCGCTGAAGGAGTCCGTGCGCCAGGGTGGGAGTATGCTGGTGATCACGCGCAATTCGCCCGCGGGGCTCGCCACCTTGCGCCACTCCACCGCCCACCTGCTGGCCTGGGCCGTCCAGGAACTGTTTCCGGAGGTGAAATTCGCCTTCGGGCCCGACATCGAAAACGGTTTCTACTACGACTTCGACAAGGCCGAGCCCTTCGCCGAGGAGGACCTGGAGCGCATCGAGAAGAAGATGCGGGAACTGGCGGCCACCAAGGTGCCCATCGAGAGGGTGGAAGTGAGCCGCCGGGAGGCCGAGGAACTTTTCAGGGACCAGCCTTTCAAACTGGACCAGATCGCCAGCCTGGGCGACGAGCAGCTTTCCATCTACCGCATGGGGGACTTCGTCGACCTGTGCGAGGGACCTCATGTACCGGACACCTCCCTGATCAAGGCCTTCAAACTGCTGAGCGTGGCCGGGGCCTACTGGCGCGGCGACAGCGACCAGCCCATGCTGCAGCGCATCTACGGCACGTCCTTCTACAAGAAGAAGGATCTGACCGAACACCTGGCCATGCTCGAGGAGGCCCGCAAGCGCGACCATCGCAAGCTGGGCAGGGAGCTGGACCTGTTCGGGATCATGGAGGAGGCCGGGCCGGGGTTGTCGTTCTGGTTCCCGCGCGGGGACATCCTGCGTGAACAGATCATCGGCTACTGGAAGGAAATCCACCGGCAGAACGGATATGTCACGGTGACCACCCCGCACATCTTCAACGCCGGCCTGTGGGAGACTTCCGGACACATGCAGTTCTACAGGGACGACATGTACGTGTTCGAGCAGGACGGCAAGCCCATGGTGGTCAAGCCCATGAACTGCCCCGGGCATATCCTGATCTTCAAGCGTAAGAGCAGGGGGTACCGGTCCCTGCCCGTGCGGTACGCCGAGCTGGGCACCGTCTACCGCGCCGAGGACAGCGGCGCCCTGCACGGGTTGATGCGCGTGCGCGGGTTCACCCAGGACGACGCCCATATCTTCTGCACGCCGGAGCAACTGGAGGACGAGATCGCGTCCTGTCTGGACCTGGTCAAGACCATCCTGGGCCGTTTCGGGTTCCATGACTTCAAGGTGGAGCTCTCGGTGCGCGATCCCGAGAACAAGGCCAAGTACGCAGGGACCGACCAGGAGTGGGAAGCCGCCGAGGCCTCCCTGGTCAGGGCCCTGGAGCTGCACGGCCTGCTCCGAGACCTGGACCCCGCCCGCTGGCGCAAC
>CAYPVD010000148.1:0-7421 GCA_964414055.1 uncultured Fibrobacteraceae bacterium
GGTGGAGCAGTCACAAAAGATCTGGCTCTACCTCATCGCCGTGGTGCTGGCTGCGGGAACGCTCATCTGGAAATCCCTTTCCCGTTCCGCCCTGGTGCTGACGCCCCTGCTGGCGGTGGTGGTCGAGGGGGGCGCCATGGGCATGGGGGTTTCCCTGGGGCTGCTCGGGCTGACCATTCTGCTGGGGCTGCTGCTGGCCCCCCGCCGGGGCCGTTTGCCCTGGTCGGACCTGCCCCGGGTCAACCTGCCCCTGAACACGGCCCTGCTGTTGCTGGTCCTGATGCCCCTGATCGGAGTCGTCCAGGCCATGAACCGCGGGAACCCGCCGGTGCCGAGCAGTCTTTTCCACGAGCCGCTGGCGGTACCCGACAAGGAGCAGGTGGATTACAAGCCGGACGTCTACTACTTCCTGGTGGACGCCCTGGGTCAGCCGGAGTTTCTGGAGCAGGTCTACCACCTTCCCCGGGCGGCCTTCAGCGATGTACTGGCCGAGCGGGGGTTCCACGTGCTGAGGTACACCTTCGCCAACTATCCCCAGACGGCGCTTTCGGCCTCCGCCACCCTGAACGTGGGCTTCCTGCCGGATCTGCTGGATATCCCCGACTCAAATTCGCAGGATCGCCGTGTTCTGGCCCATCTGGTGGGAGAAGCGAGGGTCACGGAGGCCTTCCGTTCCCTGGGCTACCATGTCGTGAGCTATCCGTCGGGTTACCCTTTGACCCGCATCGGCCCCAGCGAGTATCGTCACCGGCCCTTTCTGCACCCGTCGTTCACCGATTACTACGTCCTGAACGACAGCTTCCTGACCCTCCTGATGCCCTTGCTGGACCGTGGCCCGGCGGCATTCTCCTACGCCCTGCGCCGCCGCCGGCTTCACTACATCCTGGATCATCTCACCGACGCACGGCGGAAAATTCCCGCCGATGAACCGGTCTTCGTCTACACGCATCTGCTGGCGCCGCATCCGCCCTTCGTTTTCGGCGTCCAGGGCGAGTCGGTGGAGTTGAAGAAGAAATTCGCCTTCGCCGACGGCAACCACTGGTACAACATCCACGGTCGGCACAAGGGGCTGTACCGTTCCCGCTACAGCAACCAGGCCCTATTCATCATGGACCAGCTGGGGAAGATGGTGGACAGGATCCTCGCGGATTCGCCCCGCCCGCCGGTGATCATCATCCAGGGTGATCACGGGCCGGGTTCCGAGCTGGAATGGGAGCATCCCCAGTTGACGAACTACGACGAGCGCATGGGCATCTTCAACGCCTGGTGGGTGCCGCGGGGTGTCGAGCCCGAGCTGTACGAGGGCATGACGGCGGTCAACACCTTCCCCCTGCTCTTCAACGCGCTGTTCAAGACGGAGTGGCCTCTGCTGCCGGACAACTACTGGTTCGCCACCATGAGCCGTCCCTACACCTACTACGATCTGGTCGGACACGAACCCGGTCCTTGAGGGTGACCGGGAGTCCTGGCTGCACACAAGGAGCACGGCGTGAATGAATCGATGCGGACGGCGGTGCTGAACCTCGTGTGCTGGGCGATGATGCTGGGGGCGTCGGCCCCGTCGGTCCCGGCGGCCGGTGTTACCCTCGACGATCTGGCCATCACCGTCGCTCCCGAACACCCCCGCGAGTTCATCTTCACGGACAAGGGCGCGGCCCACCTGGCGGGCGAGGCCGTGGGGCCTGACACCCGCAGCTACCACGGCTTCTACATTGCCATGCACGAGGTCGTGGACGGCTGGAGTCTGCGCCTGGACGACGGCACGGTGCTGGGCCCAGGCACCGTGTTCAGGGCCGAAGTGACGCCCGACCGCCTGGTTCGCCACCACCGGTTGCCCGACGGCGGCGAGGTGTCCGAGACCGTGACCCTGTTCGACGACGCGAACGGTTTCCAGGTCGTGTACGAGGGGGTTCCGGCCGGCGAGTTCCAGGTGCTGCCCCGGGTGGACATGCGGTTCCTGTGGAAGGTAGGCCGGCCGGCCTACGAAGTTCGCTGGCGGGACGGCGTGTTGCGCGTGTGTCGCAAGGACGCCCTGGATGCCGAGCCGGATCCGGCCCACCCCCGCTGGCTGGCCGTGAGTGTGCGCGGGGCCGACTCGTTCACCCCCGATGGCCGTTACCTGTCCACGGATTACCCCAAGGGCCGGGCCCGCAAGGCCATGGATCACGCCAATCCCTTCCTGCCCGGGGCCGTCGCGGGGCACATCCCGCCGCGTGTTCCAAGCGGCGAGGTGCAGGTCGTATTCGCCGCCGCCGCCGGAGAGCAGGAGGCCGCAGCGCGGGTCTGGGAACTGCAGGCCGAGGCGGGCACGCTGGTCGCGGCGCGCCGCACCCGCCTGCAGGACCTGATCGACGTGCGGGCGCCCGCCACCGGCAATCCGCGCGACGACCGCGCCCTGGCCTGGGCGCGCGTCTCGCTGGACAACCTGATCATGAACCAGCGCGGGCCCGGCATCTACGCGGGGTTCTACTGGTTCACCACCTACTGGGGCCGCGACACCTTCATCAGCCTGCCCGGGGCGTGCATCGTGGACGGGGATTTCGCCACGGCGAAGACCCTGTTGCGCTCCTTCGCCGCCTACCAGGACACCGCTGTCGGCAGCGTACGCCTGGGCCGGGTCCCCAACTTCGTCACCGTCGATCAGGTGCAGTACGCGGGGGTGGATGGGACCTGGTGGTTCGTGCGGGCGCTGGATGAGCTGTGGAAGCAGTCGGGCGACGATGAATTCGCCCGCGAGATGGCTCCGGTGGTGATGCGGGCCATCGAGGGCGCCCTGCAGACGGCCGTGGATGACGAGGGTTTCCTGACCCACGGCGATGGCGAGACCTGGATGGACGCAGGCGGCGAACAGCATCCCTATTCACCCCGTGGCAACAGGGCCGTCGAGGTGCAGGCGCTGTGGCACTGCGGCCTGCTGACGGGTGCACGCCTGGCCGGGCGCCTGCTGGATGATCCCGGACGCGCCGCCCGCTACCGGTCACTGGCGGACAAGGTTGCCGCCGCGTTCGAGCGCCGGTTCTGGCAGGATGGTCATCTGGCCGATCATCTGAATGCTGACGGAAGCTGTGACACCCAGATCCGGCCCAACGGACTGCTGGCTGTGCTGGCTTCGCCCGCGCTGTTCACGACGACGCAACGAGACACCATCACCGCGCAGTGCGCCCGGGAGCTGGTCATGCCTTGGGGCGTGCGCTCCCTGGCGGCGACCGACCCGGCCTTCCACCCCCGGCACCTGGACTTGGCGCGCTACTACTACGACGAGGCTTATCACAACGGCGATGTGTGGCTGTGGTTGTCCGGTGCTTACGTCTCGGCGCTGAACGATCCGGCCGCCGGCTTCGGGCAGACGCGCATGTTGCTGGACGAGATTCTGGACGAGGGCGCCGTGGGCACCCTGCAGGAGATCCGCGACGGCGCGCGCGCCCCCGATAACGACGAATTCGGCGGGGCGACAAGCCAGGCCTGGTCTCTGGCCGAGCTGCTGCGCAACGTTGTGCAGGATTATGCGGGGCTGAACGTGGATCTGACGGCCGACCCGCCGCTGGTGCGGGTCGCGCCGCATCTTCCGACGCCGTGGCCGCAGCTGCGGGTGCCCACGCGCATCGGGCCGGTCGCCTGCACGCTGACGATCAGGCCTGGCCGGGATACGGCCGGGAAAGTGGAATTGGTGTTCGAGGAACAACCCCCGTCGGCCTGGGTTTTCAAGTTGGCCCGGCCGGATGAGCAAGGGCGGATCGGAGCGGTGGAAGAGTTCGACGGCCGGTGGCGCGTCGTCTGGCGCTGACCGTGCTTGATCCCGCATTTATTCCCATTATCGCGGCGCCCCTTGCTCCATTGGGGTATTGCCCGCCTGCTTATTTGATGTATTAGTATGCCACGGGGATCTGGATCCCCGCACACTCACAATAAATGCGTTGTGAGGTTGAGAAGAGGAAGAACCGCTCATTTCGGTGGCCATCCCCACCTGGAGGAAATGCCCCCCGGGGGACCATGACCGCCAAAATCGCTGGGTATTTGGCAAATAACACCCATTATACAGTATACAGTTATTGGCTCACGCTCCGAACGGAAGCTGTCGCCAATGGACTTTCGCTCTCGGCCGAGCTCATTATTGTGACTGATCGGGTGTTCAATCCCAACATAATTATCATATGGCTGTTTTTTTCTTGACATTACTTGTTTTAATAAAAACATTTCTCCTTAAAGGAATGACTCGGTAGGGTCGATCCTTGATAAATAGCCCATCCGGAATTCCGACCACGGTGAGGGGACATCCATGGACCTGAAATTCCTGGCCAGTGACCGCATCGAGGCATTCGTCGCGCATCTGATGCGGAAAAAGACCGTCTACGCGCCGCAGCGCTCGGGGAAGCACTCGGTGGCCCTGGGGAAGGTCGCCGATCCAGCCGCCGTCATCCTGGACTACGCGCGGACCATGCAGTCGGTAAAGAAGTTCTTTCTGCCGCCGCGGGACGAGCTGTTGACCTTCGATCTGACGAACCACTCCTACGAGGCGGCTGAGGTCAAGCCCCTGGACGCGGTCTTCCTGGGCATCCATTCCTATGACCGCGCTGCCATCGACCGGCTGGACTACAACTTCAGCCAAGGACACGCCGAGAAGAACTACCTGACACGGCGACAGGGTGTTATCTGGGTCGGCGTATCGTTCGAGCCGGACGAGTTTCATTTCTCCGGTTCGGTGGGCATCAGACCCCAGGATACCGCCGGATTCGATGTCTTCCTCACACGCACGCGCGATGGCTACCTGGTGGATATTCTGACGGACGAGGGTCGCGAGTTGATGGACGGTTTCGAACTGCCTGCCGCCGACGGGCCTCGGCCGCCCGAGGGGCATTTCCACCAGCATATCTTCCTGCCCCAGGCCAAGCTGAACGAGGTCATGGCTGCCAGCTATGACAATCCGATCTGGGCCGAGACGGCCGAGAAATGCGTGGGCTGCGGGTCGTGCAACATCGTCTGTCCCACTTGCTACTGCTTCAACGTCGAGGAGAATGTCGACATCACCGTCACCGGCGGCAACCGGGAACGCATCTGGGACGGATGCATGCTGCGGGAATTCACCGAGGTGGCCGGCGGCGAGGTGTTCCGCGGCGGTTTGGCCGAGCGCCAGCGGCACCGGGTCATGCGCAAGTTCAAGTACCTGAGCGACAAGACCGGGCACCCCTGGTGCGTGGGCTGCGGCCGCTGCACGGCCTACTGCACCGCCGGGATCAGCATCGTCAGCATCGTCAACAGGTGCATTTCCGACTACGAGAAGCAACCGACCACGGCTGTCTAACCGGGATTGATCGTGAAGGAGTTACTTCCATGAAGCTGAATGAACTGGTGTCCTCGCAGGAACCGCAGGACCTGTACCTGCCGGTCATGTCCGAGGTCCGCGAGGTCAAGCGCCTGACGGAGCTGGAGACCCTGTACACTATTGCCTTGCCCGACGGTCGGGACCTGGGGCATGCCCCTGGGCAGTTCGTCGAGGTCTCGGTGTTCGGGGTGGGTGAGGCGCCCTTCTCGGTCTCCTCGTCGCCTACCCTCAAGGGCGTGTTCGAGCTGGGGATCCGCAAGGTCGGTCTGCTGACCGAGAAGCTCGCCGAGCTGAAGCCCGGCGACAAGGTGGGCATCCGCGGACCCTTCGGCCACGGCATTCCCCTGGACGATTTCCGGGGCAAGGACGTGCTGATCATAGCCGGCGGCATCGGGCTGGTGCCCATGCGGTCGCTGATCAACTACGTGCTGGACCGGCGGGACGAGTTCGGTCGGCTGATCATCTGCTACGGCAGTCGCAGCGACCGGGAGCTGCTGTTCACCGACGAGATCGCCGCCTGGCAGAAGGATCCGGACGTCGATTTCCACGTGACGGTGGACCGCGGTTCGCCCGCGTGGAAGGGCAAGGTCGGGGTGATCACGACCCTGATCCCGGGCCTGGACCTGGATCTGGGCAAGACCGTGTGCTGCGTGTGCGGGCCGCCGGTCATGTACCGTTTCGTGCTGATGGCCCTCAAGTCACGCGGGTTGTCCGACCAGGCCATCTACATGTCCCTCGAAAGGCGCATGAAGTGCGGCGTGGGCAAGTGCGGCCACTGCCAGATCAACCACTCCTACGTGTGCCAGGACGGCCCCGTGTACCACTACCCGGACCTCAAGTCCCTCGAGGAGGCGCTCTGATGGCCGCAAAACCGCGCGTGGCGTTTTTCGATTTCACCGGCTGCGAGGGCTGCGAACTCAACCAGCTCAACTTCGAAAACCAGCTGCTGGACATGCTCGAGCACGTGGATATCGTCGAGTGGCGCGAGGCCATGGACGACCGCCCCGGCGAGTACGACATCGCCTTCGTGGAAGGGTCGCTTTCGACGCCCGACTGCATCAAGCGCATCAACGACATCCGGCGCCGGGCCAAGGTGCTGGTGGCCGTGGGGGCCTGCGCCGTCCAGGGCGGCATCAACGGCATGAAGAACACGCGGCCCATCGAGGAGGTGCGCGAGGAGGTCTACGGCAAGGACAAGTACCTCTTCCCGACCCTGCCCGCCCTGCCGCTGTCGGCCGTCGTCAAGGTGGATGTGAACGTGCGCGGCTGTCCCATGACCCAGATCGAATTCCTGAAGGTCTTCACGGCCCTGGTCATGGGCAAGCAGCCGGTCGAGCCCGGTAGCGCCGTCTGCGTCGAGTGCAAGCTCAAGGAGAACGAGTGCGTGTACGAGAAGGGCATGATCTGCCTGGGACCCATCACGCGGGGCGGGTGCGACGCCCATTGCCCCACCTTCGGCCAGTACTGCACCGGCTGCCGGGGCCTGGTGCCCGAACCCAACCTCAAGGCCATGGAGGAGATCCTGGTCCAGCACGGGCTGTCGGTCAACGAGGCCTGGAAACGCATGCACCTCTACAACTCCCATGAACTGGAGGGGCTCAAGTCATGACCATGAACCTGGACATCAACGTGGAACACCTGACCCGGGTGGAGGGTCACGGCAACATCGTGGTGAACATGCGCGACGGGAAGCTGGAGAAGGCGCAGCTGGAGATCGTCGAGGCGCCCCGCTACTTCGAGGCCATGCTCAAGGGGCGCAGCTTCCACGAGGCGGCCATCATCACCTCGCGCATCTGCGGGATCTGCTCCCTGGGCCACCAGATCACATCCCTCAAGGCCACCGAACAGGCCCTGGGTCTGAAGGTCAGCGAGCAGACGGTCCTGCTGCGCAAGCTGCTGATCCACGGGGCGACCATGCAGTCCAACATCCTGCACGCCTACTTCCTGGCCGCGCCGGACTTCCTCAAGGTGGGCTCGGTGTTCCCGCTGGTGTCCTCCCATCCGGAGGTCGTGCTGCGGGCCCTGCGCATGAAGCGCCTGGCCAACGACATCGGCGAGGTGATCGGCGGCCGCGCCGTCCATCCCATCACCCCGGTGCCGG
>CAYPVD010000149.1:0-7279 GCA_964414055.1 uncultured Fibrobacteraceae bacterium
CTCATGCTCCAGTACCGCCGGGAACTTGCCTTGTTCCTGCGTCGGGTGAGGGCCGGCCGGATATGGGGACCCCATTCCAAACCGAGCAGTTGGTTCCTGCTGCACGGCGGCGTGCGCCAGGGCCGCTCCCGCAGCGGGCGCCACGAGATGGATCTGAACCTGGAACTGGCCGCGGCCATGGCGGGTTTGTCCGTGGAGCAGAGGCAGAGGGCCCTGGCGGATGTTCGTCGCCCCCGGGTCCATCCCGGCGCCGATCAGGAATCCTGGGCTGCAGGTTGGCGCGCCAAGGAGGCTCCCGGGGCTTCCCGCGTCGTCTTCATCCACCCCGGTTCCGGCGGCTCGGCCCTGGACTGGGGACCGGAGCGTTACGCGGAGGTCGCCAACAAGCTGGCCCGGCTGCCCGGAGCCCGCGTCTTCGTGACCGGCTCGGCCGCCGATGCCCGCATGATAAGGGACGTGAAACTGCATCTGGATGAGCGTGTGAGGGTGCTGCTGGAGAGGTTCACCCTGGCCCGGTTCATGGCCGTGCTGGGGACCGGGGACGTGCTGGTGGCGCCTTCGACCGGCCCGTTGCATCTGGCGGCGGCGGTGGGAACACCGACCGTGGGGCTGTTTCCTCCCGCTCCGGTCATGAATCCAGTGCGCTGGGGGCAGCGGGGGCCTCATGCTGTGCATCTTACGCCCGAGGTATCCTGCCCGGCCAAGAGACGGTGCACCCGGGAAAAATGTCGTTTCTACAACTGCTTGCAGGATATCGCCGCCGACGAGGTCGTGAGGCGGGTCAAGAGGATCCTGGATGAGACCCCGGCGCGATGCCGGACACAAGAGGAAGCTGGTCATGATGGATAGGTCCGAACGTTTCCAGCGGCGGGGGAACCTGTCGTCCGTGGTGATGGGGGTGGCCCTGGTTGTCCTGGTGGCCTGTGCGGGGCCCGTGCCGGCCCAGGACGGGGATTCGGGCCTGGAGGCCGAGGTCAAGAGTCTGCTGGAACAGGCCAAGGACCACGGAGCCAAGGGGCAGCTTCCCCAGGCGTGGTGGGACCTGGATCACCGCTACGATCGTGCCCGCAAGCAGGGCGCCACGGACGAGGAATGGGAGGCCCTGGCGGGAGATGCCCGCCGGCTGGTGAACATGGCTGTGTTCGTGGAATCCATGCGCAGCCGGAAAAGCGGTCTGGAAGCCCTGTTGAACCGCTACGACCAGGCCCTGGACGAGATCGCCGCCCTCAGCGGCATCGATCTGCCGCCCGAGCTCACGGGGGACCGGAGGGCCGAAGCGTTGCAGGCCGCTCTGCAGCGGCGCCTGCTGGCCCTGAAGGTCCGGGCCGATTCCCTGCAGGTGGCCAACCGCCGTCTCCAGGATGAGGTCGGGGGACGGATCGCGGCCCAGGATTCGTTGATCACCGCCCTGCGGGTGGAGAACAGCTCCCTGCGCAAGAAGCTCTGGGAGACCGAATTGAGGGCAGGGGTGGCGGAGGCCGACCGGTCTGCCGCCGAGTCGGTCCTGACCCGCAAGCAGCAATTCGAGGATGCGGTGGCCAAACTGCGTGCGGCCTTCACCCCCGAGGAGGGGGAAGTGCTGTTGTCGCCCGGCGGCGAGGTCATGGTCCGGTTGCACGGGATGGCCTTCGGGGTCGGCAGCGCCCAGCTTGCCGCCGGCCAGGATGATCTGATCAAGCGTCTGGAGGATGGTCTGCGGGCCTTTCCCGGGGCGACGTTCAGGGTCGAGGGCCACACCGACGATACCGGCGGCAGGGCCGCCAACCTGCGTCTGTCGCGCCGTCGGGCCGAGACGGTGGCCAGGAGGCTGGAAAAGGATCTGGGCCTCCAGAAAGGGACCATCGCCACCGAGGGCTTCGGTCCCGACCGTCCCGTGGCTCTCAACGATACGCCGGAGGGCCGGGCGCTCAACCGGCGCATCGACGTGGTGATCATGACCGAGGCCGCCGGTACTCAAGAATGAAATTGACTATCAGGGATTATAGACTACTATTCCGGTCTAATTTCGAGGCCCTGTGGGGGAGCCTCCCGGGTGACCGGATGTTCTGGGCCTCTTTTTCCGACTGAAATTCCACGGAGGAAACACCATGCTCGCTTTTCTGGGACAGGCGGCCGCCGCCGGGTCCGCCAGCACGGCCGTCAAGGTCACCGATGCCGATTTCTGGGCCGGAATCCTGACCTATGTGCGTGACAAGGGCCCGGATCTGGGTCTGAAGATCCTGGGTGCCATTGTCATCTTCTGGATCGGCCGCTTCGTGGCCGGCAAGGTGCGCAGCGCCATGAGGACGATCATGATCGGCCGCCAGGTCGATCCCAGCCTGGCCGGCTTCGTCTCCAGCCTGGCCTACTTCACCATCATCGCCTTCACGGTGATCGCGGTGGTGGGCCAGTTCGGTGTGGAAACCGCCAGCTTCATCGCCCTGCTGGGTGCCGCCGGCTTCGCCGTGGGCATGGCCCTGCAGGGTACCCTCGGCAACTTCGCGTCCGGGGTGATGATCCTGCTGTTCCGGCCCTTCAAGGTCGGTGACTTCATCGAGGCTGCCGGTGTCAAAGGCGTGGTCAAGGAGATCCAGATCTTCAGCACCACGGTGGCGACCCCGGACAACATCCGGATCACCGTGCCCAACGGGGCCCTGTTCGGCGGAACCATCCACAACTACAACGGCTACGAGACCCGGCGGGTGGACATGACCATGGGCATCGGTTACGACTCGGACATTAATCAGGCCATGGAGATCATCCGCGACCTGCTGGCCTCCGATGCGCGGGTGCTGAAGGACCCGGAGGCGACCGTGGCCGTGGCCGAGCTGGCGGATTCCAGCGTCAACCTGGTGGTGCGCCCATGGGTCAACGCGGCGGACTACTGGGGTGTCTACTTCGACTTCCACAAGAACTGCAAGGAGGCCTTCGACAAGGCGGGGATCGAGATTCCCTTCCCGCAGACGGTCGTCCACATGCAGAAGGCATCCGACTGAACCTGAACCGAAAGAACCACGAAGGAGCACATCAATGAAGATCAAGGCGACAACCCTGGCTGTCCTGATGCTGGCGGTCCTGACCGTGCCTGCGGTCCGGGCCGCGGATGAAGCGGAAATCGGCGTCTGGCGGCACAAGGTGGATGTGAGCCTGAACCTGCTGCAGAGCAACTACAGCGACAACTGGAACGGCGGCGACAAGGGTTCGGTGGTCTGGAGCGGCATCATCGATGCCGGCCTGGAGAAGCAGTTCAGCGAGAAGATGAACTGGCGCAACACATTGAACCTGGCCTACGGCCAGACCCACAGCCAGGAGCGGGATGCCGGCGGCTCCCTGTACTGGAAGCGCCCGGACAAGACCACCGACAACGTGGAGTTCGAATCCCTGCTGCGCTGGACCACCAGCAGCGGGTGGGATCCCTTCGTGGCCTTCAACTTCAACTCCCTGTTCCAGGATCTGACCGACGATCCGGATCGGCCGTTGAGCCTCAATCCCCTGCAGTTCAAGGAATCGGTGGGTATTTCCCGCCAGCTCATCGCCAAGGAGGGGCAGACGTTGATGACCCGCCTGGGGGTGGCATTCAGCCAGTACAGCCGCAAGTACTACCCGAATCCTTCTCCCGACGACGGTACCGAGACCTCTACCAGCACCGAGGCGGCAGCCGAGATGGTCACCGAGTACCAGGTCGCCGCCCTGGACGGGCGCGTCGACTGGGCCTCCAAGCTCACCCTGAGCCTGCCCTTCGACTACTCCGGCAAGTCGGTCTTCGAGGATGATATGGTGCCCGACGGGTCCCTGCCTTCGGACATCGCCGACTACACCACGTCCCTGGACGCCGATTTCGAGAACACGTTCACCACCCACGTGACCAAGGCCATCTCGGTGGTCTTCTCCGTGCGCTGGGTGTACGACAAGTACGACAACAGCGTCAAGCCGGAGGTGGATGAGAACGGCAACCTTCTCAACGGCGACGTGGTCAGCCGGGCCATCCGTAAGGCCGGGCAGTTCAAGCAGACCATGGCGTTGGGACTGGGTTACTCCTTCTGACCTCGTGAGAGAGATCGATGCGGCGGCCCTGGTTTCACGACCGGGGCCGCCGCTTTATGAAAGGCAGGGGGAGCTACTCCCGCAGCAGGTCCTTGACCAGGCGGAAGCGGGGGTCGTCGGCCCGTTCCAGCAGCTCGAACATGATCATCTGGGCGCCCAGGTTCTGGACGCCCAGTTCCACCATGACCTTCAGGCCCCGCTTGCGGTTCTTCTTGCTGCACGAGGATACCGCGTCGGCGGCCACGACGACCTGCTTGCCCTGCCGCATCAGGTCGGCGGCCGTTTGGTAGATGCAGACATGGGTCTCGATGCCGCACAGGATGACCTGGTCGCGTCCCGACGCGGCCAGGGCCTTATTGAACGCCTCGCACCCGCAACAACTGAAGCTGATCTTCTCCAGGGGATCGAAGGTGTCCCAGTGGGCGGTGATCTCCGGCATCGTGCCGCCCAGCCCCCGCCGGTAGTGCTCGGTGACCAGCACGGGCATATCCACCGTTTGGGCGAAGCGGATGAGCCGCCCGGTGTTGGCCAGCACGTCGTCCATGCGGTCGATCAGGTCGCGGAAACGCTCCTGGATGTCCACCACTACCAGCACGGCGCGGTCGATCACCAGGCGTTCGGGCAGGGATGACTTCGCCATCGTTCAGGCCTCTGTCTCGTCCTGGAGGGTGAACTCCCAGGCGCAGACCCAGCTGTCGGGATGATCGTCCGGGGGACAGGCCAGGCAGCGGCACTCGAGCCGCGGATCGATGGTCTTGGCGAAGGTCGTGTACTCGACGATGCCCACCGACTTGCACGGGAAATCGGGCAGGCCCCGGCGTTGGCGGGCGCTCTGGACCCGGCATTTCTTCATGCGGAACACGCAGTGCCGGTCCGATTTTTCCACCAGCTCCTGCTCGTTCAGGTGGGCGTACAGCCGGTACTGCAGGCAGGTGATCAGGGCGTCGATGCCCCCGCCCGGTTCCAGACCCAGCCGCTTCATGATGCGCTTGGCTTCGATGGGCGAGAAACGGGACCAGGCCGTGGTGTCGTGTTCGATGGCTCGGGGCATGCCGTCGCCGGCCTCGACGGCCTGGAACCACAGCCCGTCGTGGGCCAGCCACAGCTTGGCCGCGTCCTGCAGCCACCCCAGAAGCTCATCCTTGGTCATGTCCTTGAAACGATACTCCAGATCCATGGTTGTCCTCTTTCTTCAGTTGCGGCGTGGGGGCTTGTATTCCCCGCAGGGATCCAGCGTCACGGCGTAGGGTCCGTGCCAGCTGAGATTGAAGAAACGGTCCGGATCGCGGGGGGCGCCCGGGCCGGTGATGACTAGGCCCACGTTCCGGGAGGCGTAGAAGTAGTCGCGGGACCAGTTGCTGGTGCCGATCCACATGGCGTCGCCGTCGCAGGTCAGGTACTTGGCGTGCTCGACCCGGGCGAAGGGGATGAAGCCCCCTGGAAGCTGGGGGATGGAGGTGATCCTGATCTCCATGCCCGGCACCTTGGCCAGCGACTGCAGCCAAGGCAGCCGGTATTTCGAGGTGCCCCAGTTGGAGACGATCATCCGGATGCGGACACCGCGCACGGCGGCCCGGCGCAGGGCCCGGTCGAGGTCGTCGAACAGGCGTTTTTCCCGGTCGGTCACACCGTAGGAAAGCAGTTGGACGTGGATGGAGTCCCGGGCCGCGTCGATCAGGGAGATCATGGCCGGCAAGTCCCAGGGTATGCCGGCGGGCAGGTGACCTTCGGGGCTGCCCACGACGTACGCGGACACCGTGTCACCGGCGGCCGTGACCAGGGACGAGGGGCCGTGGGCGTGGCCCATGCCGGTCGGTACCGTGTCGCCGCCGGCGAACCGCCAGTCCAGGTCGTAGATCCGCCGCAGGTCGGCCGTCAGGCCTGGATCGCGTACCAGCACGCCCAGCTCGTGGATCTGACCCAGGGCTCGCCAGTCCCAGTTCTGGCTGCCGATGAAGAGCCGATCTTCGTCGACCAGGAAGTACTTGGCGTGCAGGACGCCGCTGCCGCCGAAGGCGGCCGCGGCGTCGAAGGTCCGTACGGTGATACCGTCGTGATTGTCCAGCCAGTCGGGTACCTGGGGATAAGTGCGATGGAACTTGGCATCGGCCAGGACGCGGACCTGCACATGCCGATCCCGTGACGCCCGTACGACCTCCTCCAGGACCGGAACCAGGCCGTCGGCGACGCCTGCGGGGCCGTAGGCGTCCTTGCCGTCGCCCAGGCGGCTGTAGTAGAAGCTGGCGATGTCGATGCGCTTGCGGGCGTGCGCCATGACATCCCGCCAGACATCAGGCGCATCGGGGATGTCCGGCAGATCGAGCACGGTCTGCGCGGGCCAGCTCTCGACGAAGGTGATGGTGCCCCGGGAAGGGGGGGCGGCCGCCGCAGGGATGATCAGGACCAGGGCCGTGCCGAGGGCCAGGCCCGTCCTGATCATCGCCGTGCGAACCGAAGGGATCAACCCTCGGCCCGCTTCAGCATGCCGTCGAGGGTCTCCATCCGCTGCTTGTGGTCGCGGGCGAACTTCACCACCCCGTCACGGATCGATTCCGGGTCGATCTTCGCGCTGAGGCAGACCTCGTCGAGGGAACCGCCGGGACGCCACTTGTCGTCCCAGTCGCTGCTCAGGGCGTACTGGTCGGCCAGGGGATTGAAGATCCAGTCCTTCATGGTCCGTCGCGCGCCGTTGGTGATGTAGGTGCTGTTGAGCCGGTCGCCGGGGGTCAGGACCTTGTTCCGGTAGTCCTCCGGCTGCAGGGCGAACAGCTGGGGGCTGGGCACGGCCACGATCTTCACGTTCACGCCGGCCTGGTCGATCTCCGGCAGGGCCTTGATCAGGTTGTAGGTGCTCATGGTGCCCAGGACCATGATCACGCCCTGCTGCGGGGCGCCGTCCTTGTAGTCGCGCAGGATGTAGGCGCCGCGGGCCGCCTCCAGGTGCGAGCCCAGGCCCAGGGCCTCGCGGTCGGGGATCTCCACGCCCGGCCTGGTCAGGTGCAGGGCGATGATGGGCTTGTCCGTCTTCATGGCCGCCGCCAGCAGGACGGGCACCTCGTTGTACTCCCAGGGGTAGATGTTGATCACCTGGCCGTCCGGGAACAGCTGGGTGGTCATGGGGCTGAAGATGCCGAAGTGGGTGCGGCTGTCCTCGGCGGTCTCGGGACCGCTGTGGCCGGCGACCCAGATGGTCTTGCCGACCTTCCATTCGCAGTCCTGGGCCAGCTGGCTGTACAGCCGAATAGCGCCGTACTTC
>CAYPVD010000150.1:0-7261 GCA_964414055.1 uncultured Fibrobacteraceae bacterium
AGGAGGATCCGGTCGCAGCCGGCTGCGGCAATGGTCGCCAGCCAGGTTTTCCCGAGGGTGTCCACATCCACCAGACCTTCCTCGCGGCCGTCGGTCGCGAGGGCTCCCAGCCTCGCCATGGGCCCTCGCAGGGCGCCCATGGACACATCGTCGGCGAACAGCAGCAGGTGGTCCCCGGGACCGGCAAGGATGTTGCGCGTCCGGGTCAGAAACGCGGCATCCAGGGTGGCGGGCAGATCGCTGCCCGGGGCAGGGAGGTGGCCGACCATGACAGCATCGGCCCCGGCGGCCAGGCCCGCCGCAAACGGTGCCGTGAAACCCGTGTCCGTGGCCGAACCCCGGCGAGCCCCTTGCAGATGCGTATCGGTCAGGGAAGCCCCGTGACCGGGCCAATGCTTCAGGCAGACCATTACACCGCCTGCCAACAACCCCTTCACCGCCGCTTCCACATGGCGACAGACCAGCTGCGGGTCGCTGCCGAAGGCCCGGCTGCCGATGACGGGATTGGACCGCTCCGCAAGCACATCCGCCACCGGCGCCAGCACCCGGTCCACCCCCGCGCTCCGCAGGCGCAGGGCCGTCTCCAGGTGGATCTGACGGGTCGTTTCGGGGTCGCCCAGGGCACCCAGGGTCCAGGGGGCGGGAGGCCGGCCCAGGGCCGCGGCCAGGTGGGACACCGGGCCGCCCTCGTGATCGGCGCTGATCTCGATCCCGGGCACCAGATCGTGCAGCTCGCGGCAAAGCCCGGCCAGCTGATGCAGATCCCCGACGTTGCGGGTGAACAGGATGACTCCCGCAGGCCGGTGCTCCTGCAACCAAGTCCTCTCGGCGGACGTGGGGCGGACCCCTTCCAACGCCACACAGAGCCGCCGGCCCAACCCGCTCATGGCCTGGAACCCGACCGGAGCCTGGCGAGCCTCGAGCCCGGATAGTAGTGCGAAAGGATGGCGGCGAAATCGTACCCCCGCCTGGCCATGACCAGGGCGCCCGCCTGGCACATGCCGATCCCGTGCCCGTAACCGCGGCCCCGGGCCGTCACCGACGTGATCCCGTGGCCATCCCGTTCCAGTTCCAGATCGAACATGGCGCTGCGCAGGATGCCTCCGCCCGGACCCGGTCGCGCCAGCACCCAGCGTACACGGTCGCCACGTACACGATAGGTGCCGGCGGTCGTGGTCACGGCCAGGGTGGCCACGCGCCCGCTGGGCGTCCGGTCGAGGATCTCCAGGTCCAGCAACTCGCCGGGTTGCAGAGGGTTCGCAGTGCGGCTTTGCGGGCTGAAGATCGGCCCGGCCCAGCGGGCCCTCGCGCCGGTGGCGAAGGCCTCGTGGTACTCAGGCAGGGTGCGTTGCAGGATGGCCGTCAGCTGCCCCGGACTCCAGGACTGCGACCAGGTGTAGTACTTGTACTGCGAGCAGAACGGCTCGTCCCCCGGTCCGGGAGCGTCGGGGTGGTCCACCAGGTAGGGCCGGGCCGACCGCGGCCAGACCTTCTCGATCCGGCTGGTCGTGCCCCCGCAACAGGCGCTGTAATACGCTTCCACGAGTTCGGAGCCCGATTCCAGCACCAGCCCCCTGGTGCGCCGGATGGCCAGGTTGCAGAGGGGATCCTCGCCGTCGGAGCCCTTGTAGACCTGGTCCATGACGTCGGCGAAGAGGTCGAAGCCGTGATCGGCACGCTCCTGCAGATGGCTGATGGTGTAGGTCCTGGCGGCGACCGCCTGGGCCTCCAGGGCCGCCGTGGCCGACTTGTCGTGGCGCCCGATCTCCCAGGGCACAACACCCCTCAGGTAGGCCTCCAGGTCGACGTTGTTGATCAGGGTCAGGCCGTTTCCGCCGGGGGATGGTACGACCAGGAAATCACCGCGGTAGGAGCGTCCGTCGAACACCGGCAGGTCCCCGGGATCGAGGGGCTCCAGCCGGATACGTGTCGCGGAGCCGGAATCGGCCCCGCTGCGCCAGAAGACCCGCGGGCCCCGGCGTTCCAGCACTACCTTGCGACCAGTCTCGTTCACGGCCAACAGCCGGGATCCATCCTCGGCGGAGGTCAACACGCTCGGTCCCCCGGTGACCAGGACGATGGCCGCACGGTCCTCGGCCAGCCCGATGCCCAGCAGGGCCGGGACGGCCGCCTTGAGGCCGGGCACGGACTCGGCGGCCGTGATCACCGGCGGCAGACGCTTGGGACCTCCGCAACCGCAGACGCCCAGGGCCAGACAGGCCAGCCCGGCCACCAACCACCCCCGCCGGGGGCGAAATCCCCGCAATAAGTCCACGCGCCCTCCCTGGCCGTGACCCGTCAGCGCATGACCACCAGGCGCTGCATGTCGCTGACCACCCTGCCTCCGGTTCCTTCCAACTCCACGCGGTAAAGGTACGTGCCGTTGGCCAGTTCGTCGCCGCGCTCGTCCCGGCCTTCCCAGGTCACGATGGCCGACGAGCCTCCCCCGGGCAGGTCGATGGGAATGCTGGCGACGACCCTGCCGGCCACCGAAAAGACCCGGATCACCCCCCGGCCTGCGGCCCCGGTCTCGATCAAAAACCGCGTGCGGTCGGCCATGGGATTGGGGTAGTTGAACACCCTGCCGATCTCCTCGACACCAGGGCTGGCCGCACCTTCCTGCAACACGTACGTGGATCGCCCGCTGAAGCCGCCGTCGGTGATGTCCAGGTACACCGACCGCTCGACGTCCTCGGTCGTCCCCCTGGCGGTGGCGCTGAACCGTACCTCCAGGTCATGGGCGTCCCGCCGCTCGATCACGACGCCGGTCAGATCCAGATCGTCGCTGCCCAGGGTGATCACGGCATCGGCGGACAGGGAGGCGGAGCTGCTCACCTGCAGGGAGAAGTCCACGGGAACATCGGTGGTAAAGGCGAACTCCTCCGGAATCAGCGGGACCCCGTCGGCCAGGATCTCCGCGTCCATGGCCACCTTCATCACCAGCTGCCAGTGCCGGTCCGTGGGCAGAGGGGCCCCGGTATCGAACACGTCGACGGTCAGGTCGTGGGCGAAGGGACGGATGGGAACCGTCACCGCATAGTGGACCTCCTGCTCGTCGGTCTGACCGTCGGGCAGGACCTCGGTCACATGGTCGGCGGTCAATTCCAGGCCCCGGGAATCGTAGAAGCTGAGCCGATCGATGCCAGCCTCGTCCCGGGCGGTGATGTCCAGGGTCTTCGAATTCGTGCCGTCTGTGTCCCGCAGCTCGATCTCGCCGGACAGCGACGTCCCGGGATCATCGGCGAAGAAGGCCGTCACCTGCGGTTCACCCGCATCCAGGACCATCAGGGGGTCGCCCAGCAGGGTATACTGGGAGATCATGGCCTGATAACCCGAATCACCACCCAGGACGGCCTGGAGATCGGCCTCGCTGGCCCACAGGAGTTCGCCGATCATCCAGCGGCTGCGCGGGGCCGTAGCCCGGCCCGGCAGGGGCGGCGTGTTGGCTCCGCCCGGGCCGTCGGACACGGGAGGGTGGAACATCCAGCGCCGGAAGATCTTCTCCCCGAAAACCTTGTTGGCCGTGATGTATTCATATCCCGGACTGCCGTAGGTCCCCGAAGCGCCCCCTCCCGAGCGCACCATCATCTTCTCCGACAGCGAGCGTTCCTTGGGTATGGTCCCCAGGCTGACGGTGTTCTGCGCCCAGTCCGAGATGTGGCAACCCAGGCCGAAGAAGAACCAGGGAGACTGCGCATTGTTCAGGGAGGAGACATCCTTGCGGAAGGAGTCCCCCAGCTCGTCCTGGATCCAGTACTCCGAGCACAGCACGTACTGGTTGGCATGCCCCTGGTAGAAGCAGACCAGCCCCCCCTGGTTCATGGCCTGCAGCAGCGGCTGCAGCGCGTACTGCTCGGTATAGGCGGCAAACTCGCTGATGGTCCGGTCCTCGGAAATCCCCTGGGGCCACAGGGGATCGAGCCAGTCGGCCAGGAAGAGGGTATCGGCTTCCAGGGTCACGGGCGAACCGCCCCGCCAGAAGGATGCCAGCGAGTCCCGGGTGCTGGAAGCGAACACCTCCTCGTTGGACTGATAAGTGAGCTTGCTGAGGGCATTCAGACCGTACCCGTTGGACCAGGCGTCATCGGCGAAGAAGATACCCCGCCGCCGCCAGTCCTGCCCTGCCGCGGGAGATTCCACGGTGATCACCTTGTCGATCATGGTGTCCAGTTCGTCCACGCTGTTGCAGGGGAACCTGCCCACGTACATCTCCCACGGGCTGTGGATCCCGTCGGGGTAGTCGTCGTCGGGGTAGGTCATGCCCGCCTCGCTGGTGGCATACCACTTGTCGGCGGCCATGAGCTCCGGATTGTAATCCAGGGCCCGCTGGACATGGTAGTGGGCCGGCACGAAATCGGTGGACCACCCCCTCGCAACCGACGACACCTTGAGGCCGCGGGGGTTCTCGTTGGCGTCCCCCACCAGGACCAGGGCCCAGCTCCCCCAGCGGGAAATGGCCTCGGCCGTGAACCGCTTGATGGCCCAGGCGTCGCGCAGACCTCCGCTGTAGTGGTCGTACAGATCCTGCACGTCCACCAGCTTGACCACCAGGTTCCCCCCGGAACGCGCGATGCGGTGATCGATCCAACGACCGACGGCTTCCTTGAAATCGTGATGGGCGATCACCAGCAGGTCCGGTTCCGCCCCGGTCAGGACCGAGGGATCCACGGGATCGGCGGCAAGGGTCGAGCTGATGTAGCTGAACTCGGGGATGCCCTCGCCGTGCCAGAAGGCCCGGGCCACGAAGGCCCGCGGAGCCGACACCTGGTCCGGAGCGATGGAAAGGACATGGGTTTCCCCAGTGGTCAGGATGTTCGCAGGCTGCAGATCCACGACGGCGGGACGGCGGGGGTCGGTGATCTCGATAAGGCCCAGATCCCCGTCGGTGAAGCCGGTCACCTGCACCGGCCGTGTGCCGATGCCCTCTCCGGTGTTGAAGGCCAGGATGTTGCCCGTGGCCGTGTACCGTGCGTCATACTCCACCTCCACCCAGTCGAGGTAGGAGGAAAGACCCACCGCTGGCTCGTCCCGGGTCATGACGACCTTGGCGCTGGAACCGGCCAGCAGGCCCGCCGGCACGTTGAAGGTCCTGGTCTGCTCCACCATGGACGCGAGGTAGACTCCAGAGGCCAGGTTCATGACCGGCACGTTGTCCACGTACAGATCGAAGCGCAGGAAGATGGGGTTCACGCTGAAGCCCGTGTAACCGACTTTGATCCTGGCGTCCATTCCGTCCACGTCCGGCGACCACAACGGATTGAGGGAGATGGAGGCCTCGGGGTCCCGGAAATTGTTCTGATAGACCCGGTCCGACTCGATGTCGGGCACGTTTTCCCGGAAAACCACCTGTTCCTCGTGATGCTCGCTGCGCCGGTAGCTTTCCAGGGCGGTGCCGGCGGCCGGAGGCAGGATGATCTTCTCCATCCGGGCCCAGGATTCGCCCGTCGCCGGCTCGGCGGCGGCCAGCCAGTAGATGTTCCCCTCGTTGTTCATCTCGTGGGGATCACCGCAACCGGGGATGGCCACGGGACCATTGCCGAGGTCGGCGGTGTAGGGACCATCGTCACGCGGGCGCAGCCCGTAGAAGACGAAGAAGTCGTCCCCCTCGAAGTCCCCGCCGTCTCCCACCATCAGGATGGGCACCTCGATCTCGGTGTAGCTGCCCGCCCCGGTGGCCCCCAGGTAGCGCCGCTGGTAGAGACGGATATCCTCCTCGGGCACCGGCAGATCGGGCAGCAGCCCCCGTTCCCGGAGCCGAGCCGCGGTAACACGTTGCAGGCGTGTGGTCTTGACGACCAGGCGAGCCTCGGGCCCCAGCAGGGTGCCTCGACGTATCTTGGCGGTGGGCACAGCCTTGGGCCGGGCAAGAGCCCCGGCACCGGAGCCCTCGGGCAGGACCGTGCGCAGGAGATCGGCGTTAAGGAAGGCGGAACCGAAATGATCATCGCCCCTGGCCGTCATGCGCACGGGACCGGGCGGAACCGCCCGGGTCCCCAGCTTGTCGGCCACGAACCGGATCTCCCAGGTGCCGCTGCTCAGCACCCGCGAGGCGCGACCCTGACCGTCGTGCAGGACCGGCACCAGCAGCACCGACACCACGCGCCGGCCCCGCCACCAGGTCACAGGACCCAGGCTGAGCGCCTCCCGACGAACGGCTGCGCCGCGCTTGGCGAAGCTGTTGCGCACGGTCTCCGGCACATCCACGCCCTGGGGCAAGGGCTTGCCGTAAGGCACGATGATCTCGGACATGAACCGCGAACCGTCATCGGCCCCCGGCAGAATCACCGGCACGGCCTCGACCATCAGGCGCCGCCCGCCGGCGTCTTCCCACTGCTCGCTGACCACCCTGATCTCGGGGTGCGTGCCCGGGGGAACGATCAACCAGCCACCCTGCCTGGGCACGCGCGGCTCCCCCGGTTCGCCCAGGTTCGTGAAGCCCTCCACCTGAAGATCGTAGTAGGGTTCATTTTCACCGGGAACTGTCCGGGCCACCCAGCGGGCCGCCAGCGGTCCGCTGACCAGGCGCACATGCTCCCTGTTGCTCTCCCGGACCTCGAACCCGTCCTGGGCCAGACCGGGCCCGGCAGCCAGGCAGAGGACAACCCCCGCCAGCAGCCAAACCGCACCTCCGAAGCGGCGCAGAACCAGTGAACCTTTGCAGGTCGAAATCGGTAGGGAACGCCCCATGCTGATCTCCCGGGCAGGATGACGAGGTGACGGAACTTTCGGTTCAGGGGTGAGCGCGACCACAACCCCACGCCGGAACACGCCGCCGCGGAATCACGGGCACACTTCCAGTATATGATCGATCCGGTGGCCGGTCAACACGGGCCGGTCCCCAACCCGGCCGACAGGCAAAACGCCCGGAGGGGAATCCCCTCCGGGCGCAGGCTGCTGACCGGCCAAGCCGGAAAGATCAAGCAGATGGTTCTAGCGGAACAGGCCCTTGACGGCGCCGAAGCTCATGTCCTCGGTCGGCAGGGTGACATCGCAATCCCCGGTGGGGTTGAGGACCATGGTCGCCGAGCCCTCGGCCTGGGCCAGGTTGATGGTCATCAGACTGAAGTCATCCAGCATGACCATGGGCAGACCGTTTTCGGTATCGGACGAGGGGATCGACCCGCGCAGGGTGAAGTCCAACTCGCCGGCGTCCAGGACGAAGATGTCCAGGGTGCCGAAGACGAAGCTGGATCCGGTGATGTCCAGGGGTGTGGCGTAGCCCGTGATGTAGTTGTAGGTGCCGGCGGCGGCATCGCTCACG
>CAYPVD010000151.1:0-7236 GCA_964414055.1 uncultured Fibrobacteraceae bacterium
GATGCACGCGGGCTGGTGCGGCCCGGCCGGATCCTGCAGGCCCTGTTGTTCGGCGGGGTGTGCGCCCTGGTCGGCTACGTGGTGAACAACCTGCTGCTGGGGCTCAGCGGCATGTCGCTGCTGGGTTTCGCCCTCCTGGTCGCCCCGGTGACCGAGGAACTGCTCAAGGCCCTGTACTGCGGCTGGCTGGTGCAGACCCGCAGGGTGGGTTTCCTGCTCGACGGGGCCATCCTGGGCTTCGCGGTAGGGGCCGGTTTCGCCCTGGTGGAGAACATCTACTACCTGGAAAACCTGCACCGCTCCGATCTCCTGGTGTGGGCGGTCAGGGGGTTGGGCACGGCCGTCATGCACGGAGGCACGTCGGCCCTGTTCACCGTGCTGCTCAAGGGCCTGTCGCCCCGCGGCCTGCGACGACGGCACTGGGGCATGGCCCTGGCTGCGGCGATCCTGGTGCATGCGGGTTTCAACCGTCTGCTGACTCATCCGGTGGTGGCGACTGTAGTGGTGTTGCTGGTCTTTCCGGTGCTCATGGTGCTGCTCTACCGGCTGGGGGAACAGGGGGTGCGGCGGTGGCTGGGGACCGGGATGGATCGCGACCTGGAGTTGCTGGAGATCATCGACTCAGGCCGTATCGAGCAGTCGCCCATGGGGGCGTACCTGAAAGGGCTGCAGGATAACTTCAAGTCCCCGGCTGTGGCGGACATGCTCTGTCTGCTGCGGCTGCAGGCCGAGCTGAACCTGATCGTGCGCGGCGGCATGCTGCTGCGGGAGAACGGCCTGCAGGGCAAGCTGCCGCCGGATCTGCCGGAGCGTATGGCCGAAGTGGAGCACCTTCAGGACGCCCTGGGTCGGGCGGGTCTTCTGGTCCTGGCTCCCCTTGGCCGCTGGCACAGTCGGAGACCCTGGCAGTGGCACGAGCTGCGCCGGTGGCTGGACAAGGACGGATCATAGATAACGGACCAGACCGGCTCCGCTCTTGTCCACCCGGAAACCGTGCTTCTCGTAGAACGGGCGCAGGAAGAACTGCGTGCGGATCACCTTGATGCCGGCCGCCTTCATGCGCGTGCAGAAATCGTTCATGAGTCCGGCGGCCAGGCCGCGCTCGAGCAGGGCCCTGCTGACCACCACCCCGTCCAGGAACACCGTCTCCTCGTCATGGGGCCGGTAGACCGCTCCGGCGACGATCTGCTCGGCCCGGTCCATGACCACCAGGTGCCGGTCCTGGGGACTGACGGTCTTGGGAAACCCTGCCTGCAGGAACAGGCGATACAGCAGGCCCACCTCGGCCGGAGAGGACGGTTCGCCCACTGTGTAGGACTGGCCCTGACGGTCGGTCAGGGTCGAGTGCACGACCACCTGGTTGTGGGCCGGGTCGCCCAGGGTCTTGATCTGCACCGTCTGGGTGCGCTCCCAGTGGGGAAAGGCCATCCGTGAAAAGGCCAGGCGGTCGTCGGGATCGGCCAGGGCCGCCTGGAGGTCGGACAGCTCGACCATGGCCTCGATCCGACGCCCGGGGGCGTGGTGCATGCGTTCGAGCAGGCGGTCGAACAGGGCCCGGACCTCGGCCGGGGCCTGGGTGAAGATGGTGTGGCGAAAGAGGGTGAACCGCGCGATGGGGGGCAGGCGGTCCAGGCGATAGAGGCTGACCAGTTCGCGCAGGATCTCCAGCTTGGCCGAGATGGAGGCGTCCTGCCGGGTGCGTTCCCATTCGTCGTAGCGCTGGATGGCCCCCTCCAAGGGCAGGGGCCGGTAGTAGCCCGACGTGAGCTTCTCCAGGAACTCCGCCAGCTCCTGCGGGAATCCCGGCCACATGAGGGTGTCCGGGTCATCGGGTCCGTCCGTGACGGTCGCCGCCAGGTCCTGCAACCATGCGGTGCCCTCGGATATGCCCATTCCCTCGATCACCGCGTCGAACAGCCACGTTCTTTCCAGATAGAAGTCCGTCCAGGGGTAGTGGCACAGGGTGTGGTGGATCATGTTCCGCCACAGGGGTCGCAGCAGGCTGAAGGGGCCGGTGTAGGGCCGCCAGCCGGTCAGGTTGTTCAGCAGGGCGCCGGTGCGGAAATCGGGCTCGGGGACCACGATGTTGTAGGGGGAGATGCGACCGGGGATGATGCGCCGGCCGCTGTGCTGCCAGCCCCGGATTACCACGCCCATGGCCCGCACCATCAGCTGTCGCCAGCGCATGCGCGAGGGCAGGACGGTGCCGGGCCCGCGGGTGCTGCTGAATTCCCGGATCTTTTCCCAGACCGTCAGGTCGCTGGTGTAGGCCATGGACAAGGCGCCCAGGTCGGGCCGGCAGCTGCCGAATTCCGGCAGCACGGGCCTACCGGCTACGCAACCGCCCAAGGCCAGGTACCAGAAGATGGTTTCGAGGGCCTGGTCGGGGTTCCGGTCCTTGAAGATGATCAGCTGCAGGTCGAAGTGCTTGCCCGACCGGGTGTTGATGCTGATCCGGAAGCGGGAATCCTCGAAGCGGGAGATGATCCGCGAGACCCAGATGCCTCCGGGACCTATGTCCTGCAGGGCGATGTCCTCTCCTCCGCAGGCCAGAAGCAGCGATTCGCGCAGAAAGGTTGTGCCCACCAGGGTCTCCCGCAGAAGCGCCGCCTCCTGCTCGTTCATCCCCTCCTGGAAGGCGATCTTGCCTTCCCAGGCCCGCGGGTCCATGCCGGGGTAGTCCGTCTGCAGGCGGGTTTCGAACCAGTCGCCCAACTCGGCGAAGGCGGCCCGGGCCTGGGCGGCCATTTCCGGATCCGCCTCGTGCCTGATCCAGGCCACGAGTTCGGCCCTGATGGCTCCGTAGTACTCCAGGTGGTAGCGGCCGAAGTCCGCCAGCATGCGCAACAGGTCGCTGAAGACCTTGCGGACGCGATCGGTGGCCGGCCACGGCAGATGGTGGCGGTAGTAGGCCAGACGGCGGCGCAGGGCGGTCAGGTCGTGGGGCCGCAGGCTGGCCCGGCCGATGGCCTGGAAGCTCTCCTGGTCCAGGAAGGGCAGGCCCGATTCGATGAACGCCGGCAGGTGCCGCCGGTAGTCCGGGTTGGGCTGGTCCAGCATCAGCACCTGGTAGGTGCGGCAGCGGACCTCCGGGACCGGATGGGTGGCCACCGCCTGCAGGCGGGAGCGGATGAGCTCGGCGACATGGCCCTGGGCGCGGCGCATCTCCACGTCCAGCTCCCTGACGGCCGCCAGGGCGTCGGCCGGTTCGCCGAACAGGAGGGTGGTGCATAGCCGGTTGATGGCTGTCAGGCTCGGATTCGTCGCCACCGGCTCCAGGCACTCGGGCCGGGACCGCCGGTCGCGTGCCGGCAGGTTCACGTGCTTGGCGAGCCCTTTCAGGACGGTGTTCCAGCCGCAGCGACAGGGGCTGAAGCGGATCAGGGCGGGGTTGGCCAGCCACAGCACGGGGTGGCGGGCGAACAGGCCGAGGTCCAGCAGGGGACGATCCTCCCGGTCGCCGGTCAGGGTGTATTCCAGGTCGCCGATGCGGACCCGACCGTCCGTTCCCGCGGCGATTTCCAGGCGCCGGCCGTTCTCGGTGTCGACCAGGGCTCCGTCCTCGGCCTCGATGGCCTCCTCGATGACGCCCAGGTCGCGGAAGAACCAGCGGGGGATGCGCACGCGGTAGGCGCCGCAGTCCAGGATCCGGTCGTCGCTGCGGTACAGGGCCGTGATGACCTCGGCGAAGTTCTGCTCGATGGTCTTGCGGCGCAACGAGCCCTTGGGTGTCAGCTCGCCCCGTTCCAGGGAGAAGTCCCGATCCAGCACCGCGAAGTTCACCACCCGCTCCCAGGTGGCCAGGGCGGGGTTGGAGGCCGTGATGATGTGCTGGAAATAATGCCGCCTGCTTTCCTCGTCCTGCAGAGAATGCAGCACCTGGTCCTGGGTGTCCGGGACGATGAGCAGGGTGTTGTAGGCCCGGCCGTCTCCGACCAGGAAGGTGCGCTTGATGCCCGGCACCTGCTCGAAGAGGCTTTCCACGGCGCGCGGGGCGATGGTCTGGCCGCGGTTGTTCTTGTAGATGTCCTTGATGCGGTCGACGATCTCCAGGTGTCGGCCCTCGGTCCACCGGAACAGGTCCCCGGTGGACAGCCACCAGTCGTCGCTGTCGGGGGCTTGGATCGCGAGGGTTCCGGCGGCGCCGGCCGGGTCCAGGTAGCGGGCGATGTAGCAGCCGCCGACCTGGAGTTCCCCGTTCTCGGCCAGCCTGACGCGGGTGCCGGGCAGGGGAACTCCCACCGACCCGGGCACGTAGTCGTCCGGAGGGGTCATGGTCAGCCCCCCCGTGCCCTCGGTCATGCCGAAGCCGCTGCAGAGCTTCACGCCGTGGTTGTGGAAGAAGCGGAACACCTTGGGGTCGAGATAGCCCGCGGCCGACAGGCCCCAGGTCAGGCGGTCGCCCACCAGGCCGCGCAGGTGGACGCCGTGGTCGGGGTCGGCTCCCGGTCGGCGAGCCTGTTCCCAGACCCGGTCGGCGATCTGCTGCCAGCGCACCGGCACGCTGATCAGGCCCGTGGGGGCGACCCGGCCCAGCAGATCCAGCAGGGAGTCTGCCGAGGGGTTGCCCGCGAAGACGTAGGTACCGCCCCAGAAGATCGTGCCCAGCATCTCCAGGAAGCGGCCGAAGGTGTGGAACAGGGGCAGGTAGCAGAGCAGGGTCTCGTCCCGGCCCACCTCCGGCAGGGCGGCGGCCCGGGCGAACCGCTTGCTGATCAGGTTGCGCTGGGAAAAGGCCACGCCCTTGGGCAGGCCGGTGCTGCCGGAGGTGAACATCACCGTGGCGATGTCCCGCAGGCCTCGCCGAGGGCGGTCCTTCAGGATGGAGGCGATCTCGGCGGCGCCCAGCCTGGCTCTCACCTCGTCCAGCAGGAAGACGCCGGGCCGGCCCACGCGGGGATCGGGCCTCAGGGTGTAGATGTCGAAGGGGTGGGCGACCTTGTCCCGCAGGGACAGCAGTTGGTCCAGGCGTTCGCTGCCGTCGCAGACGGCCACGGTCAGCACCAGGCGATCGAAGATCCACACCAGGTGTTCGGACTTGAAGTGGACGTTCAGCGGCGAGACCAGCAGGCCCTCGGTCAGGCACGCCAGATCGCAGACGGCCGTGCCCACCCCGTTGTCGCAGAACAGGCCCACGCGGGGGCCGGGCACGGGGTTGTCCACCCCGACGGGCAGTTCCGGCGCCGGGCCGTCGCGCCACAGGACGGCGGCCGTGGCGCGGACCAGCTCGCGGATCCGGTGATAGCTCCAGTCATCCTGCTCGTCGCCGCTGAAATCCCGGAACAGGGTCCGGTCCGGGTCCGCCTTAGTACGCTGAGTCAGCAGGTCGCCCAGGTCGAAACCCAGGGCGTCGATCACCTGCAGAGCCGCAGCGAACCACTGCTCGCGGGCCGGGGCGTTGGGCAGGGCGGTCAGGAATCCGGGCTTGCGGGTGACCGCCAGCCAGCGGCGCAGATCATCTTCCTGTGTCGGTCCGTCAGCAGCGGCCAGGGCCTCGATCACAGCGTCACGAACCTCGACGGGGTCCGGGGCCGGCGCGGCGCCCGTTTCCCACCTGTCCAGCAGATCCTTCATTCCGGTGCTCATGAGCTGTTCGATCCGGGGGCTGGGTCATCGGCGGCCAGGCGGTAGCCCACGCCGTGGACGGTCTGGATGAACCGGGGGTGGTGGGGATCGGCCTCGACGATCTTGCGCAGGGCCAGGATGAAGTTGTCCACGGTGCGGGTGGTGGGGTAGGCCCCGAAGCCCCAGACGCGGTCCAGGATGGTCTGTCGGTCCACGGCCTCGCCCCGGTGCTCGCTGAGCAGGCGCAGGATCATGGCCTCCTTCTCCTTGAGGGTCACGGTCCCGGCGGGGGTCACGGCCTTGTAGCCGCGCAGGTCGACCACGGCCTTGCCGATCTTCAACTCGGGTTCCAGGTCGCCCACCCGGAACCAGTCCTGGCGCCGGAAGATGGACTTGATGCGCGCCAGCAGCTCCTGCAGCTCGAAGGGCTTGGTGATGTAGTCGTCCCCGCCCTCGTCCAGGCCGCGGATGCGGTCCTGGCCGGCGCTGCGCGCGGTCAGGAACAGGACAGGCACCCGGTCGCCCTCGCGCCGGATGAGGCGGCAGAACTCGAAACCGTCCATGCCCGGCATCATGATGTCCAGCAGGATCAGGTCCACGCCGCCGGCCCGCCACAGGTCGCGCCCCTCCTCGGCGCTGCCGGCCAGCAGCACCTCGTAGCCTTCCAGCTGGAGGTTGATCTGCAGGCCGTCGGCCAGGTGGGCGTCGTCCTCGATGACCAGGATGCGTCTTTTCATCTCAGGCTCCGTTCATGTCGTCGCGGCGCGGTGGGCGGGCAGGACGCAGGTGAAGGTGGTGCCCCGGCCCGGCTCGCTGTCCAGGGTGACGGTGCCGCCCAGGATCTCCATGTTCCGCCGCACCAGGTACAGGCCCAGGCCCGAACCCGAGGTGCGGCCGTCCTGCTTGCCGCTATAGAAACACTCGAAGACCTTTTCCTGCAACCGGCGCGGGATGCCAGGTCCGTCGTCGGTGACGGTGATGGTGTGTCGCCTGGTCCCGGGGATGATCGCGATCTCCACCGTGACCGGCTCGGGGCTGTGCTGCACGGCGTTGATCAGCAGGTTGCGCAGGGCCAGGGCCAGGGACAGGCGATGACCGTTGATCACGGCGCCCGGGGCGGCCTTCAGGATGAACCGGGCGTCGTTCTCGGCGGCGAACCCCTCGAGATCCTCGAGCACGCGCCGGCACTCGGCGGCCAGGTCCAGCGGGGTGCGGTGTCCGGATGCGAACATGTCGGCGGCGCTGGTGGCCAGGATGTCGTCCACCAGGTCCTCCAGCCGGGACATGTCCTCCAGCATGTGGTTGCGGATCCGCTGCCGGTCCGCTTCCTGCAGACCCTCCCGCCCGAGGGTCTCGGTGTAGAGCCGCAGGCTGGCCAGGGGGGTCTTGAACTCGTGGGTGGCGCCGGCCAGGAAGAGTTCCCGGGCCTGCTTGTAGCGGACCTCGCTGCGCCAGGAATGGATCAGAATGCTGGACCCGGCCGCCAGCAGGGCCAGGAAGAACAGCCCTTCGGACAGGAACATCCGCCGGGTGTGACGCCCCCGGTTGAGGATGGCCTCCTTGACGTCCGGATCGATGCCGACGTCCACGGTGCCGTCGGCCTGCCTGGTGAACACGAGGTCGGGAAAGGATTCCCCGAGCCAGCGCTGGGGGTCGGCCCTGACCTGGGGG